>CAZHRJ010000185.1:0-4706 GCA_964534765.1 uncultured bacterium
GCGCCCAGACTCTGGGTGGGTGGCCGTTTTTTTGGTAGTCACGCTGGCTGGCGAGCATGGCGGCGCCGGCGGATTGGCCGTCAAGGAGGCGGCGGTAGAAGGCGTGGATGAAGTCGTCGATTTGCCAGAGGGTGGCGGCGACGGCGCGGGCGACGGCGCCCTGGAAGGCGCGGGCGAGGGAGTAGATGTCGCCGCCTTCGGATTTGCCGCGGGCGGATTCGCAGGCCGAGAGGACGACCAGGGCGTTGGGCGTTCGCTGATTGAGAATGTCGGTGTAGGTGATTTCCGCGTCCGGCCCGGCAATCTTTTTGATCCGCGCCGGGTCCTCATACGTGGACAGAATCAGCGCCGCCGGCTCACGGTCCGTCATGCCCGGATCGCCGTGACAGGCGAAATGCAGATAATCGTACCGATCCCACCGCTCCTTCATGATGATCGGCTTCTTTACTTTATCCCGCGTATAAACAGTCGCGCGGTTGCCGAACAATTTCATTAACCGTTTGACTTCGACTTCCGAAGATTCCAAATCGGTCCACGGCGAGCCGCCGTCCCAGCGGGCGCGATTCAATGGCCGGCGCTTCTTCCGCCCGCGCCCATCGTCGGGTCGCTTGTCATTGATCGGCCGGCCGACGGCCAGGAGCCGCTTGGTTCCCCTGCGCAAATGTTTTTTCGCCTGCCGGAGCAACCGCAAGGACGACAGAGACGCCACAATTTTGAATGGATATTTTGCGGCCATCGGTATCGGTCGACCGTCCTTATCCTCCGTCCCGTCCGACAGCATCGCGAACGGGATTTGCCGCATGATGCCGACAGGAACAAGAATCAGGTCACGATCCCTGAGTTCGTTTTCAAACGGCTTGATGAGCGCCCGATACAATTCTTTGGCCAGTGTCGATGCCGTATATCCCGCCTCCGCATCCTTCAAAAGTTTTGCGACATAGCCAGTCAGATCATCTTCCCGGAGCGGCTTACCCGTACGTGGATCTTTCAGAGGCTCAAGCTTCTGCCCCTGCTGCGTCAGGAGATAACCGTACACGCCACTTCGGTCTTTTCGAGAATACGCGATGACAAGTACAAGGCCGTCCCACTGGGTCCTAGCAGACGTTTGATTCCCCGTTTTCAGAAAAATCCTCATTCCGTAGATAAAAATGGCCGCGTCTGGGCCGAACGCGGGTCTCAAGAATATGTCAATTATGTCCGGAATCTGAATGCATGGTCTACCGCCCTCTCTTGCCGTCCGGACAGCCTTGAACTCTTTCTGTTCGATCCGCCCCATTGAGCTGAATAAATTAGGCCCCGCCAAGGTATCGAATCAGGAAAGGCCGGCATAAAAAATCTATTGCAGACCGGATGTTTGCCATCATTCAGGGGGCGAAAGTGTAAAAGAGGAAGAACGACCCCATTTCCATGACCCCATTTCCAAATCGTCGAGGTCGGAATCTCCGCGGCAGAGCCACGGCCGTCCTGTCGGATCGACGCCCAGTGGTACATCTTGAAAAAACTGCCGTCGTCCCGGTTGACGCCGCAGCCAGATCAAACTTAACTCTCAGCGATGAAACGCCGCATCGCCGTACTCGTCGAGGATCTCTATCAGGAACTCGAAGTCTGGTACCCGGCTCTCCGGTTTCGCGAGGCGGGACATGATGTCATTCTGGTGGGCACCGGGAGCAAGAGCGAATACAAATCAAAGGTCGGGTACCCGGCGAAGGTCGATACGGACATCGACCACGTGCGCGCGGCGGAGTTCGACGCGGTGGTCATCCCGGGCGGATACGCGCCCGACATCCTCCGGCGGTATCCCGCCGTCAACCAATTTGTCCGGGAAATGGATCTGTCGGGGAAAATCGTCGGTGCCATCTGCCACGCCGGCTGGGTCCTCGTCTCCGCCGGAATCCTCCAGGGCCGGACCGGGACATCCTTTTTCGCAATTAAGGACGACATGACCGCGGCCGGCATGACGTGGATCGACCGCGAAGTCGTCATCGACCGCAATCTCGTGACATCCCGCACACCGGACGATCTCCCAGCGTTCTGCAGGGCGATTCTTGAAAAACTCTAGACCATGGAAGATCTGTGCCGGCGATTGCCATGGATGGCAACGGGTTCGCCGGCCTAAATCTCCCGGCTGATCTGCTCCCGCAACGCCGGCGGCAGAGACGGATTCGTAAACAACGCCTCCAAAAATCGCCTCTCGGACCGGTGCGCGTCATACAACCAGTATAAAACATGAAGTTCCGTGTCCCGCTTCCGGGCAAGATCCACCAGCTCCGGAACCGATCTCATCTGCAAACTTTCACCCGCTCGGCACATCCGGGCGCGAACTTCGGGGCTGATTGCCGACATCACATCCGCCGGCGGCGCCTCCGCCTCATCCACCTTTTTTTCCGCCACAGCAGCATGGACCGTCGACAGCACCGTCGTGAGCTGGACGGACAGGACACCCAGTACCCTCGAGTATGCCGCCACCTCGTCTTCGGTTTGCGCCGCCTGAATCTGAACGGCAACGCTCTCGACACTCTGCGACAGATGGGACATCTCGGGCGGGATGATCAGCTCCAGCACAAACAGCCGGCTTGCCTCCTTGAACTGCTCCAGTTCCTTGACGACCACGGTCTGCCGGATTTTCTGGATCGCCTCCTCCACCTTCACATCCTGCAGAACTGCCGCGCCCACGTAGTGGATGTTCGGCTTGGCGCCAAATCGCAGCCATCGAGCCAATGCCAGAATCAGTCGCTTCAGACCCCGCGCGGTTTTGTAGTCCAGCTCATCCAGCGCCTCCTCACAAATGGTCCGCCGGATCTCCTCGTCCCGAGGAGGCAGATCAACCTTGTTCATCAGGGCAATCGCGGTATCCAGATGGCGGCGCGCCAGCTGAAAATTGTCGTAGAGTTCCTGGTTGTCCATCTTGTAATGAAAAACACCGTAGTTGATGTACGCATCCACCTGGCCGCTCTTGAGCGACTCTCCCAGAAGCCACTCGGCCGATTTGATCCGGCCGATGTCGGCCAGGTATGCGCCCAGAAACTGGAATTCGGCCGGAGTGAAGAATTCCATGTTGTAGTCCTCGACCACCCGGATCGGCCGCTCGCTGATGAAATACACCTCCGGCGCGTCCGTATGGGCGCAGAGTTTCCTCCACACCGGTTCTGTCAACTTGTCGTATTTCTTGACCAGAATGTCTCCGAACCGGTCCCGCAGAACGGTCAGGACCCGCGGCATGAGATTCTGCCGAAGAATTTTTTTGTTCAGATAGGCGCGCGAGACCAGCCGGATGAATTGCTCCACACCGCCCCGCTCATCATTCTGCGGGTCCTGCCGGGCCTGCTCGGAAAGAATCATGTCTCCATCTCCTGTGGACGAATACCCTTCCGCCGCTCCTTCACGCCGCTTCGATGCCGCTTGTCGGCCAGCAGTTTCAGCCGGGCCCGCCGGGACCGGCGCCGCTTCTGCCGGCGGATTTTTTCGATCCGCTGCCGCTCCTCGGATTGCCTGCCGCGGACCATCCGGTCGATCCTGTCCGCCAGAATGCGGCGAGCAAAAAAACGGTTCAGCCCCTGCGTCCGCTCGGCCTCGCACCGGACTCGAACGCCGCTGGGCCGATGTAAGAGAACCACACAGCTCGAAACCTTGTTGACGTTCTGCCCGCCATGTCCGCCGGCATGGGTGAACGTCTCCTCGATGTCCCGCTCAAATATGTCTAGAGACGCCATCCGGGCCAGCAACTCCTCTTCCTTCGCGGACGAAACGGGGAACCGGGACACGATCGCAATCTATCCCACCGATCTTTTTTTCGCGTACGTCCGGTCAACATAGTCGTCGACCAGCCGGCGGAAATCCTCGGCCAGTTTGTCGGGGGCGCCTTTGAGCGTCACGGCTTTCTTGCCGTCGATAAATACCGGGGCACTCGGCTCTTCGCCCGTGCCCGGCAGGCTGATCCCGATGTTCGCCGATTTCGATTCACCGGGTCCGTTCACGACACATCCCATCACGGCCATCGTCATCGACTCCACGCCTTCGTATCGCTCTTTCCATTCCGGCATCTGATTGCGCACATACCCTTGAACCTGCTGGGCCAGCTCTTGAAAAACCGTGCTGGTCGTCCGGCCGCAGCCGGGACAGGCGGTCACGGCCGGCGCGAACGACCGGATTCGGAGGGACTGAAGAATCTCCTGCGCGACGATGACCTCCCGCGTGCGGTCGCCGCCGGGCTCCGGGGTGAGCGAAACGCGGATCGTGTCGCCGATGCCCTGGCCTAGAAGTATCCCCATCGCAACCGCCGATGAAACGATCCCCTTCGATCCCATCCCGGCCTCGGTCAGACCCAGATGCAGCGGCTGGTCGGTCTGGCGGGCAAGCTCTGTATAGACATCGATCAGATGGATCGGATTGGACAGCTTGCAGGAAATGATGATCTGGTCCTTTCGAAGCCCGGCCTGAAGGGCCAGTTCGGTGGAGCGGATCGCGGAGATGACCATGCACTCGTTGATGATTTCATGCGATTCTTTTCCCAGGTTCCGGTCGGTGTTTTCCTGCATTTTCGCCATCACCAGGTCCTGGTCCAGCGATCCGCCGTTCACGCCGATCCGCACCGGCACGTTGTTATCGCGGGCGACATTACAGATGGTCGTAAACCGCACATCCCGGCCGGCGCCGGCGCCGACGTCGCCGGGATTGATCCGGTACTTGTCCAGCGACCGCGCGCAGTC
>CAZHRJ010000186.1:0-4650 GCA_964534765.1 uncultured bacterium
CCGCCTCTTCGGGATTCGACGCGGTTCGGACATAAAAGTCCCGCATCTCGAGCGACCGTTTGAAAAAACGCCGATAGGCCTCCTCATCGTCGACGATCAGAGCGCGGAGTTTTTCAGCCACGGAACGTCTCCTCCAGACCCTCGCGGAGGGACCGCATCTTGAAGCCGAATCGCCGTTCGAGGCTGGCTGATTCGACATCCACCGGTTGATTGAGTTCATAGACATTGTCCGGCGTGACCGGCGGATTTTTCAATACCGCGGCCAGTACCTTGGCGCCGGCAAAACAGAGGCCGTAGGGTGCGTGGATCTTCCATTTGTGTACATTCAGGGCCCTCATGACGGCGTCCAGATAGTCATCAAACGTCACCCGGTCCGGTCCACCCACCTGGAAGACTTCACCGGAGGTGTTCGATGCGATCACCCGGGACAGAAATTCGGCCATGTCCTCCACGTGAATCGGCTGTTTCATCACTTTCCCGTTCCCGATCACGGGAACAATCCCCGGAATCATCCGGATGAATCCAACCAGCTTTTCAAACGTCGTCCCGCTTCGTCCGTACATGAGATTCGGCCGGACAATCGTCCAGTCGAGACCTTTTTCACGAATGAATTCCTCGGCGAATTTTTTCGACCGGCCATAGGCATTGAGGTGTTTGAAGGTGGCGGTCATGGAGGACACAAAGACGATCCGCCGGACGCCGGCCATGATCATCGATTCCGCCAGATTTTTTGTTCCCTCGTAATTGATCTCGAAATTGAGATCCTCGTCCGGACAGTTGAGAATCGACGCCAGATGGGCCACAACGTCCGGCCGCTCCCTCGCCATCAGCCGCGCGATGTCCGACAGGTGGGTCAGATCGCAAACGCGGATTTTTACCCGGTCCAGATTCGCCAGTTTGTCCAGCCGTGAAATTGGCAGATCGACTGCGATCGGGTCGGCGCCCATGTCGTGCAGGTTCTTCACCACATGCCGGCCCAAAAATCCGCCCGCACCCGTCACCAAAATCCGCCGGCCGCTCAGGGTATCCACGGACTCAGGCCAGAACCTTGTCTAGGACACGATCGAATGGCTCGAACGACATCTGGAAATCACGTTCCGTTTCGTCGATGGGGCAGACGGCGTCCTGACAGAGCGTGGAAACCTGTGCCGCGTTCACCGGCAGTTTCTTGACGATTTTTCCGAGAATCGAAAGGCCGGCGTACGTCGGCAGATAGGGTGTGTGGAAGAGATGTTTTTGAATACCCAGCCTCGATAGGATTCGCATCAGCATTTCATTAAAGGTCATCCGGTCCCGGCCGGCGGCGTAATAGAATCGCAACGCGGGTTTTTGAACGGCCGCGGCGACCACGCATCTGGCCACGTCATCCACCCCCACCGGCTGAACTTTGTAATGCCCGTCCCCAATCACCGGAACAATCAGCGGAAGCATCTGCGCGAACCGCTTGATCGAATCGATGTGTTTGCCGCCTCGACCGATGATGAGAGTCGGCCGGATGATCGTGACGTCCATCCCGCTGCTCAAAAACAGGTTGTCCGCCATCAGTTTGGTGTCTCCATACGCTCCCCGGCGCGCGACGTCCGCGCTGATGCTGCTGACCACCACTGCCCGTCTGACGTCCCGGTCCCGGCAGGCGTCGATGAGGTTCCGGGATCCCTCGAAGTTGACATTCCGGTTCTCCGCCGGATCCGAGGAACCGGTGATGGCCGCCGCATGGACGACGGTGTCCACTCCCGACAACGCCTCCGCCAGACTTTGGACGTCCGAGAGATCACCAACCGCCTTCTCCAAACCGGCCGCGTCAATTCCCGAAGTCCCGCTGGTATTTCGGACCAAGCATCTCGGTTTGACGCCCCGGCGGACAAATTCCGCCACCAGGGCGGTCCCGAGAAATCCGGTGGAACCGGTCAGAAGGATCTTTGGATTGGCCATCGACCGTCACTTTTTCATTGCCGGACGGGTCCTGTCAATACGGGAAAGGCCGCCCTGTTGATGGTGATCACCGGCGAATGCCGTGAAGACTCCAGCTGATGTCGTTGGTGTGGGTCAGACGGCTGTCGGCGAGGTCGGCCGACTTGATCCATTCCTCGACAGTGGCCCGGGGGTAATAATTGGCGATGGGGGCGTTCAATTTGTCAAAGACATTCATCCACTGATGCCGGAAGGACAGATGGTAGAACAACATGAAGTATCTGTTGTAGGGGAGCCGCGCGGCAAAGGCTGGCCAGAAACGGTTGAGCGGGGCGTAACCATATCGAATGATCGACCACAGAACCACGGTCGGAATCAGGCAGAGACCCTTGAGGAGCGGCAGCGGTAGACGGCGTGTGAAGACGGATCGGACGAATTCGACGGCGCAGGCTGCAAGCCAGTTGTTCTCACGACCGTAAACCCAGACCGTCAGACTGCCGCCCGGTTTCACCCGCGAAACCAACCCCAGATAGGCTTTCCGCGGGTCGGGCAGATGGTGGATCACGCCAATGGAATAGACCCGATCGAAGAGGTCGTTAGGGAACGGGAGACGGTAGAGGTCGGCCTGCACGATGTGGGCATTTGGGAGATCCCGGGTGATGCGCGCTGCGACCCGCGTCGCAAACGACAGGTCGATCCCGATGACGACCGCGCCCCGCTTTGCGGAATATAGCGCATGCCGGCCTGTTCCACATCCTCCGTCCAGGATGAGCCGGCCTTTGAGATCTTCGGGCCGAAGGGGCGCCAGCCAGCGGTAGAATTGTTCCTCGCCGTATTCATCCTGCCAGAGTTCGTGAAAATCCTGCCATTGATATCCCCACACCTTCGCCGCCGACGCGTTTTCCCCCTTGAATTCGGAACTGGGCGCATTCCTCGAATCGGCCGCCCGGCCGGCGTGTTTGGCCCAAAATTCAGTCTCGACCCGGCCGAGGATGTCCCGCCGGATCTGCTGTTCCAGCATGACCGGAATCCCCTCAATCACCGGGTATCGAAGTCCACAGGCGCAGGTGAGGGTTCCTTCCTCAATCCAGTCTCCATCGGACACGAATACTGACAGCTGGAGATCCTGTCGGCATACCGGACAGGCAAGGAATTGGAGCAACGGTGTTTTCATGGACCGTGAGAATACGTGCGTGCGTTTGGCCTGTCAATCAAGGTTCCGGGCCGAAACGGTCTTCAAAGATGCTTTGCGGCGGGATTTGTCGTCAGGTATAATCCGCGCTTCATGGACAGGGGAAGCAGACGGTCGACGGGTCAAGCGGTTGCGGGATTCCAGCACGAGTTTCGAACAATTGGCGGCGCTTGGTCCGACCTTCAGGCCATTTTTGGGAGGCATCTTTTTTATCAAATGCAGCATCCGCGTCTGCTGGATTTTTTTGTGGAGTCGACGGCGAAACTTGAGGCGACCATCCGGGATTCGAGCGCGCTGGTGGTGGTCGACGTCGATTCCCAGTCTATCCGAATCCAGCGCCCGATGGGACCGGAAGGAGGCCGGCTTTTGGAAGAGAGAATTCAAGCCGAATCCGGCAAACGCGCCGTTCTGGCGGCCGGTCTTTGCGCGGCGGATGCCGATCGCGTCCGGAACCTTTGCCCGCGGGCGGGAAAGCCGATCGAACAGCAGGTGGAGTTTTCGGATATTGGGGCGTTTGATCTGGATCTGAAGGGCAGCAGCTACAAGTCGCTCAGGAGTTCCCTGCATCATGCGGAGCGGGAGCAGATAGCGGTGGAGGCCTACGATCCGGCGGTGCATCTGGCGGCGTCGCTCAAGATTTTTGAGGAGTGGAATTCGATGAAATCCCGGGTGGGGACGTTCTGGATTCCGAAAATCCTGGCGGGACAGATCGCAGATTATGCGCGTCTGGGGCTGCTGGCGCTGGTCGCCGTTCGAAGAAAAAAAATCCTGGGCATTACCATCGCGTTTGTCGCCGGATCCTACGGCTATATGCTGTTGGCGCTGACCCTGTCCGAGCACGGACGCGCCCAGGAGCTGGTCGATTACGAATTGATCAGGCGTCTCAAAGAAAAGGGAGTTCGGAAACTGGACTGGGGGATTGCGGACAGCGGGCCGATTTCGGCCTACAAGAAGAAATACGGCAACATTGTGCGGGAACCCATCACGACGTTTTGGATCCCGGCGGGGCGGTGACAGGGAATCGCGCCGGGATGTGGAACGCATCCTGCTGCGAGGAGGGCAGGAGGACAGCCAGATCGGCGGGATCGATGGATGCGATGTTCAGATCGCCGCCA
Source organism: uncultured bacterium (assembly GCA_964534765.1). Taxonomy (GTDB): domain Bacteria; phylum Lindowbacteria; class 2-12-FULL-62-27; order 2-12-FULL-62-27; family 2-12-FULL-62-27; genus CAZHRJ01. The sequence continues at coordinate 4,219 of CAZHRJ010000186.1, forward strand.
TGCCGCCATTCTTTTTCGTGTTTCCAGTCCTCGCGCTGAAAAAAAGGTTGATCCGCCGTCGCCAGATCCGCGTAGGCGTGTTCCGGGAGATAGACCACGGGTTTGATTCCGATGTCCCTCGCGGTTTGACGCCGGATGCCGATGGCGTAGGGTTCGAAATCCCAGCGGGAAAAAGCTGATCGGAATGTTCTCCCGCTGATGATCCGGCCAGGTTGTTCTTCGGTGAGACAGACCACCGGGTGTTTGCCGCGAATGATTCTGGAACTGCCACGAATGATCCCTTCGGATAGAATGCGGCAAAGCGTATCAATGCCGCCATGCTCTGCCCCGGGCCGATTTTCAGCCAGGTCCTGAAAATAGGAGGATTCGGCCTGTCCCGGCCATGGTCCGGGACAGCCCCTCGTGAAGTGCCATACGTATTGTCGGCGATCC
>CAZHRJ010000187.1:0-4626 GCA_964534765.1 uncultured bacterium
CCATCTCCATCATCACGCTGAAATCTTTCGCCAGCGCGGATTCAAATTCAGTCAGGCGCCGCGCCGCCTCTTCCTCCTTTTTCCTCTCGCCGTCGAAAAATGCGCGATAGGTCTCAAGGTTCCGCGAGTACGCGTCGTTCAATTGCTGGTCCGCGATTTTTTTGGTCCAGTTTCCGGCAAAGGCGTCGACTGAGTTTGGCGGCGGCCGAGCGCGCCGGGTCTTTCAAGGCGTTCTCCAGCGCGGTGTAATCTTCGGCGAGCCGTTCCGCCGCGCGGCGTTTGGCTTTCTCCTTCCAGCCCTCCCCGCCGCCCGACGGTATTTCAATCTTGACATCCTCCGTTTTCGGCAGGACCACCGCTCCGAGTTTCTCCTCCGCCGCCTTGTCCGGCCTTAAGAAAACCACTTCGCCCTCGCCGTCCAGCCGGCCGTACTGCGGCGTCTGGCGGTTCTCGGTTTTGCGGGACACCTGGGGTTTGAGGTAGGCGCCGATTTCGGATCCGGTGATCACGCCGTCGCCGTCGCCGTCGGCTTCGCCGTCCAGGGCGCTTAGGAAATACGATGTCATGACGCCGTGGCCGTTCAATTCCTGCACCTGCTCTTTCGCGCCACCCGCCGTCACCATCTGCACCGCCCGGTCCGCCGTGACTTTTTCTAGATACCCGCGGGTTTTGGGGTCAAGTCCTGACGACCGCGTAAATCCGAGTCCGGAATAGCAGGCGTCGATGACATAGAAAATATGTTTGGCCGGAATCATGTCAGACAATTCGCGGATGGCGGACATGGAGATGGCGGAGGAAAAGTAGTCGGAGGCGGGGCATTCGACGGGAATGAGGTAGCCCTTCTGTTTTCCGCCCGGTAAATTCTGCGTCTGCCCATGGCCGGAAAAGTAGATGACGACGCGGTCGTTGGGCCCGGCCATCTTCGGTAATTGGTCGCCGAGGAGCGACTCGATGGCCTTTTTGGACGCCTGCTGATCCGTCAGAACGAACACCTTGTCGAACCCGGCCTTCTCCAGCCGCGTCTTCACCGCCTGAACGTCGTTCACAGCCCATTCGAGGGATGGCCAGCGATCGTATTGGTTGACGCCGATGCAGACCGCCCAGCTTTTCTCGTAGAGTTTGACGTAGGAGCGCTCGCCCGTCGCGCGGTCGGTGACAACGATGCCACGGACGGCATCGGCCCCGTAGGCGGGACTTGCGCGGAACATGGAAGTGAAGCGCCCGCCGGAGGGGGCGATGCCTTTCATGTCGGCGCGGGCGGCATGGACGAGAAGGACTACCAGCAGGAGGGCCGGGAGTGCGGAATGTTTATTCACGGAGCTGACGGTGCGGTGAGCCGCAGAGCGCTGTGCCGGGCGATCGCCCTGAAGTCGGCGTCGCTTGTTAGAAGATCGCGATGATTGGAAATGGCGGCCTGCGCGATTAAAACGTCGACGACGCTCCTCAAATTGGCGCCTTTCGAACGCAGGCGACGGGCCAATTGGGCTGCGGCCAGAAGATCGGCCGGCGTTAACGGCAGGCGAGGCAACCGCGTCATCTGTCCGGCCGCCATATCGAAATCGTGATCCGACCGGAATCCTTGCAAGACCTCAACCAGAATGACATCCAGGATGGCCAACAGCGCGCCGGATGTCAGCGCCGATCTCAAGACACGAGTCTCGGCGGTAGACGCGCCGCGGTAATAATCGATCCAGACCGACGAATCGACCAGCATCAGGCCGCCCGCGCCTCACGACGAAGTTTGCCGGTCCATGTCAGCTTCCCCTGTGTTGCCAGAATATCGGCGTATAACACCCGCCGGTCCACCACCTCCTTCAACGCCAGATGCACCGCCTCCCGCTTGCTTTTGGCGCCCAACACCTTCATCGCCTTTCGCACCAGCGTCTCCTCCAGAACGATATTGGTTCGCACCGCGGACATTTCTACCACCTCCTTTATGTGTAATTCTATCTCATAAATGTGTATAACGCAACCGGCGAATCAGCCTTCATGCCCCCATGCCGCGCCGGCCATGTCCGACGAGTTTTTCGTGTGGAGAATCTCAAATCTCAACCTCCGTCCCCGTCAAAATGCAGTCGTTTGAAATGTAGCCGCCAGGTTTGCCTTCGCGGGCATCCACCGGAATCCAGTAGCCGAGCTGGTCGACCTTATCGAAATTCCCGTGGCCGGAGAAAAAGATGAGGAGATTATCCGCAGGTTTGAGGGGCCGTTGGCCGGACGCATACGCGCGGAAGGCTTCGATGATTGCATCCTGCGTAGCCTGCGCATCGGAGAGTTCCACGACGTTGGACGATTTGAACCCATAGTAGCCGCGAAGCGTTTCGGCAACGCCGCGTGCATCGTGGACGGCGTTTTGGAGTTTGGGCCAGTTGGCGTAGTCGTCGATGCCGATGATGAGGGCGTGGTAGTCACCCGCAATCGTGGGTCCGGCGACAGCTCCCACGGGCGTGACGGCGATACCGCGCGCCGGTTCGGCGGCAATGCAGGGAGTTGCGATGAGAGATGAATATAGGAGGCCGAACATGAAAACGAACCCAACGGGCGGGCGCATCAATTGGCTGTTCATGAACCCCGATTGTATCTGAACCGCGGCCGAATTTTCAACGGCGGCCGCAACATGGGGATGCCGGATGTCGCGGCATGACGCTCCGGAGGCCATCTTTGCGGAGGATTTGAATGTCGAACATCCACGATCCCCCGCACCTTGGAAGTGTATCCGGTGGCGGTAACCGGCGCTAAATGCGATAACTCTCCAGCCGTTCAACCACGTTGTTCATTGTCACTTTCGATTTGCGGTCGTGAAAATTTTTTAATGCGCGAACGACCTCATGGGTGTGTTTGAAATTACGATTTTCTCCAAGGATAATTCCGGCATGTTTTTCACGGCGGGTGAAGTGCCTGATATTGAATGTCAGAAAAACCCGTCGTTCGCGGGCGGCGAATGCGATCTGTTCGTCATCGTCCGCACCCAGCATTTGGGCCGATTGCGTGGAAAGAACATCCATTCCCAGAGATTGCATGATCTTTTCAGCCTTTGGAGCGCCCGGAATATGCTCGTCCAGGTAGTAACGAAGAGGTGTCAAGAAACGCGGATGGCGGACCGGTCCAGATGAAAATGAAGGGCGCGATCAATATGAAACGGGGTGAGATGGGCAAATGCCTGAAGAATTTGCTCCGGTCCCTGCCCGGCATCATAAAGCGAAACAATCGCGTCTACCGGAACCCGCGTCATGGCAAGGACCGGCACACCCCCGCAAATATTTGAAGCACGAACAACCCAAGGATGTTTTTCGTCTACGATCTCAACCCCAAGCAGGGCATTTAATGCGCGGATGCCATAATCCGAGAGAACTCGCGGAGGCGGCTGACCCAGTCTGACGCGGTACCTTCGATCCCGAGGCGCCAAGGATACAATGCCATTCTTCTTTAGCAATTGTATGGCGCCGCGAAAATTCTCAAGGGTCAAATTCGCGCAGTCACATATCTTCCCTTCATCGATCCCGGCAGTGTATTCGGTCACTCTCCAGTTCATGCCTTAATAATATCCGCTGTCGTTGCGAGTGTCAACCGACGCCATATTCAAGCACGGGAAAGTAGTTCACATCGAATTTGTAACGGCTTGGCCGGGACAGCGACCCCGAAGGTAAATTCTTCATCGAATGAGCCAAAAACACAGTTCAACCTCCTGATATTGAGGGCAATAAATTAGACCCGTCCCCATTTTTCTTTTTCATTCATACCGCTGATTCCTCCTGAATTTTTCTACCCGCTGAAAAATCCAAATCAGAAAATCGTACGTATGACGTAATACCGTCAGCTCTTCATTCATCGATCATCTCACAAACAATTTTGGTTCTGCGCGCCTGCGGCGCGCAGTGAAAAGGATAAAAGGGTAATAGGGCAAAATCTAAGGAGTCCTCGACGGCGACACCAACCGAACCCCGATAGAGCCGCTCCGGCTCGCTGGCTCGTTCCCGCCGCGGAGGGCCGAGCGCATATCCGCGTCATCGGCGTACCACGAGCCCCCGCGCAAAACGCGAGACGAACCACTGCCCGCACCTGTCGGATTTCGTTCCAGACTATTGCCATAATAATTCTCGGCATACCAATCCCCACACCACTCCCACACGTTTCCGCTCATGTCGTACAACCCGTATCCGTTCGGCTTGTAACTACCCACCGGCGACGTATTCCCAAATCCGTCATTTTGAGTTTTATCGCTCCATGAATAATCCGCATTCTTGTCTGCAAAATTCGCATATTGATACGCATTCGAAAAATTGTCCCCCCAATAATACTTCGTCTTCGTCCCCGCGCGACACGCGTACTCCCACTCCGCCTCCGTCGGCAACCGATACGTTTTCCCCGTCATCGAGTTCAGTTTCCGGATGAACTCCTGACAGTCGTCCCAACTCACTTTCTCCACCGGCAGGTTGTCTCCCTTGAAACTCGACGGATTGTTCCCCATCACCGCCTGCCACTGCGCCTGCGTCACTTCGTACTTGCCCATGTAAAATCCGTCCACGTATACCCGGTGCACGGGCTTTTCGTCTGCGTCGCCGTCATTCGAGCCCATGTCGAAGGCGCCGCCCGGGATGCTGACCATCTCGATGTTTGCGGCGCGTT
>CAZHRJ010000188.1:0-2699 GCA_964534765.1 uncultured bacterium
TTTTCCAAGACGATCGCGCGCAGCATCGGATTGGGTTCCGTTGACGTGTCCCTGCCGAAAGACGCGGCCCTGACAGTCGTCATCAGGAATCGGCCGGCGCCCGTCCGCATAGTCTCGAGACGGTTCATCAAGAGCCGGCCGGGGAAGAAGGGAAACGGATCATGAGCGTGCCGGATAATCTGAGATATACCAAGGACCATGAGTGGATCCGCGTCGATTCTTCCACCGGGCGGGTCGGCATCACTCAGTTCGCCGCGGACCAGCTCGGCGATATCGTCTACGTCGATCTGCCGGCCGTCGGAATAGAAGTCAAACAATTCGACGTCATCGCCTCGATCGAATCCGTCAAGGCGGTCTCCGATATCTATGCGCCCGTGTCAGGGAAAGTCACGGTGGTCAACGCGACGGTCGTCTCCAAACCCGAAATCGTCAACTCCGATCCATTCGGCGCCGGCTGGATGTTTGAAATCGCACTGTCCAATCCTTCGGAATCCGCCGCCCTCCTGTCACCGGCCGATTACGAGTCCCACGCCAGGTCTCACTCCTGATTGATGGAATGAAGTCCGCGGGCACGGGGTTCGTCCCTCATTCCGATGAGGAAATGCTCTCCATGGCCCGCCACATCGGGTTGGACCGGCCGGAAGACGTCTTCTCCAAAATCCCGCCCGACCTCCTGGTCGATCAACCACCTCTTGGGCGGTCTCAGATGTCCCAGGACGCTGTCCTGCGCCTTGCCGCCGGCCGCGCGGCCCGCACGAGGCTCGATCGGCCGTCTTTTCTGGGCGCGGGATTTTACGACCGCTTTGTCCCTCCGGCCCTGATCGAATCCATCCTGCGCCGGACGGACTATTACTCCGCGTATACGCCCTATCAGGCGGAGGCCTCGCAGGGACTGCTGCGCGGGCTTTTCGAATATCAACAGGGAATCTGCGCCCTCACAGGTCTCGATGTCGCCAATGCATCCTTGTATGATGGCGCCACCGCCCTGGCCGAAGCCGTCCTCTGCGTCTTCAGTCTCTCCGATCACCCGGCCGGCGTCAGAGACGCGGGCGCAGCCCGCACGGGGGGCCGCGGAGCGGCTGACCCGGCCGGCACGGTGCTGGTTTCGTCCGCCGTCCATCCTTATTACCGCGCCGTCCTCAAAACGTATCTTGCCGATATTCCCATCCGGATCGTCGAAGTGCCTTTCTGCTCCGAGGCGGGCCAAACGCTGCCGGCCGCATTCCGCGTCAAGACGGAATCGCCGGTTGTCGCGATTGTTGCCCAGAACCCCAATCTGTTCGGCATCGTTGAGGACATGAAATCGATCGCCGGCGTCGCCGCGGACCTGGGCGCGGGATTCGTCCATGTTTTCGAGCCCACCTCTCTGTCCATACTCGCCTCGCCGGCCGAGGTCGGAGCGGACATTGCCGTTGCCGAGGGCCAGTCTCTCGGGCTTCCCCTCTATTACGGCGGTCTCGCGTTGGGGGTGTTCGCCGCCGGAGAGAAATATCTGCGCCGCATGCCGGGCCGCATCGTCGGCCAATCCGTCGACGCCGACGGATTGCAGGCCTACTGCCTCACTCTCCAGACACGCGAACAGCACATTCGCCGCGAAAAGGCCACCTCCAACATTTGCACCAACCACACCCTCTGCGCCATCTTCGCCGGCGCTTACCTCCGCCTGCTCGGATTCGACGGCCTCCAGTCCGTCGTTGAAACGGCCGCGGCCCGGCTGGAACAATTCGTCGACGGCATCCGGGACTGCTCGTTTGTCAAGCCTCTCTTTCGCTCGACGGCCCTGTTCGAAATCGCCGTCCGGAGCGACAAGCCGATGGATCACCTGCCTGTTCTGCCGCTTGGGCGGTTTTATCCGGGCATGGACCGGTCCTATCTTGTCTCCTTCACTGAAAGACGGACCCCCCAGGACGTCGACTGGCTCATCCGTGAGATCAAGTCCTTATGACCTACTGGTTTGATCGCGCGCGTCCGCGGAGGCCGTTTTCCGATTGCCTTCCGCCGGATCTTCTGCGGAGGAATTCAGCCGACCTGAGGTCGCTGCCTGAAAATGACCTCGTTCGCCATCACATCACGCTCTCCCGGCAAAATCTCTGCGTCGATTCCTGCTTCTACCCGCTCGGATCCTGCACCATGAAGTACAGTCCCAAAGCGAGCGAAATCATCGTGACGGACCGAGGATTGTCGGATGCGCACCCCTGGCAGCCCGATTCCGAGGTTCAGGGTATTCTCGCCATCCTCGCGGAACTTCAGCACGACCTCGCGGCGATCACCGGCATGGACGCGTTTTGCCTCTATCCGGCGGCCGGGGCGCACGGCGAATTCTGCGCGCTCAAAACCGCGCGTCGCTATTTTCATAAACGTGGCGACGACCGTCGGACCGAAGTCCTCGTGCCTGAAAACGCGCATGGGACCAACCCCGCATCGGCGGCCATGTCGGGTCTCAAGGTACTTGTCGTTAAAATGAATGCCGCCGGCCGCGTTGACCTCGCCGACCTCCGGGCCAAACTCTCCGACCGGACCGCGGTGCTGATGCTCACCAATCCCAATACGCTCGGCCTCTTCGAAACCGAAATTCTAGACGTCGCCCGCGCCGTTCACGCCGCCGGCGGGCTCCTCTATTATGACGGCGCCAATCTCAACGCCATTCTGGGCCGCGTCCGGCCGGGCGACATGGGATTTGACATGGTCCATGTCAATTT
>CAZHRJ010000188.1:2799-4518 GCA_964534765.1 uncultured bacterium
GCGGCGGTGCTCAACGCCAACTATCTTCAGGAAAAAATCAAACCCCTCCTTCCGGTTCCCTACTCGGATGGTCCCTGCATGCACGAGTTCGTCGCGTCGGCGCTGCCGCTGAAGGAAAAATTTGGCGTTTCCGCCATGGATGTCGCCAAACGCATCCTCGATGAGGGATTCTATGCCCCCACCGTTTATTTTCCGCTCCTCGTTCGCGAGGCCCTCATGATCGAGCCGACGGAGACGGAACGGCGGGAGACTCTGGATCGATTCGTCGAGCTGATGAAAACGGTCATTCAGGAAGCCGCTGACAATCCCGACAGGCTCCGCCAGGCGCCGTTTAGCCTGCCCGTCCGGAGGGTGGACGAAGTCCGCGCGGCGCGCAACCCCATCCTCAAATAAAATCCGTCCGGTGTCTCAAGGACAGCGCTGCGGCCGCGCCCGCGCTGCCCGGCGTCTATCTATTCAAGGACGCGCAGGACCGCGTACTGTATGTGGGCAAGGCCGCGGCCCTGCGAGCGCGGCTCGCCAATTACTTCTCCCCGCAGGTGCCGGATAAAACCCGATACTTCCTCACCAAGGCCCGCTCGCTGGAAACCCTCGTCTGCCGCTCCGAATACGAGGCCTTCATGCTGGAATACACGCTCATCAAGGAGCACCGGCCGCCTTTCAACATCGTTTTCCGGGACGACAAACGATACCCCTATATCAAAATAACGACGGGCGACTTCCCGAGAATCATCCTCACCCGGAGTCTCGAAAACGACGGCGCCGTCTACTTCGGACCCTATGTCTCCGGTTCCAATGTCCGCCGGATTCTGGACATGGTCCACCGGTTCTTCAAAATTCGCACCTGCAAACGCAGGCTCGTCGAAGGCAAAAAAAATCCGCCCCTCTGCCTTCAATACCACATCAAACGCTGCGACGGCCCCTGCGAGTTGCTCGTCTCCCGGGCCGCCTATGGCGAGCAGGTGGCGCAGGCGGGGAGATTTCTTCGCGGTGAATACGCCGCGCTTCTTGTGGATCTGCGTGCCCGGATGGCTGCGGCGTCGGCCGACAAATCCTATGAACTCGCCGCGCTCTACCGGGACCAGATCGCCGCGGTCGGTGAACTGTCCGAAAAACAGCGCGCCGCGTCCGTCCGCGCGGACGATTCGGACGCGGTCGCGTTCGCGTCCGACGCCAACCGTGGGCGGGTTTGTTTTTATGTCTTCAAAATCCGCAAGGGCCATATCACCGGCAACGCCGGGTTCGTTTTCCCGGTCGCCGTCGATTCCGGACCCGAGGCCCTCGCGCGGTTCCTCGCCGAATATTACAAGACGCGGATGGATCTGCCGCGCGAAATCCTGGTCACGATCCTTCCCGAGGGCCACGCCAGTCTGGGCCGCTGGCTCTCGGATCGAGGGCATCCCCTGAGGTTTCGCGTGCCCCAGAGAGGATACTCGAGGGATCTGATCGCGCTGGCTGAAAAAAACGCCCTCGCCAGACTCTATGAAAGGGCCGATCCCGATTCCGAAAAATTGCTCGATGCCGTGCGTGAAAAACTCCTCCTCACCCGGCGGCCCGAATGCATCCATGGATTCGACGTGGCCAATCTCGGAATCTCCATCGTCACCGGCGCCCGGGTGGTCTTCCTGCAGGGCGTACCCGCCAAGTCTCTCTATCGGTCATTCGGACTTCAAGAATTGGAAGACAAGGACGACTACGCGGCCATGTCGGAACTCGTCG
>CAZHRJ010000189.1:0-4514 GCA_964534765.1 uncultured bacterium
GCGTGCTCCCACCACTGCCTTCATAAAAATCACTTCAGTTCGCTAAAGTCTTACCCGGATTCAAAGTCTCCGATCCGGCAGTTAGAACTCGATAAACTCTTCGGGATACCGCGACAGGTCGAGCCGTTCCTCTTGCGGGATGGGAACAATCCCCCAGTTTTGCATTTCGATGGCGCCAAAAAGGACCTCAATGGTCCGGCCGTTTTCATCACGACTCAGTTCGTCCGTCACAAAGGCCTTGACGGAAACATGTTTACCCTCCACAAAGGCGTCCAGAAAACAGACCTCTTCGAACATGCGGATTTTTCCGCCCAATCCCGCCCTATGGGCAACAGACAGCCGGTGGGTCGGCAGGCGCTGAACCGCCGAACGAGTGATGTAGGTGTTTCGCGATCCGGTGTCGAAGATGGTCCAAAGATTCCGACCGTTCTCTTTTATTTCAGCGTAAACACGTCCCATGGCCGGAGTATCATTGACGGTACCGGGAGAGTCAAGTCACGCCGGCCGGTCTGTGCCGGCCTATGAGGACTTGATGATGGCTGATGAACATAAGACCGGTCTTCCGTGCCGTCACCGAAGCCATTCCCGATTTTGGCGCTGATTTCCAGACATCTACAAAAAGACTTAGGGAAACTGATTATCCTGCTTTTTTCAGGACATCGATAGCTGCGCTTGCCAATGGAAAAATCTCCATTACGTTTGGCAGTAAGCCGGTATATATCGAGGAGAAAAAGCTTGATCCACTAGGAACGGTTCTAATTTATCTCCTTAAACATCAAACAGATAAATTGGAACCGTCCCCGTTTTTCCGTTTTTCCTTGCAAAGGCGCCGATAGGGACCGTAGCCATAAATCCGCCGGGGCCGTCAAGTCATCTTTGGCGGGAAGAATCCTCACCTTGGCGGGCAGATCGTGGGGATGACCTCACGCTTGTTGCGGCGAAAGATGCGAAAGTCGTCGCGATCGACGGTCACCACACTGTGGTTGGGATATAGTTCGCTCATACGTATGAGGCAGAGGTCGGCGAGGTCCGGCCTTCGATCGCGATAGCGGTTTGCGAGCGAAGCGATCTGGGCGAGGTGATCTTCGCAATGGAAGGCGAGCCGAATGAGACCGTCATTGACCATCTCGACGACAAGTGGGACGTTGCCGAGATGAAACGCCGCTTCGGCCAAAACCGCCTCGCACGTCAGGAGAGGTTCCGTGACCCGCTCCGCCACGCTCACCGCCCAGTCATGATGCTCGTCGCGCGCATTGGCGAACGCGACGAGGAATCCGGTATCGGCAATGCCTTTCACTTGCAGCCGGAAAATCCCTTTCTGGAAGAGAGGTCTTTCTCCAGGCGTACAAACCCCGCGAGGCGCATGAAGAGCATTCCCCGCCCGCCCTTGCGCCGGGACTCTTCGAGCTGCGCCCGCAAGATCTGCCCCTGCGACATCCCCGTCCGTTTCGAAGTCTTCTTCAGCCAGTCCGCCAGATCGTCTCTAAGACGAATTGTCAATGTATGACCCATATGGCAATTCTGTAATATGCAGCCACGGAAGTCAAGATCCCGTCCTTGGGTAACATTTTACGTGATTCGATACGCACGGTTGATTACGGCCAACGCCTATGTTCCGATGTCGGTCACAAAGGGAATGTTCATGACCTTGGCGGCCCTGATTGCCGGACCGTCATCGATTCCCAATACCGCGTCTTTCTCTTTCGCCAAAAGAAGCGCGGCGGCCTCGCCTTCCGCTCAATCCTCCCCCAAAGTCACCCAATGGATGCGGACGGAGCCATCTTCCTCCTTTATCGCCGTGAATAGACGATTGTCGGACGAGTGGCGGAAGACAATGACATTTCCGGAAAGTCTGTCGGATTCAAATCGCTTTGAGAGAGATCCGTTTAGCCGCCAAAAAACCGCCAGCGTATGGAACCGCCTCTTGGATGACATCCCGAGCAGCCCTTTTTCTTTGACGATTTCTTCGCGAACGACGACGACGTCATTTTGGCCGTCGTGATCCATGTCGGAGACGACCGGGGCCATGATCCGGATGTACGGGGCCATCCAATAAAATGTTTTGATCTCCGCAAGGCATGGGGCCATGGAAATTTCCACCCCGCCCTGCCGGGATCGACCGTCTTGCTCGTAGACGGCCAGCACGCTTCCTTCGCCCTCGGCCAGAATGATTTCTGTTGTTCCGTCGCCGTTCAGGTCCCCACGCGCGAAATCGTAGAGCGCGGCGCCGGCCGGAAGCCGTAGCGGGCCCAGCCGGTTCAGAGTCAGGCGGCCTTGTTTGTCCACCGTCGGAAGTTCCGTCTGCACGGGACCCCAGACGACTTTTTTGGCAAGGATGCGCTGGGAGATGAGCGTTGGACCTAGCCGGCGGTAGATGACCGACAAGATTTGTTTGGCCCGGCGAATTCTGCGGCCGTCCCAGGTGTAGAATGTCGTCACCAACCCCACATCGCCGTGGGGGGCGGCTGCCTGCTTCACATCCTCCCTCTGGGAGGAGACAAAAAACCAGAGTCTGTCGTCCTGGGTCAATGAGGGCAGAAACCCGATGTGGAGGGTGCTACCCCGATTGGACGTCCGGGCCACAGGCTCTTCAGCAAGCCGCCGCTCCACCTGTTGGGTTGCATACAATCGCACGTTTCGATCTCCGCCCACCAGTGCGTACTGCCGATCCCTCCATATTATAAGGTCGATGTCCAGAACATCGGTCGCAGACGGTAACGCCAGTTCTTCAGAGGGCTTTGAGGGTTGGGACGGATTCCCCGCCTCCACCGGTTTAAAGATCACCCCGGGCTCCCCCGCGGCGGGCGACGAAAATCCGAGTATCAGCAGGCCAATGCAGGCCGTCGGGAATGTCCGCATCAGAATATTTTCCCGTTCCACAACAGCTTTAAAAACTCCACGACCGGCATCACGTCCAGTCCGTTGAAATGGTAAGTGCGCCGGCCGGTATAGACGCCAATCATCCGGTCGATTTGAACCGGCCCGCTCTCTTTCAGAGAACGCATGGCCCGTTCCCATTTGCGATCCCATTTTTCCGCCAGCTTTACCTCGATGCAGACCAGGCGGGGCCTTGCGGTTGACGTGCGCTTGCGCGTCTCGATGACAAAGTCTATCTCACTGTCGGCGCCCGTTCGGTAGTAGTGGATGCCCCGGAACTTTTGGCGGGCCTCGTTATAGACACGCAGTTCGTGATAGAGGAGTGTTTCGAGGGCCGAGCCTTTCCAAATTCTGTCGGCCGGCTCGTAAATCAGACCCGCGGCGGCCCTCGCCACGCCGGGATCAAACCAGAAAAACTTCGGATGCGCCCGCTCGCGAATCTTGGCCTGGGGCCGATAGGCAGGAAGGAAGTGGCCGAGCAGGGTGTCGACCAGTATGCTGAAATAGGCGTCCACGCTTGCCCGCGGCACGCCGGATTCCCGGGCGATGTTCTGTCCATTGACCTGTTGAGCGTTCATCAGGCCGGCAATATTCAGAAAACGCAGAAAGGGCGGTACGCGCCGGACAAGGCCTTCTTCGCGAATCTCCTCCTTGATATAGGTGTTCACATAGGCGCTGAGCAGTTCGCGAGCGTGCTTGGGGTCGAGCGTTACGGCAGGCAGAGTCCCCCATTGGACGGCGGATTCGACGTCAAATTGTCCCCCGAGTTCCCGGGACACGAATCCTTCAAGATTGATCGTCAGGGCCCTGCCCCCCAGCAGGTTCGCGCCCCTCCGGCGAAGTTTGCGCGCCGAGGAGCCGCAGAGCGCGAACCGCCAGCCGCGCGTCTCCATGAGACGATGAACCTCGTCCAAAAGGTCGGGAATTTTCTGAATCTCATCCAAGACGGCCCAGGACCGTTTTTTCAGATTCCCGATCATCGCCTCGAGTCGGGACGGATCCCGGGCCAGTTCCAGATAAAGCGACGAATCCAGAAGGTCAAAATACTTGGCCCCCGGCAAACTTCGCCTCATCCATGTGCTCTTGCCCACTCCCCGAGGCCCGAACAGAAAAAAGGAGCGTTGCGGAAGGGCGAGTACCCGGTCCAGCGCAGAGTCCGCCATATCCAGATTATACACTTATTCTGTAAGAATGCACGACATTTTTACGGGACTGATTTTTACTGCCGCAGTCCATCCGTCTATCCGGCAACCTCCGTCCCCGGAGCCCCGGAGCCCGGCGCGATTACAATCGGCTGGCGATTTACTCCGGTTGGAGTTGTGGGTCGTCAGCTCTCAGTCAGCTGTCGCGTGGATGGCCACATCCTTGATCATTTTTGAGATGTAGAATTCCATCAGGCGGCAGAGATCGTAGACATCGGTGGGCTCAATCCTGTCGACCAGGCAGTGCAGCTTTTCGGTCGTCATGTCTTCTGCGGAAAGAACGTTACATCCCAGTCTACGGTCCGTCTCGATCTTCATGGGTCGCCAAGCGCATAGTGGTCCCGCAGGATGGGATGACGCATCACCCACGCCGCGCGGCAGGCGGCGAAAATCCGAGGATCAGGAGGCCGATAAGGAGCGGTTCCGCGACACGCC
>CAZHRJ010000190.1:0-4502 GCA_964534765.1 uncultured bacterium
GGACGCCGCTCACGCCTTCGGCGCGAAGACTGAAGATCGCGCGGTCGGTCATTGGGCCGATTTCACGATCCTGAGCTTTCAGGCGATCAAACACGTTTCCTGCGGCGACGGCGGAATGCTCCTCTGCGCCAGGGCGGAAGACGCAGATCGGGCCCGCCGCCTCCGTTGGTACGGCATGGATAGGACTCTCCAACATCCGCGTGGCGACCTCCGATGCCTTCAACCCATCGAAACCGCCGGCTGGAAATTCCTCATGAACGACGTGGCGGCGGCCCTTGGGCTGGAATCGCTCAAAACCCTGCCGGAAAGACTTTCCAGACACCGTTCCAACGCCCTTGAACTTCATCAGGCGTTGACGCCGGACCGCCACTTCGACGCCCAAGCCGCCTGGTGGACCTTTTCCATGCTTGTGGACCGGCGCGACGAATTTCGACGGCATATGGAAGAAAGGGGCGTCGCCGCGAGTCGAATGCACTCACGGAACGATCTTTACGGGGTCTTCAGCCGATTCCGCCGCGCCCTTCCAGGAGTTGAGGCTTTCGACAAGCGCCAAATCAATCTTCCATGCGGTTTCTGGTTGACCAGGAACGACATCGAGATGATCATCAAGGCGGTCGAGGAATGGAGAGCCAAAAATGGAAAAACCGAATGAAACGACCCAGGATACATTGCTTCGACGCCTGGAACGGCTAGAACAACAAGTCCAGGCCAAAGACCAGGAATTGAATTCGCCGCGCCGCCAGGTCGAAGGGGCCGATAATCTCGTCATCATTACGGACGCCCCGAAACCCGTCCCCAAAGAGGCGGTCGAGAAATTTCTCGCGGCGCCGCCGTCCGGCGCCCTTTTCTTTACGATGGGAGTCTCGGGAATGAGGAAAATATGTCTTTTCCCAGAATCCCAATATTGGGATGAGACCTCACGCCTTCATCGAAGCCTCGAAGGACTTACGATCACGTTCAATCGCTGGTGGGGCCCCGGCAGCGACATTGAAAAATATCATGGCGTGATGTACTGCGACCTCACGCGCTATGCAAGAATCACGATAACGGCGGACGACGTGACCAAATATAATCTGCCGCCAGAAACAACCAGAATCCGCCAGGGCGATTATGAACTCGCCCAGGCCCTGGGGGCGCTCCAGGACCCACAATGGATCACGAGAACGCGGGAAGACCTTATCCCGGCGGCCAGGTTCATGGCCGATATACGCGATCATTATCGCAAGATGTGGCGCGATTCGGAATGGGCCGAAGCCAATGAAAAACGCCTTCAGGAAATGATCCTTAAGGAACCGGGCCGCATTAAGCTCGGTCCGCCAACGGCAGCCTCCACCGCCGCACGTGAGCGTTAATCTCTTCACCCTCAAATCCGATTTCCTGGCCTACGCCCAGCATTCGACCCTGCGCGGCGCCTCAAGCCTCGCCGTCACCGACGCCCAGATCTTCCGCTATTTCACCGCCGCTTATAGATTTATTCAGTCCGAGCTCGGCGTTCCGAATATCCGCGATACGACGATCGACCTTGCGGCGAATCAGATGGAATATACGCTGCCGGATACGCTCGCCCCTTTCATCATCCAGTCGGTCCGCGCCGCCGTCAAGGAACCCGCCGCCCAGAGCTCAGGGACCAGACTCCTGCAGCCGCGTTCGATGGGATTTTTCCAGGAACATTTCAACATCTCGAATCCGGCCGATACCGCCGGCGACGATCCGCTTTATTGGACCATACCGCCGCCGACATCGGGCGACGCCAGATTCACGAAAATATGGATCGCCCCGGCCCCGACCTATTCGAGAACCGACGGGCTCATCATCGTCGGAGGATTCGGGGCCGGACAACTTACGAGAATATATCAACAGACAACGCTCAAGGCCGAAGTGACCAATGATAATGCCGTGGTTACGATAAGCGGGGGTTCCCTCGCCGTGGGACTCATCTTCCCAGGATGGGAATTCGGCCTCATACGCGGGACGCTTACGGACGGACAGACCATAACCGATAACGTGCCGATGGAATGGATTCGAATCGCCGCCGTTACGACCGGATTGACGCCCCAACTCACGCTCGTTTCACCATGGCTTTTCAACAACGATGGGCCGTCCAATTTCATCGCCGCGCCGGTGCCGCTCATCGAGGAGGCCGTCCCGGGCAAAACACAGGAAATCGCCATGAACCTCGCCCTCAGCTATCATTTCAAAGTCATCGATCCGTTCAGGAGCGAACAACTCATGGCGGCGGCGCGGCGCCAACTGGCGGCCGTTCCCTATTCGGAAAACGCATATGAACTCACCACTTCCCGCCCGTGGGACGATTTCAATTTCCTGACGGAAAAGTGAGAAGATGGCGCAGACCCGGATTGAACCGCTTCAAATGGCGGAACCGGACGACCGGGATCGCGTGCTCGGCGAAATTCCCGATTCGCATGCGCCGCCGGACGCCTCGCTTGCCGCGCTCCGGCGCGAACAATGGGCGGCCTTGCGGGATGCGGTGATCCTCGAACTGCGGACGAAACTTTCGGCCTCAACGACCGAGAAGTCCAACCGGAATTTCGCCGAACGCCGCCGGCGCAATCGAAACGCCGCCCGCGTGAAAGTCGAACTCGACCGCCTCCAGGACGGATCCCCCGATTTCGCCGGACGCGACGGCCACGCCGAGCTCGGCATCAGCCAGGGATGGGAAGCCCAGGCGCAAACGACCGCCGCCGTTCAACTCTTCAACATGATCTTCCGCGCCAAGGAACGATTCTCAGAGTTCGCTCGCGCGGCCGCAAAATGGAAGCCCAATCCGTCGAACGCATATTGACGCATCTGGCCGATTATTTGCTCGCGGCCGGGTTCTTCTATCGGGACGTACCGCGCCGCCTCTGCCAGCAAATCGCCGTCCATGGCTCCAGTTTCATACGACATGAGCCATT
Organism: uncultured bacterium; assembly: GCA_964534765.1. Taxonomy (GTDB): domain Bacteria; phylum Lindowbacteria; class 2-12-FULL-62-27; order 2-12-FULL-62-27; family 2-12-FULL-62-27; genus CAZHRJ01. The sequence continues at coordinate 2,916 of CAZHRJ010000190.1, forward strand.
CTTCCGGCATAAGATGGTGGAAGCGCCGGGAGGCGCCTGGACAGAAACCATCGACGGCTATAGGCCGGTTTTCGAACTCATAGATCCGGAAAACGTCTATCCCACAGACTTCGATCTGCCGTTCACCGATGATCAAGAAGGGATATTCATGGTCTATAAAAACATGACGGTGGCGAGACTGGAGGACCGCCAGCGCGTCATTGTCCGCATCCCCATCCCCGGAACAAATCAAACGCTCGAAGCGCCGGTGGGCAGCTATCGACATTTCGAGGGGCTTAGACAAGCGGAAAGCGAATTCATGCGCCGCCGCGCGTCCTCTTGGGAAATTTCCAGCTTTCCGCGCTTTGATCTGATTTTTTACGAGGGATCGCTTCCGCTCGGCCGATGGGTCAAGGAAGGCGTATTCACGCCGGATTTCCTGGCCGACGAATTGGAAATAGACGTTGGGTTCTCCCCCGATCCGCGCGATCCGAATGAAATGGCGGAATGGGGACGACGACTTCAAGCCATACGCCATTGGCGGGTGAGTTATATAGACGAGAATTGGACCGGAGGAAGCCGCCCGCCTTCCGGGATCGGTAATCATCTGCTTCAATTCGAGCCCTCGCCCCTCAAGAACGAATACGGCGAATCCAGGCCGTCAGCCCTAAACTTCCATTATTTCCTCGTCGATGACGAATTTTTCGGATACTCGATCGTCGATCGCGGCCATAATCTCGTGCGGCTCGGCGACGCCCTCGTGAACGCCATGGCCAGGATCTCTCTCTTCAACGCGAGACCGTCTGGAATAGCGAACATCGAAGTGCTTCAACGGCCCACCCTTGAAGAGGCCCAGAAATTCCTGCGCACGAATTACGTGGGGCTCGCCAAACGAGGACTCCCAACGCCGGATACCAAGACGCTTTTTTCATGGCTCCAACTCGCCGAAGACCCGCGCTTCATGCAGAAAATCGCCTTCGTCAAATCCCAATTCGAGGAGGCCACCGGAATCCTCGCGGCGGCCAAGGGAACCGATACCGCCCAGGCGACCGGGACGCTCGGCGAAATCCAATTCAACGCCGCGAGGGCCACCGATACCCTCGCCTATATCGCCGGAGGAATGGCCTGGCAACTCGCCAATCTCGTTCGCTTGATGCTGATCGACGCGATCTGGTATCACGGCAGATCGGTCGCCAATCTGGAAGCCCTGAGATCGCTCGTCATTAGAGTGGCGGGGTTCGACGGGGCCGATTTCGATCAGGTGAGGGATGAAATTCTCAGCCTCGAATTTGACGTGCTACCGACGCTTACGCACGTCCCGGATCCGACCGTGACCGTCACGCTTCTGCTCCGCGCCCTGCAGATCGCTCCAGATGGATTCGATATCCCCGGCGTGATCCGACTCATGCTTGAGCTCGCCGGCATCCCAAACCCCGACGCCATCCTTCCAGCGGGATTTCCGAGACTCGATCCGCGCCGTGAAATCGAACAAATGAAGGAAGGCAACTGGATCTACGCGAGAGCCGACGACGATCACGTCGGACACCTCTCAATCCAGGAGCCGTTGCTTGAATCCCTTAAGAGCAAGATCGCCGGCGGCTCGACGCC
>CAZHRJ010000191.1:0-4469 GCA_964534765.1 uncultured bacterium
GCTGATTTTCCAGATGCATTGATACTCGTTGCTGCGGGCACATTCACATAATCATCCACCCCATCGAAGCTCAGGGCGTTGCCGAGCTTGCCGAGGACGAAGACAGGATCGCTGGCATCCGCGCCGGCTGTGGAGCCGAGCTGGGCAGTATTCAAATTTCCTGATTTGTCAGCCAAAGTCTGCCCCGTGCCTTCGCCGAATCCCCACGCCCCGACCGCCCCGCTTAGGGGCTTTCCGCCCGCATCGATTCCGGTCGCAATCGAGGTCAGATATGTGAGCGGCGCGCCGTCGGTATCGAGATCAATGCTGAGGTTGTTGGACACAAGCCCGGCCGGAGTCCAGGTAATGTATTGCGTCGTGCCCTTCTGCCAGATTTCCGCGCCGTTGGGTGTATTGACCGCAATCGAGCGCGCACGGATTTCAAAATTTGCGTCGGACTCGTCGGTTAAATCCGCGGCCGCCGCCGAGCGCACGCGCACCTTCGTGGTCACGGATGGCACGTCCGGCACGGTCCACTGATACGACCCGCCCGCGAGCTTGCGGACTTCCGCCGCCGTGAGCGCGCGGTTATAAACCGCCACGTCGTCGATGAGGCCGTCGAAAAATTGGACGTCGCCGTCAGAGTTAGAACCTATTTTCAGACCATCCACCGCTCCAGGGGAATTTGTATCTGTGTATTCATTAATATCAATTGTCCCGTTTATGTAGAATTTTATCTTGTCCAATGAATCATCAAAAGTGACAACTACATGAGTCCAAACGCCATTTGATACCGAAGAACTTGAGACATTAGTGTGGCCGGAGTTATTGATTTGATACGTCAGATTTGAGCCATTGAAAAGCATCGAATATCGGTTTGTTGGGCCAGACGCCAAAATACGCTGAAAGCTACCAAGAGCGTCCGGCATTATCCAAGCGGATAGAGCAAAACTTGTAATTGTCAATCCATTGTTACCTGTGTTCACATAATCATTCGTCCCATCAAAGCTCAGCGCATTGCCGAATTGGCCGGTGGTCCAAGTCGGGCCATTCGTGAGCGTGCCGGTATTCGTCCCCGCGCTGTCGACGGCGGAAGTGCCGGCGCCTTCGTTGAAGCGCCACGTGCCGACCGCGCCGGAAATCGAGGCGGGATTGAGGCCCGCGGTCCGCGAGGCCGAATCCGCGCGGCGCACGCTTAAGCTGCCGGCCGCCGGCACAAGCGCGCCGTAGCCTGCGCCCGTGTCGAGTTCCAAAATCAAATCCGCAAGATTGGTCCCGCCGTGTCCCCACGTGATGTCGTATTTCTCGCCTTCATAGATTAAGTTCGCGCCGTTCGGATTCGTAACCGCCACGTCGGCAATCGTGAAATTCGCATTTGAAATATCGACCAGATCCGTAACCGTGGGACTGCGCAGCCTTACGCGCGCGGTCGCGGAAACGGAATCCGGAATCGGATTCCAATTATAAGAAGACCCGGCCTGGACATTGATATTCGTGGCGCCGGCAACCTGGACCCACGTCGTGAGGGGGTCAGACCCCGTGGACGAGGGATTCGTGGCCGATGTCGTATATTCGAGCACAAAATCATTCGGGATGCTCGTATTCACGTCCGATACCCACGTAATATTTTTCGTGGTCGCGCCCGCCTTCCAGACTTCGGCTCCGTTCGGGGCGCTGAGATTGATATCGGTAATCGTGGAATTGGCGTCCGAGACATCGCGGACCGCAGGCGCCGAGGCCGAGCGCACGCGCACGCGGATTTGATTCGAGTTTAAATCGGGCACGGTCCAGGCGTAGCCGCCGCCTCCGGCTAAATCCTTGATTTCCTGCGCAGTCAGCGCCCGGTTGTAGATTGCGACGTCGTCGATGAGGGCGTCTGGTGAGGCATCCAGTCCATTAGTGTTACCGATTTGAAAATCATAGGAAGAGTAGTATCGCAATGACCCACTGGCATCAGAGCGAGAATTGACCAGCACTCCATCCAGATAAAATTTCATTACTCCGCCTCTCCACGTACCTGTCAGAAAATGCCAAGTATTCAACGTCGGCAATGCCACTCCCAACTCCCAGTCGTCGCCAGAATCATTTGTGGTGGTGTCAACATTGAAAGTGTAACGCGCTGCAGTCCCAAATTTGTTGTCTCCGCCTTGTCCCTGATAGCTATCGTTTCGCCAGACAAAACCATAACTGACAGGATAGCCAGCGCTTGGCCCCCATCGTTTTCCTATGATCGGCTGAGCGGTTGCGGCGGGAGCAGATCGTAAATTGGCCCAAGCTGAAATGGTGATTTCCGCTGGTTCAATGTTGAAAATTCCGCTGACCCGATTAGCAGCGTTCCCATCAAAACTCAGCGCATTGTTCCACTTACCTGCAACAAAAGTAGGTCCGCCGGTAAGCGTTCCCGTAAGATTGTTTCCTGACGTATCCGCCGTCGTGGTGCCGCTGGCTTCATTCATCCGCCACACGCCGACCTTGCCCGAGATCGTGGCCGGATCCTTTTCAATTCCGCCCGCCGAATGGATATTGGAGGCAATATTGCAGGGCGCGCCGAAGACCGAGCTGGCGCCTGCGGTATCGTATTCAAGACAAAGGTCGTTCGGAACAACGCCCGCCGGCGTCCAGGTCACGTTGTGGACCGAGCCGACTTTCCAGATATCGGTCGCGGCGTTCGGCGCCGTCACTGCAACCGAGGCCGTCTCGTATCCGATATCCAGCGCATCAAGCTGCGGCTGGGCCGTGCCGTCGGAATTAAGGAGCGCCTTCCATTTGAGCGAGCCGTTTGCGGTAAGTCCATCATCAAAAGATGCGATCGCCGTATTGATTTGAGCGGCCGTGCAGGATTGGGCATAGGATCCATCCGAGGCGCCCCACGGGGCCGTGCAGGTAGCGCCGGTCAGGTATTTCCAGCTCGAGCCGCCATCTAATGAAACTTGGTATTTGATTTCCGAAACCGCCGGCTTCGTCGCGGTCTCGGCGAAGCTCGTCAGGTACGTAAACGTCTGTGCGCTGTTGCTAATGGCCGTCGGATTGAGCGTCGAATAATTGAGCGCCGTGTAATCGACCTGCACGTTCTTCAGCATCGGATCGAGTGTGGTGTCGTTGCGGTACAGTGTCGCCTTGTACTGGCCGTAGCGCTTGGAATCGAGATTCGACAAAATCCCCGCCCCGGAGCCGAAGAAGGTCTTAGAAGTATTGTCCGGCCCGACAAAGGAAGTGGCCGGCGATGAGATTGTATCCGTGCGCGCCTGCACCTTGACCGTGGCGTGGGGTTGCTGAAGGAAAACAGCCACGTTGCTGGCGGCCGCGAAATCCATATATCCGTCAGCGTTGTAGTCGGCTGCGACAATCTCGGTTCCAAAGAGCCCGCTTCTTGTCAGGGTACTCCTGCGGAAATTTCCCGATCCTTCATTGACGAACGCCGAGACGCCGCCCATCAGAATGTCCAGATCCCCGTCCCCGTCGATGTCGGCGATCTCCTCCGTCTGGCAGCAGCCTTCAGGGGTTTCAAGCGTGACATCCGTAAAGGTCGTATTCCCGTTGTTGTAATAGATGTGCCCTCCGTATTTGAGATAAGGCACGATGTCCAGATCCCCGTCCCCGTCGATGTCGGCGATGTTTCTGTAGGAAAGTCCGTACACCTCCGAGGCCACGATCGTCTGCGCCGCGGCGAAGGTTCCGCTGTCGTTGCGGAACCAGAAGCTCGCAGCGTTATTGCCGCTGACGACGTCCAGATCGCCGTCGGAATCAAGATCGGCGAGGGCGGCGTAGTAGGCGTTGCCTATGGCGGCCGGCGTCCAGACGGTGCCGGAGCTTGCATTGGCCCACCATTTGATTTCCCAGGTGAGGTTTTTCACGGCGGCGACATCCAGGTCTCCGTCCTTGTCGATGTCGCCCACCACCACATAGCGCGGATCATCGAAAGCCGATCCGATCACCGTCTTGGTCCACCCGCCGCCTGTGCCGTTGTTGGCCCACCAGGCGACCTCATCGGTGGCGCCCCCCAGCCCCCCCACGAAATCCAGATCCCCGTCTCCGTCGATGTCCGCCAAAGCCACGGCGGTATCTGATATTCCGCCGCTGGCGACGATGGTGTTTTGGGTCCAGGAGGTGGCGGTCCCATTGTTGGCATACCAGTGGTAAGCCAAATCTGCATCTCCGTACGCGTTGGCGATGTCCAGATCACCGTCCCGGTCGATGTCGCCTACCGCGGTGGCCTGCCGGTAGTTTGTGTATGCGCTGACCGCCACTTCCTTCCACGGCGTGTTGAGGTAAACAATCACAGAATTGGAGCCATTGGAAATCACGTCCAAGGCGCCGTCTCCATTGATGTCGGTGATGTCGGCAACTACAAGATCGGTCACGTAGCCCACAGCAGCAACCAGCGTAGTTTTAGTGAAGCTCTGCGAGCCGTTGTTCTGCCAAAAATCAATTTTTCCCTCTGATCCATCGCTCGTAGTCAAGAGGTCCATATCACCGTCGTTATCCAGGTC
>CAZHRJ010000192.1:0-4397 GCA_964534765.1 uncultured bacterium
GTCCTGAAAGACGTAAGATTTCTCAAAGCGGGCGCCGGTATCAAACGTTGAGACAATCTCGTGTCCACCGCTCGATCCGTGACGGATCCGGACGCGCCGAAGGGCCGGGACGGGATTAAATCCGAGACTCGTGTCGCTGAGAATATCCTTTGACCAACCGCCATCGTTTCGATAAAGCTTGATCTCATTGGTCCCGTTCCCGTGCCGGATGTAGCGGACGATATAGCCCGTGCGGGTGTTCGCCTCCGCCCCGGATGCCAGCGGCGGGAGGGAGAGATTTCTGCCCGGACCCACCGCATAGGCAATGAAGAGGGAATTGGACATGCCGGTGCCTCCGCCCAGCCAGTTGATTTCGGTCAGACGCTCGCCCGGATCCCTGTCGGCTAGCGGCAGGGTGCAGGAAAGGCCGCAAACGAAAGCGGTATAGAGCGACGGGTACCCGATGACGAGCGCGCCGCTTTCGATTCTGAAATCCGCGCCAATTTTTTCGAACAGGTTGCCATCCGATGCGGCGAGGGTGTCAAAAGACTCCGTCAACAGCCTCTCATCGGCCTCCGCGGCCGGCGACATCGCCAGACTCAGAGCCTGTAACAAAAAGAAAAAAAACGCTCTAAAAAGAGAGCGACCCCCCAGGATGACTTTCATCGGATGAGACGCCGGTGGACCAGCCGGACGGCGAGGTACCATAGAACGGCGGTCGTCAGAACGGATTTCAGCAAATCGCCGTAAAATCGCGGATCAAACTGGCCGTACGAGATGGATCGGGCCATCCGAACCATCCAGGTCATCGGAAGGCTGTCGGCAATGGCGGCGGCCCAACCGGCCAGGCCCTCGATCGGAAAAAAAATGCCGGAGACCAGAAACATGGGACTGATGACCAGCGTAAAAAAGTACGTGAAAAAATCGTAGTCTTTCGCCAGACCTGTCGCAAGCATCGCCATCGAGGCAAACAAAAGACCCGTCAGAATCGCAAGGACCGGCATGAACACCAGAGTCGGCGACCGAAGGATCCCGAGCACGGCCAGAAGGGCGCTGACGAGCGCCGCGGACAGAACCCCGCGGCTTGCCGCCCACAAAATGTCCCCGGCAACTACCTCCGAAAGGTTCACCGGCGTCGAAATAATCGAGCGGTACGTGTTCTGCTTTGTCATCCGGGTGAAACTCGCGTAGGTACACTCAAACGTGGCGTCATACATCGACGCCGTGAGAATGAGTCCCGGCGCAATGAACACGCTGTATGGCAATCCCCCAACCTCGTGGATCAGCCGCTCCATTCCGTATCCCAGCAGGAATAAATACAACAGCGGCTCGCCAACGGTCCCGACGAAGGCGCCCATCCAGTATTTGGAAAACACCAGCGCATTGCGGCGCCAGACCCGCAGACAAAACCGGATTCGATCACCCATCCCGCAGACCCCGGCCGACAATCTTTAAAAACACGTCCTCGAGATTGGCCGATCGGTGGGTGAATGTCACCCGGGACTCCGACAAAAACCGGAGCGCATCGGACATTTTCTCGCGTGGATAGAGGTAGACGGTGTCCTCGAACCGGTGTTCCTCCATCGGGCCGAACCGCTCGGTCCATCCGGTCGGCAGAACGCATTCGCGAACCTCCACCACCCCTTCCCCGACAACGCGGTCGATCAGATCCCGCGGCGTTGATTCGACCACCATCCGGCCATGATCGACGATCGCCAGCCGGTCGCACAGCATCTGCGCTTCCTCCATATAGTGCGTGGTGAGCAGCATCGATACACCCCGGCGCTTCAGTTCCCGGAGGCGGCTCCAGACCAGATGCCTGGCTTGAGGGTCAAGCCCGGTCGTGGGTTCGTCCAGAATGAGGAGCCTGGGTTCATTGATCAGCGCCCGGGCGATCAGGAGTCGGCGGCGCATGCCGCCGGAGAGATCCGGCACCTTTTTTCGCCGGTGATCGGCCAGCTCAACAAACCGGAGAATCTCGTCAGCACGTCCGCGGATCACATCCCGCGGGATGCCGAAGTACATCCCGTAGACCCACAGATTTTCCTCGACGGAGAGGTCGGGATCCAGGCAATCATCCTGCGGGACGATCCCGGCGAGCGCCTTGATTTCGCGAAGATGCGATCGAACGAGGAGTCCGCCGATTTCGGCGTGGCCGGCGTCCGGGGTCACCAGGCCATAGAGGCAGTTGATTGTCGTCGATTTCCCCGCGCCGTTGGGACCCAGGAGTCCGAAGGTCTCGCCCGGCTGAATCGAAAATGTTATCTCCCGGACCGCCGGTACGTCCTGATAGGATTTGGCCAGCCCCGTAACCTTTACAAACGGCGTCATGGTTCCGCGACCGTAACTTTCCCGGGCATGGGGCGCAACCGGCCGAAGGTCCATTGAATCTACCCGCCGGGGTGTGTTAGACAGGAGGGGATGGCCAAGGAATTTTCGTTTGATATCGCATCGACGGTGAATCTTCAGGAAGTCGACAATGCGATCGATCAAACCCGCCGGGAAATTGCCAATCGGTTTGACTTCAAGGGCGTTTCGGCGGATGTGACGAGGGACAAGGAAACGATCGCGTTGTCCGCCCAGGACCGCAACCGCCTGGCGGCGCTGACCGAGATGTTCAAGCAAAAACTCATCCGCCGCGGCGTGCCCCTGCAGAATCTGACATTCGAGGATATCCAGGAGACGCCGGGCGGGGCGGCGCGGTCGGACGTGAAGGCGGGGATGGGTCTGCCCGCGGAGACGGCCAAGGAGATATCGAAATTCATCCGGGATTCGAAGATCAAGGTCCAACCCCAGATCCAGGGCGACATCGTGCGGGTCTGCGGCCGGAACAAGGATGATCTTCAGACGGTGATGACGGAACTGAAGGCCAAGGATTTCGGCCGCGTCCTGCAGTTCGTGAACTACAGATAGTTACCTCCCCGATTCCATGATCCTTTTTCCGCCGGCGGCCGGAATTTGGACATCCCTGTCAATTCCGGCACTTGGACTTCCCTGTCCGGCGTCTCATGCGCATCTATAGCGGATTCCGCGACCGGATCTGGCGGTATCGCCAGGTGATCGCGGTTATCCTGTTTTCAGCCGTCGGCGTCGGGCTGGGCGCCGGGCTGTATCTGCTCTATGATCTTCCGGACATCACGCCGCTTGAGGATTACACGGATCCGAAGTGGGAGCTGCCGTCGAAAGTCTACGACCGGGACGGGGCGCTGTTTGCGGATTTTTTTCAGGAGAAACGCGAGATTGCCCATCTGCCGAATCTGCCAAAACATCTGATTGAGGCTTTTCTGGCGTCGGAGGACCATCGATTCTTTCTCCACCGCGGCGTTGATTTCCTGGGGATCATCCGCGCGGCCGTCAGAAATCTGCGGTCAGGACGCGTGGTCGAGGGCGGGAGCACGATCACGCAGCAATTGGCCAAGGTCCTGTTTCTGACGCGGGAGCGGACGGTGGGGCGCAAGATTCGGGAAGCGCTGCTGTCGGTTCAGATCGAGCGGCGGTTTTCGAAGCAGGAGATACTGGAACGGTATCTAAACACCATTTATCTCGGAGAAGGCGCATACGGTGTCGAGGCGGCGGCGCAGATTTATTTTCAAAAGTCGTCCAGGGACCTCACGATCGGCGAGTCGGCGATGTTGGCGGCCCTGCCCAAGGCTCCGGTGAGCTACAACCCCTATCGGCATCCCGAGACTGCCCGGGTCCGGCAAGAGCACGTCCTGCGCGTGATGGGGCGGGAAAAGTACATTCCGGAACAGGACATCGCCGCCATTCTGGACGAGTTCTGGAAGAGTTTCAGCCGATATGAACTGACCATCCAGGCCAGACGCGGGCAAATGCGGGCGGCTCGAGCGCCCTTTTTTGCCGAATGGGTACGGCTCTACCTGGCGGACCGGTATGGCTCGGACGAGGTGTACAAAGGCGGTCTGGAAGTCCGGACGACTTTGGATTTGCGGATTCAGGAAATTGGCGAATCGGTCCTCCGAAAACATCTGGCGCACTGGGACGAGGTGAAACAAAAGGAACGGGAAGCCGCGGGCCGGCCACCGAAACCGCCGCTCCAGGGGGCGCTCGTTGCCATTGACGTTCAAACAGGCGAAGTTCTCGCGATGGTCGGCGGAAACGAGTGGAGCGTGCAGAACCAGTTCAACCGCGCCACCCAGGCGCTTCGCCAGCCGGGGTCGTCTTTTAAACCCTTTGTCTTTATCGCCGCCCTCGAAAGCGGACTCACTCAGTCCGACAGACTTCTCGACGCGCCCGTCGTGTACCAGCATACGCGGCCCGGACAGTACTGGACACCGGAAAATTACGATAAGGAATACTTCGGGGAGATCACTCTCCGGACGGCGCTTCTTAAGTCAATCAACGTGGCCACCGTCAAATTGATGGAGCGTGTTGGCCCCAAACGGGTGATCGACGTCGCG
>CAZHRJ010000193.1:0-4372 GCA_964534765.1 uncultured bacterium
CGGCGGCGGAGGCGGAGCCGGTCGAAATCCTGGCGTCGTCGGCATCGGGCGCAGACGCCACGTCCGGCGACCTGAAGGTCTACACGGCTGGCAGTATCGTTTCCGGACAATTCAATGTCCTGAACTCCAAGGCCGTCCAGCGCACTTACACGGCGGCCCTGACCGCCGCCGACGCGTCGGGGAAAGTTGTCTTCACCAAAAATGATTTCACAGGACCCGCCGCCGCGAACGCCGCCGTCGCCGTTCCCTACACATTCACCCTGCCCAAGACCGCCACCGGCGGCGTGTACAAATTCAAGGTGTCGGTGGCGTGGCAATGATGGAAATAAACTCAACCATCAGCCGCAAGAGGCGCAAGAAAACATGAAAAGCATCGCCGTCCTTGGACACATCGAACGGAAAATTTATACCGTCAGGGGAAGGAAAGTCATGCTGGATTCGGACTTGGCGGCGCTCTATGGCGTAACAACCAAACGCCTCAATGAACAGGTGCGGCGAAACGCGGAGCGTTTTCCGGAAGATTTTATGTTCCGGCTGACGAAGCAGGAGTACGACTCTTTAAGGTCGCAATTTGCGACCTTAGACTTGAAGTCACAAATTGTGACCTCAAACGGCACGGGATCGAACCGGTCGCAATTTGCGACCGGTTCCCAGAAGCACCGTGATCCAAGATTCCTTCCTTATGCCTTCACCGAACACGGCGCCGTCATGGCTGCCAACGTACTGAACAGTCCCACCGCCGTCGGGGCGAGCATCTACGTCGTTCGCGCTTTTATGAAACAAAGGGAGCTTCTGGCCGAGCATAAGGATACGCTTCGCAAACTCGCTAATATTGAACGGCATCTATTGACCCTCACAAAGAAGGTCAAAGGCCACGACAAAGACATCGTTGCATTGATCTCGGCGATTGAACATCTCATGAATCCTCCCCGTACCCATGCAATCGGCTTCCATTTGAAAACGGAGGCCGGGAAATCAGCAACTACGAAATTCGCAAAAATACGCGAAAGGGTCGCATATGTTTGACGATCGATCATTTTCGCGCAATTTCGCGTCTTTCGTAGTTACACGCTTTCTCATTATGTTATGGGCTATAGGTATTCTCTTCCCCCCCGCCGCCCTCGCCGCCGACCCGACCATCCGCAATCAGGCGGAATTTTCGGCGTTCAGCGTCGTGCCGCCGAAACTCCAAATCCTCTCGGCGGTTTTCGACAAGGCCGAATACGATCCCAACAAGAAGGTGAAGATCGACATCAAAATCAAAAATCCGGACGCGGCGGACTTTGACATCACCGTCGATGTGACGGTCACCGATCCGAATAAGAAGGAAACCTTCAAGAAAACGGGGACGGCCGTGACGATCACGGCGAACGGCGAGGCCACGGTCACGCAGGAGTTCACGCTCCCCAAAACCGCCGCGGCGGGCAGTTACGCGCTTGCGGCGGTCGTCAGATTCAACAAAGACCCCGTCGCGACAAAAGACGCCGCCGATGTATTCAAAGTCAAACTGCCGACCGCGCTCACCATCTCGCCGGTCTCCGTGACCGTCGACCGGGGCAAAACGCAGACGTTCACCGCCGCCGGAGCGCAGGGCAAGAAGGTCTTCTCCATGGAAAAAATCATGCCGCCCAACGTCTACGATTTTACAAGCTACGGCAGTTTGACCGGCAGCGTCTTCACCGCCGGCCAGTCCGGCGGCAAGCAGGTGAGGATTATCGTCAAAGACGATCTCGACCGGACGGCCGAGGCGATCGCCACGGTGAGCAGTGAAGTGGCTATCACGTCGCCGGGCGGAGACGAAGTCGAGCCGGGGCCGGACCGAAAACTGCCGCTGGGATACGCCGGCGGATCGGGAAGCGAAAAGGTGACGTTCTGGATCAAATCCAATAAATCCGGCGGCAAAATCGATGCCCAGCCGCCGTTCGTCTGGTACTTCATCCCAGGCCCGGTGACCTCCGAAGTTGCCGATCAAATCTGCATGAAGGTGGATGGAACCTCCAAGGAGTCCTGTCTCGAAGTGAAGGTCAAACCCGCCTCCATGAATCCCAAACTACTGAATGTTGGTTCCAACCAGAATTTCTTCTTCGACGTCGATGGCGGAGTTACGGGCCTTACGCGGACATTCACGATAAATACCGGCGCCAAAAACTGCGGAACCATCGACGCGGCCGGCAATTTCAAGTCGGGCGTGCTCACGATTTCCAAGGATCAGGCCCAATCCGGAGTGGTTGAGCTTAAAAACACATACAGCTATGCGGTCGTGGCGGAGCGGGTAACGACGGACTACTGGAAGAAAACGGCGTTCAATCGCTACCTCTACGCCGACGTCGTCATCACGTCGACTCCGCTCGAGCTGACCATCGATCCCGAGTCGGCGGAGTGCACGGAGTTTGAGCAGGTCACGTTCACGTTCTCCGGCGGGAAAGGGACGAAGCGGACATTCTCGGTCGTTTCCGGGCAATCGTATCCGGCGATCAAGGCGTACAAGTACGGCGGGATTTATATGGCCGGCGCCATGCTCGGGCCCACCCCCGATCGTGTCCGCGTCGAGGATGATCAGGGCGGCAAGGCCGAAGCCGTCATTACCGTGAAGATGCCGGAGCCCGAGGACGAGGGAACCGACTGGGCCGATGTGGGATGGACCATCGGCGGCGTTTTAGGCGACGCCTTGGGAGTGGGCGAGTTGGTTGAACTCGCCAGTATCGGATACGACATCGCCACGGGCATTCAGGAGGGCAATGAGCGAAAAAATTATGTCGAAAAGAAATACAGCGAATTCGCCGGCTCTATCTTCCAGGGGCCCTACAAAAAAGGCGCCATCGTCACCGCCACCAACTTGAACGACCCGTCCCAGACCGTCACCAGCGAGGTCCTCGATGATAACGGGCGGTATCACATCAAAGTCCCGTGGGACGGCCCGACGAAGATCGAAGCCTCGGGGCCGTTCATGGACGAATTCACGGGCCGCCAAACCAAGATGCGGGGCGAGATGTCCGCCGTCGCCAACGGCGTGGACTCAAAATTGGTCACCTGCGACGTCAACATTCCCACGACCATCGCCGCCGAGATCATCGACCGCAAACTGGAAAAACTGAAAGGCCTCAAAATGATCGCCGGCGGCCAGATCGACCTCACCAACGAAAAAGTCGGGCAAACAATCTGCGGCAAACCCGGCGTCGACGTCAGCGAAGTCGAATTCGGCAATCCGGCCGACCCGAATTCCTCCAAAGTCACAAAATTCCACGTCGCCGTCGCCGCCCTCGCCGGCCCGGACAAAGTCGTCGACGCCGCGAAACAATTCGCCGGCGAAATCTCGGCCAACAATCCCGTCGGCTCATCCGGCGGCGTGGTCAGCGCGGCCGACCTCAAGAAAACGCTGGACAAAATCGAATCAGGCGAGCCCTTCGACGCTAAAACCGCAGGCGGCGTAATCTCTGTCCGGCCGGAAGATGTCTTCAACAGGCTGAAGCCCGGGACCCGGCCGGAGCGCAAGACCGTAACGGCGGCCGCCCCCGGCGATGCCCGGATCGAATTGGCCAAGACCCTGCTGGCGGACTTCGTCGACGCGATGAAACGAAAGGACATCGACAAAGCCGTCGATTACATCGATCCGGGCGCGAGGATGACGCTGGACGGCAAGACCCGGGACCGCGCGGGATATCGGGATGGACTCGCGTCGGCCCTGCCGTTTCTCGGCAACATCAATTGGACGTATCAAATTCTCGCCGCAACCGAGGATGTCAAAACAGGCGAAATTCGGATCAAGGTGCATTCGACCTATTCGGCCCAGCCGGCGGAACCCGTCGGCGTGACCACAGCGTCGCTGATGCCGTCAACCGACATCGTCTCGGCGCAAAAAAGATTTCTGGAATCGTTCACAGTCGAAGGCGACGAACTCTATGCGTTCAAAGCCGGCAAAATCACCGAGATCGTGTCGGCCCTTCGCGTGGACCCGGAAATCTCAAAAATACTTGCGGATATATCGGCGGCGTGGCGGGTGAAGGTCGCGGTATTCGGGCTGTTCTATTACTTCGAGCAAAACGATCCCGGCAAATTCGGAGGACTCGTCGGCGCCGATTTCGTCAACAACGACGATATCAGATTCAAACACAACCGGACCGATTTTCTGGAGTCGGTGAAGGCCGACCTCGACCATCTGACCGCGATCGACCACAGCGTCCGCGTGGATGACATTCTGTTCAACGCCGACCGGACCTCCGCTCGGGTTCCCGTCTCATGGGACCGCCGGGCGCGCATCGCGAACAAGAATACGGAGTGGACGATCAAGGACCAGAAGACGACACTGACCTTGGGGGAGGCCGCCGGCCATGGATGGCCAAGTGCCGGTTCCGACAGGGATGTCAAGGAACCG
>CAZHRJ010000194.1:0-4326 GCA_964534765.1 uncultured bacterium
TGCAAGGCCGGCGGCTCACCGGCACGTTCCAGCGCCACGGGATTCACGCCGATCATCTCAACCAGATTTGCGGAATAAGTGGATTGCATCCGCACACGGACCGCGCCGCTTGCGGCGTCCGGGCTGACCGAAACGATCTCATAGTCCCACCTGGGGTTGTCCAGCGCCATGAACGCCGATCCGAGTGTCCGGCGATAGGTCGAAACATCCTGCCGGCCGGTGGGAAGCGAGATGATCGCGTTCGGAGAAAAATATTGCACGATACCGTCGATGTCCTTGCGCGCGTAAGCGTCCTGGATGACCCGGAGAATGTTTTTGGCCTGCTCATCCGGTGTTCCGGCAAGCTCCGGCACGGGCGTCGTCGCCGGAGGACTCTCCACCGCCGCAGATACAACCGAGACAGGCGTGGTTTCCGCAGCCGCCGCAACGCCGCCAACCTTGAACACGTCCACCCGTTCCCCGTTTCGATGGCGGTAGAACGGATTTTTTGAGAAAGGACTTCGAAGCGCCGACCGGGCGAGGTATGTCCCCTGCGGGGCGTCGCGCGGGAGATCAAATCTGAATTTGACAGTCTCGGCTTTCCCCGCCGCAAGCTGGACCTTTTTCGTTCTCATCAGCCGGTCCTGCGCACTGCGGTAAACCGGCTCGCCGTTGGGCCCGTCGACATCCAGAAGCGGGATAAACGATATTTTTTTGGCGCCGTCGTTGACGACCTTGATGGAAATTTCTACTGCGGCGCCTGGGCTGTAGGTTTCCCTCTCCGCCACAGGATCGCCAACCTGCACGGCGCAGGCGGGGCCGGCCAGGGCCAATAGAAATCCGGCCAGACAAGCCGTCAGCATCCCAAGGGTTCGGGTTGACTTCATCCCGCGCCGGCGGTAATCTCTGCCTATGAAACGCAAATTCACGGCGGTTTTTGAAAGGGACGGAAAATGGTGGATCGGATTTGTGGAGGAACTGCCGGGCGCCAACACCCAGGGCCGGACGCTTCCGGAAGCCCGGCGGAATTTGAAAGAGGCCGTCAAGTTGGTCATGGAGGCCAACCGCGAACTGGCCCGGCGATTCGTCCGAGATCGTGAGGTGATCCGGGAAGCCCTCGAAATTCGCGCGGCATGAAAAGAGGGGAAGTCATTCGGCATCTTGAAGCTCGCGGGTGCCACTTTTTCCGGGAAGGTACCCGCCACACGATTTATTACCATCCGCAAACATTTAGAACCTCGAGCATTCCCCGACACAGGGAATTGTCCAATCGAATGGTCCAGAAAATCTGCAGAGACCTCGAAATTCCTCATCCTTGGAAAATGTAAGCTGCCAGGATTGGCACTTGAACGCATAAAGGCTACTCCTCAACTTCCTCGCCCGGCGACACGGAAATCTTCAACGTCCCCACCGGCACCTGCCCGGAACCGGATGCGGTAACCGTCACCGGAAGCTCTATATTGTCCATGCTCTCCTCACCGTCGAAGGACACCTGAAGCGACTGAAACACGACGCGCGCCTCGCCCGGCCGCACCGCCTCCACCATCCCGGCGCCGGCGAATTTCAGCGGAGACTCCCGCAGGTCCAGTTTCACCTTGAAAGCCTTGCCGACGGCCACTTTGAAGGAGGTCTTCTCGTCCGCCGGAAAATCGAATTGAATCGTCCAGCCCGCGTCCAGACCCGGCGCTCGGACTACGAGAGACCGATCGCCAAAGGACGCCCGGACATTCCCGTCCGTTCGGAACGTCAGGCCGGCGGGATCCAGTTCCGTCTTCTGCATTTCCCCGCTCGCTGGTGGGACTTCCGTGGGCTTTGACGCCAGCGAGGAACGCGCCTCAATGTCTTCCGCTACAGATTTTTCCTTTGATCTCATCGCCAGTTGAGTCCGTCTCATCTCCGCCCTCTCTCGAAACCGCGGGGCGGCAGAGCCGGCGGTTGCCGTTTCATCCTTTTTCGGGGATTCGGGTTCTGCCAGGACACCTTCCACCTTTGTCGCTTTGGCCGTCGGGCTGATATCCGGATTCAAGACCGCATTCTGTGCCTCATCAATCGCACGTTCGCGACTCGATCTCTTACGGTTTCTTGTAGAGGTTGGCGATGGGTCGATTTTATTCTCAGGCGCTGTCCCCGGGGTCGCCGCAGGCGATGCGTCCGATAGGGACTCCGGTTTGGCGTCCTTTGCGGCCGCCTCTTTCGATTTGGTCTCCTGCGCCGCTTTAGTTTCTACGGCCGGATTCTCTGTCCTGTCCGGAGCAGTTGTTGTGGCCCCTTCAGCGGATACTGTAAGCGCGACCTGTCTTTGATTGTTAGATTCATCCTTTTCCCTAATTTTGTTTTCCGGATCCGTCACCACTTCGATCTCGTAGATTCCTGCCTCGAGACCGGGCACTACGAATCGGAATCCGAAGCTTCCTCCAGGACCAACCGCGCTGGCCGTTTGCCATGTCTGCTTCACCACTTCTGTGCCTTTTAGTATCCGTATCCGACTCGCGAGGCCGGCCGCCTGAATATCCCCTTGATTCGCAATTGTCGCTTGAATCACGATCTGCGTGTTTGGCGCAGGCGCCTTCGGGTCCACCTGGATTTCCTTTACTATCGCGTCCGCTTTCTTTTCGTTTTCCGCCACGAGTATTTCGATGGCCTTTCGATTGTCCGCCTTGTTTATTTCCAAATCTCTCAGACTGCCTCCAAGCGCCGCATCGATCTCAAAGTCGTATGTACCCGGCTCCATCGGAGTAACCTTCAAGGTGGTCACGATCTCGACCGAGCCGCCCGCGACTAGATTTTGTAGATTGCCGTAAGTGGCATTGCCTACATTTGGCCATGCTTCACCCTTCTTACGCAGCTTCCAAGGGAACATAATGCTGCCGGCGGGAATGGGTATTGTGCCGACATTCTTTATTACGACCGTGATTCCATATGCTTCCAGGGTTTGGGGGTCTGCAGGACTCGTTTTGATTTCAACAACTGCTATGTCCGGAGCAGTTGTTGTGGCCCCCGTCACTGTTCCAGCGGTGACCGGCGTTACGGGAATAGTTTCGGCGACAGGCTCATCCTGGCGCCCCACAGGAGCGAGACTTTGCTCCACGAAAAAATCGGCGGACGACGTTGGGTTCCCGCCGAATTCCGTCCATTGGGACCTTTCGCCAAGCGCGTCCAGCGCGCGATATCTCCATGTGTACGCACCATCTGTAAGCCCTGTGATCGTGACCATTGCCTCCGCGCCGCTCGGTAGCAGACCACTTTTCACGGTCTGTCCTTGTGAGAAGGAGGCACCAACAGGCGCGACTTGGACTTCCAAAGAAACAGCGAGGCCTTCCGGATCGTCGATTTTCCCTTTTAGGAGTATTTGTGGCTGACGAATCATGCCGCCAATGGCTACCGCAATACCGTCGCCAGTCGTCTGACGGACATCTCTGGGAACAGACGGAGGCTGGTTGGGCCGCTTCACCAGCGTAATAGGCAGATCAAAAACAGGGACTCTCTGATCTTCGAAGGTCAATTCTCTTGATTGGCTGACAGAACCGTCCACCGAAAAGTTAATGGTAAATTTGTCGCCGCGCTTCACGTTCGGTATTTTTAGAGAATAGCCACCGTCCGGCTGTTTGGTGGTGGTCATTTGATCGCCGACAGCGACTTTGACGTTTTCCAAGGGTTTTTCACGCTCGTCCTGAACGACCCCGGAAAAAGCTGCAACGAATATTTCCGGCGATGGCGCTGCTTCCACCTCTGGCGCTTCGCTGATGGTTTCCGGCTTCGGACTGATGCCTCCGATTCGAAATACTTCAACCGCCTCTCCGTTGCGGTGTCGATAGAACGGCTGTTTGGCAAACGGACTGCGGACGGCGAAACGGGCGCGGTAGGGACCTGCGGAGGCCTGCGGCGATAGCGTGAACGAGAATTTCAGCGTCTCGGTCTTGCCCCCGGCCAACTGGATTTTCTGCGGTTTTTTCGCGTCGGCTGTATTGAAGGCGGTCTTGTCATCGGGGCCGACGACATCGAGAATGGAGACAAACATTATTTTTTTGGCGCCGTCGTTGGTGACTTTGACCGAAATTTCGACAGCATCGCCCGGCTGGTGGATTTCACGATCGGCAACGGGGTCGCCGACCTGGATGGCTGAGGCGGGGATGGCCAACGCGAGGAAAAACATGGCCAGACACGCCGCCGGCATTCCAACACCGGCACGCAGCGATTCCGCAAATAGGAGATAGAGGATAGCCCAAACCAAACAAAGACAAGCCCAAGCGTAGAAATCGAAGAAAGAGGCAAATTCGCATTCGGAAAGATGGGCTCAGAACTTCCCACCAGACTGAAATAACCGCGCGAAAAAATTGAAAAGGATCC
>CAZHRJ010000195.1:0-4239 GCA_964534765.1 uncultured bacterium
AACTGCGGTCGATATCCCGGAAAAAACGGCGTGTGCCGCCCGCCCTCCTCCTTGGTCAGGACATAGACTTCCGCCTTGTACTTTTTGTGCGGAGTAATCGTGCCTGGCCTGGCGAGGACCTGGCCGCGCTCAATGCCTTCTTTTTCGACGCCGCGCAGGAGCGCTCCGACGTTGTCGCCGGCTTCGGTATAATCGAGGGTTTTCCGGAACATCTCAAGCCCGGTGACAACCGTCTTGGATGTGGGCTTGATCCCCACAATCTCCACTTCCTCTCCGGACTTGAGCTTGCCCCGCTCGACCCGGCCCGTGGCAACAGTGCCGCGGCCGGAGATGGAGAAGACATCCTCGACGGACATGAGGAACGGCTTTTCGACGTCCCGGACAGGCAACGGAATATGGCTGTCAACGGCGGCCATGAGATCCAGAATGGGCTTGATTTTATCGGCGCTGGTCGGATTGTTGAGCGCTTCGAGCGCGCTGCCCCGGACGACCGGAATTTTATCGCCTTCGAAACCGTACTTCTTCAACAAGTCCCGGACTTCGACCTCAACCAGATCCAACAGTTCCGGATCGTCGACCGAGTCGCACTTGTTCAGGAATACGACCATGGTCGGCACGCCGACCTGCCGGGCGAGCAGGATGTGCTCGCGAGTCTGCGGCATGGGGCCGTCGGCGGCGGAGACGACCAGGATCGCGCCGTCCATCTGGGCCGCGCCGGTGATCATGTTCTTGATGTAGTCGGCATGGCCCGGACAATCGACGTGCGCGTAGTGCCGGTTGTCGGTCTGATACTCGGCATGATGGGCATTGATGGTCACGCCGCGCTCCTTTTCCTCCGGCGCGTTGTCGATTTCGTCGTACTTTTTGGCCGTGGCCAGACCCTTGGCGGCCAGCACATGAGTGATGGCGGCGGTCAGGGTGGTTTTGCCGTGGTCAACGTGGCCGATGGTGCCGATGTTGACGTGTGGTTTGGTTCGATCAAATTTCTGTTTGGACATTCTGGATATCCCTCCTCAAGGATTTAATGTTGCCCATGATCTATGCGCTTTTTCGAAGTCCCATGATTTCCTTGGCGATATTCGATGGGACCTCCTGGTATTCCTTGAATTCCATGACAAACGTGCCGCGCCCTTGAGTGAGGGAGCGGATGGTGGTGGCGTAACCGAACATTTCCGATAGAGGAACAAGAGCGCGGATGACACGCGCGTTTCCCCGCTGATCGCTGGTCGCGATCTGACCCCTGCGGGATGACAGATCCCCGATGATGTCGCCCATGTGAGCCTCCGGAGTCGTGACTTCGACATCCATGATCGGCTCAAGCAAAACCGGGTCGGCCGCCATGACGGCCTCCTTGAAAGCCTTGGAACCAGCGATCTGGAAGGCGATTTCGGACGAGTCAACCTCGTGATAGGACCCGTCAATCAGCGTGATCCGCACATAGACAACCGGATATCCCGCGGTGACGCCGTTTTGAACGGCCTCCTTCACGCCCTTTTCCACAGGCGATATATATTCCTTGGGAATGGCCCCGCCGACGATTTTGTTTACAAATTCAAACGTCTCCGCGCTGTTACGCTCCATCGGCTCGATGGTCAGCCAGACATGGCCGTACTGGCCGCGGCCGCCGGTCTGCCGGATATATTTTCCCTCCGCCGTCGCGCTCTTGCGGATGGCCTCCTTATAGGCGACCTGGGGCTTGCCGGAATTGGTTTCAACATTGAACTCGCGCTTTAAGCGGTCCATGAGGATTTCGAGGTGAAGCTCGCCCATGCCGGAGATGAGGGTCTGGCCGGTTTCGTGGTTGACACTGATGCGGAACGTCGGATCCTCGTCGGCCAGCTTGCCGAGCGACTCGGACATCTTCTCCTGATCCGCGCGGGTCTTGGGCTCGATCGCGACCGAAATAACCGGTTCGGGAAATTTCATCGATTCGAGAACGATCTGATTGTTGAGTCCGCAGAGCGTGTCCCCGGTTTTGGTGGCCTGAAGGCCAACGACAGCGCCGATGTCACCGGCGCTCAGATACTCACGATCCTCGCGCTTGTTCGCGTGCATCTGCAGCACCCGGCCAACCCGCTCCTTGCGGGCGTTGCGGGTGTTGACAACGTAGCTGCCCGAATCCAGCTTGCCGGAATAAATGCGAATATACGTGAGCTTGCCGACATAGGGATCCGTCGCGATTTTGAACGCCAGGGCGGACAGCGGCTCGGCCGGATCTGGCTTTCGGGATTCCTCGGCGCCGGAATCGGGGTTGGTCCCCTTCACCGACGGGATATCGACGGGGGAAGGCAGATAGCTGATGACCGAATCCAGAAGAGGCTGAACACCCTTGTTTTTAAACGAGGATCCGCCGACCACCGGAACGAATTTACCGGCGATGGTTCCCTTTCGGATCAGGTCCCGGATGGTTTTGGGATCGATGGATTTGCCCTCAAGATATTTTTCCATGACCGCGTCGTCCAGTTCGACTACCTTTTCCATCATCTCCTCGCGGGCGGCGGCGGCGGCGGCTTTCAGATCGGACGGGATGTCAATGATTTCAAATTTGGCGCCGAGCGTCTCAGCAAGCCACTTGATGTATTTCATTTCCACCAGATCAATGACCCCAGAGAATTTGTCCTCGGCGCCGACGGGGATCTGGATGGGCAGGGGGTTGCTGCCGAGTTTTTCGTAGATTTGTTTGACGACGGCCTGGAAGTCGGCGCCGACGCGGTCGAGCTTGTTGATGAAACAGATGCGGGGGACGTTGTAGCGCGTCGCCTGCCGCCAGACCGTCTCACTCTGGGGCTCAAAGCCGCCGACGCCGCAAAAGACGATAACGGCGCCGTCGAGGACCCGCAGAGACCGCTCGACCTCGATGGTGAAATCGACGTGGCCCGGGGTGTCGATGATGTTGATGCGGTTGTCGTCCCAGAAACAGGTGGTGGCGGCGGAGGTGATGGTGATGCCGCGCTCCCGCTCCTGCTCCATCCAGTCCATTTCGGTGTTTCCGTCATGGACCTCGCCGATTTTGTGCGTCCGGCCGGTATAATAGAGGATGCGCTCCGTGGTGGTCGTTTTACCCGCGTCGATGTGAGCGACAATGCCGATATTCCGGACGCGATCGAGAGGGACGAGGATCTGGGGAGTGGTCGTGGCCATGATTACCAGCGATAGTGCGCAAAGGCCTTGTTGGCTTCGGCCATTTTGTGCACGTCCTCCTTGTGTTTGATGGCGCCGCCGGTGTTGTTGGAGGCGTCGAGGAATTCGGCGGAGAGCGCTTCGATCATGCCGTGGTTGTTCCGCTCGCGCGCCGATGAGAGCAGCCACCGGATGGCCAGTGACTCCCGGCGGTCCGGCAGAACGTCCACCGGGACCTGATACGTCGCTCCACCCACCCGCCGCGACTTGACCTCGACTTCGGGTTTCACATTATCCAGCGCTGTGAGAAACACCTGGACCCCCGGCTTGCCCGCCTTTTCCTGGATCCGGTCCAGAGCGCCGTAAAAAACTCGCTCCGCCACGGATTTTTTTCCAGCGTAGAGCAGACAGTTGATGAACCGTGACGCCATGATATTGCCATAGCGTGGATCCGGCATGGGAAGACGTCTTTTTAAAATGCGCTTGCGTCGCGGCATATCACTAACTCCTCAAATGGGCAAAACAAAATCCGCCCTGTTTTTCATCAAACGGTTCTAACGCCGAGCGGGATAGGGCCCCTGCCCCCACCGGAATGGGCCGGAATTGACCGGCGCTCCAGCATGGGAAGGAAGGTCGCGGGGTATGGAGACCCGCCAAACCGCCTATTCTTTTTTAGGCCGTTTGGCGCCGTACTTGGACCGCTGTTGTTTCCGATCGCCCACGCCCTCGCAGTCAAGCGTACCGCGGATGATGTGATACCTCACCCCCGGCAGATCCTTGACGCGGCCGCCGCGAATCATGACGACCGAGTGTTCCTGAAGATTATGGCCCTCGCCCGGAATGTACGAGGTAACCTCGAACCCGGACGTGAGCCTCACTCGGGCGACTTTCCGCAGGGCGGAATTCGGCTTTTTGGGTGTCGTCACGTATACACGCGTGCAGACACCTCTTCGCTGGGGAGACCCGCGCAGCGCCGGCGTCTTGTCCTTCTGTCGCGCCTTCTGCCGCCCGTGCCTGACCAGCTGTTGTATCGTGGGCATTCGTCACTCCTTTGCCACTCGAATATTCGCTGAGTGTAGTTTCGGGGGGAAACGATGTCAAGCAGCGGAAAGATATTAT
>CAZHRJ010000196.1:0-4137 GCA_964534765.1 uncultured bacterium
AATCTCGGCAACGGCCAGTTTGAGGAAATTGCCTCGAAGGCCGGCATGATCGACACGGCGAACGGCTATGGCGTGGCCTGGGGCGATTACGATGGCGACCGCGACCTGGATCTGTTCGTGAGCAACTCGGGCGGCCGGGAAGACTTCCTCTATCGGAACAATGGGAACGGGACATTCAAAAATGTCTCGCAGGAAGCGGGCATTCGATTCAGCGGGGACGGCGAGGGCGTGGCCTGGGCCGATGCCGACAACGACGGTGATCTGGATGTCTACGTCGCCAACTACGGCGGCCAACAGGATTTTTTTTACCGGAACAACGGGGATGGGACGTTTGCGCAGGTTGCGGAACAATCCGGCATGAAGGCTTCGAACAAGGGCCGGGGAGTGGCGTGGGGCGATTATGATCTCGATGGAGTCTGGGATCTCTACGTCGCCAATGACGCGGGCGACCGGGACTTTCTTTACCAGAACAACTCCGACGGGACGTTCACGAACGTAGCGACAGTTGAGGGCACCCACAAAGGCGGCTGGTGCATCGGCGCGGGCTGGGCCGATTACGACAATGACGGGGATCCGGACATCTACGTGGGAACCCAGGTGACGCATGTCGATTACCTGTACCGCAACGACGACACCGGCCAGTTCAACTGGATCAAAGTCCAGCCGCTGAAACGCGGCCGGGTAACGGGAAAAGACACTGGACCCTCGGCGGCGCCCTACAGTCTGGCCATCGGCGCGTGGGTGGAGATCGATCTGGACGGCGGCGCCGACTTTAAAAAGGGCCGCGGTCGATATGTCGCCGGCCTCGTGGGCTCGGGCGACGGCCTGGCCAGCAGCGCCCTGCCATTTCATGTCGGGACCGGCACGGCCAGGACCGTGGATGTGCGGGTATCCTACCCAGGCGGCCGTGTCGTAACCCAGAAAAACGTGGCGGTCAAACAGATGGTGACGGTCAAGGATAAATGACGTTATGAAATTCCCGGAACTTCGACTTCGGCGCCTTCGGCACTCACCGGGCCTTCGCGCGCTGGTCCGGGAGACCCGTCTTGATCCGGCCGACCTGATCTATCCTCTGTTTGTCCGATATGGAAAAAAGATCCGGGAACCGATCGACTCGATGCCCGGCCTGTTTCGGTATTCGGTCGATACCCTCGTCCGGGAATGCGCGCGGGCGCATCGGCTGGGCGTGGGCGCCGTTTTGTTGTTCGGCATACCGGCCCGGAAAGATTCAGCGGGGAAATCCGGATATGAACCGAAGGGTGTCATCCCCCAGGCTGTGAGGATCCTCAAACGAGAGATGCCGGACCTCGTGGTGATCACCGACGTGTGTCTGTGCGAGTATACCGACCACGGCCACTGCGGAGTCATTCGAGGAATCCGGCGAAAAGGCCGATCGATTCCGGGGGAATCCTCAGGGACAGTTGACAACGACGCCACATTGCCGCTCCTTGCCAAAATGGCTCTGGCCCACGCCGCGGCCGGCGCGGACATGGTGGCGCCGTCGGATATGATGGACGGCCGAGTCGGATTCATCCGCCGCACGCTGGACGGCGCCGGGTGGAGCCGAGTTCCGATTCTGTCGTATGCGGCCAAATATGCGAGTTCCTTTTACGGCCCATTCCGGGACGCGGCCGGCTCCGCTCCCCGATTCGGCGACCGCGCCGGATACCAGATGGACCCGCCGAACGTCCGGGAGGCGATTCGGGAAATCGCACTGGACATTGCGGAGGGAGCGGATATGGTGATGGTCAAGCCGGCCCTGGCGTATCTGGATGTGATCCGTACCGCGCGGCATCGATGGGATATTCCGATCGCCGCGTACAACGTGAGCGGGGAGTACAGCCTGGTGAAGGCGGCCGCCGCCCGGGGATGGGTGGACGAGCGCCGGATGGCGCTTGAGATGCTGACGGCGATGAAGCGCGCCGGCGCGGGTCCCATCCTGACCTACTGGGCGCCGCAGGTATCGGAGTGGTTAAGGGAGTAGATCGAGATGAAGGAGGTGTCGGGCGATGCCGGTCTATGAATTTGACTGTACGAAGTGTCGCGCGCCATTTCAGAGTTATGTTCCAAGAATGAGCTGGAAGGACCTTCGATGTCCGAAATGCGGATCGGCGAAAATTGAGAAGAAGATCTCGCGATTCGCGGTCATGAGTGCGTCCGGCGAGGATTCGGATTTTGGATCAGATCCGGACGTATCGGGCGGAGAGTCAGCGGAGTGTTCCGGCGACCCGTCGAATTGCGACCGATGTGATTTGGATGAGTAGCCGGATGATCAGCAGGATGACTGCCGCCTACTTGACAAGATAACCGGGAACGGTAAGCTTTAGGCAGAATTATTGGGCGGGAGGGAGACGAACAGAGGAGGAGATTCATGGGAGCTCTGGACGACCTGGGTGAGGAGCAATTTGCCATGGAATCCGCCGCGACGGCGTACCGGTGTGAGGAGTGCGGCTACAAGTGGAATGTGCGAGGGATGAAGGAGGAGTCGGAAGAGGAGGAAGACACCGTTTCTTATGACGCGGACGAGGATGTCGAGCCGACCTCCTGCCCCCTGTGCGGGTGTTCGGATATACTGACGCAGTAAAATTTCGGATTGGCCTTTTTCTTTTTTTCCCGCCACCCTTTGACGCCTTTCCCCAATCGGCGGTATAATCCCGGTCTAATTCGATACGGACGGTGAAGCATGCGCGACGTGTACATTCGAGGCGTGGGGATGACCAAATTCGGGCCATCGGAACGCCGGCTGGAGGAACTCATGTACGAGGCGGCTGTTGCGGCCATGTCGGACGCGGGCGTGGACGATGTGGATGGCGTGGTGGTCGGCGCGATGAGTCCGGAATCGTTCACGGGTGAAAGCAACATATCGGCGTTCATTACGGATTATCTGGGTCTGGTTCCGAAGCCGACACTGAGGATCGAGACCGCGTCCTCGACCGGGGCAGCCATCTTCGACGGCGCTTTTTTCGCCCTCGCGTCCGGATTTTTCAAAAACATCATGGTCCTCGCGGGAGAAAAGATGACGACCATGAGCACCGGCGCGGCCACGCGGATCCTCTCGGAAGTCCTCGCGCCCCAGGAACGCCGCCAGGGCGGGACCATGCCGGGCCTGGCGGCGCTCATCACCCGCTGCTACATGGAATCCTACGGATGCACCCGGGAGGCGCTCACCTACATCGCCGTCAAAAACCACGCCAATGCCGTTAAAAATCCTTATGCCCATTTTCAGTATTCGGTCGAGCCCAGCCGGGTGGAGACGAGCAAGACCATCGCCGAGCCGCTACGTCTCTACGACTGCAGTCCGCTTTCGGACGGCGCCGCGGCGATTGTCATGACAACCGACAAGGCGCCCATCCGTGTCGCCGGCATCGGCCATGGGACGGACTACGTCGCGCTGGTTGACCGGGAAAGCCTCACGCACTTCACGTCGACGCAGGTGGCGGCTAAGAAGGCGTTCAAGCTGGCCGGGATCAAGCCATCCCGGATCGATTTGGCGGAGATCCATGACGCGTTCACGCCATTTGAGATCATCGGATGCGAGGACGTCGGATTTTTCGAACCCGGAACCGGCTGGAGGCACATTCTGGACGGCGAGACACAGATTGCCGGCCAGATCCCGGTGAATCCGTCGGGCGGACTCAAAGCCCGCGGCCATCCGGTGGGCGCGTCCGGGCTGGCGCAGATTATCGAGATCGTCTGGCAGCTCCGGGGCGACGCGGGGGCAAGACAGGTCAACAAGAAGTTGAAATATGGACTCACCCAGAGCGTCGGCGGGCTGGGAACGAGCAACATCGTGACCATTCTGGAGAAGCTGGTATGACCGACCCTGCCGCGCCCAAGCCCGCCTGGGAGACGCGGCTGGAGGCGTCGCTCTGCGTCAAGTGCCGGAAACATTTTGTCCCGGTCCGCAATCACTGCAGCCGGTGCCGCAGCCGCACTGACAGGATCTATCTGGACAATCGCGGAAAACTGAAGACCTTCACCACCCTCTACGTCACCCCGGATGGATTCACCCCGCCGCTCATTCTGGGTATTTGCGAACTGGAAAGCGGTCTCAAGGTGTTCGGCGAGGTCACTGATTATCGCATGAAGGATACTCTCGCCATAGATGAGACGGTCTATGTCACCGAGAAGGACGGG
>CAZHRJ010000197.1:0-4128 GCA_964534765.1 uncultured bacterium
ACATGGACTGCACCTACTGCATCGTCCCCGCCACACGCGGCCGCGAACGGTCTCGGACTCTGCCGGACGTCCTACAGGAAGTTGCTAATCTGGCGGCGCAGGGGTATCGGGAGATCATGTTCCTCGGCCAGACGGTCAATGCCTACGGCGAGGATCTGCGGGACGGCGCGTCCACGTTTGTCGAACTCATCCGCCGGACCGACCGGATCTTCCCGCGGGGCCGGGTCCGTTTCTTGTCCGCACATCCTAAAAAAATGTCGGACGATCTCATCGACGCCTGGCCGGACATTCCGAGCCTCTGTGATCACATTCATCTTCCCGTCCAGTCCGGCTCCGACCACGTGCTTCGGCGAATGAAACGTCTCTACTCCAGCGCGGATTTTCTACGCACCGTCGAGCGGCTCCGCCGGCGAATGCCCGGCATCGCCATCACCACCGACTTCATCGTGGGCTTCCCGGGCGAAACCGAGGAGGATTTTCAAGAGACGCTGAATCTCTGCGAGTCCATCCGATTCGACTCGGCCTACATGTATCTCTACAGCAGAAGAGGCGGCACAGCTGCGACGCGTCTGGCCGGCGAGATCACGAGAGCCGAATCGCTCGACCGGCACAATCGTCTGGTCGAATTGCAGATGCGGCACACGGATGGGTCATTGGCCCGGCAGGTCGGACAAACCGTTCAAGTCCTGTTTGAAATGCGCGCCCGGGAGGGTGGCTTGTTCGGTAAGTCGGGCAGGTTTCATGATGTCATCATCGATTTGCCGGATGCGTTCATCGGATCCGTCGTCCCGGTTCGGATCGAACGGGTTGTCCGCAGAACCCTCCGGGGAACCCCGCTGCTTTCTTCCGATCAGGCGCCGTCCGGCGCCGTCAACACGTCGGCGCCCCTGCCGGCGGGAGCGTAAGGCTTGCAGCGGTTCTTTTTTCTCGCCGTCCTATTCGTCATCCTCTTTCTCGGCCTGGTGATCTCGACGCTGACCGCATCCCAGCTCGTCTCGGTTTCAGGCGTTCAGACCAAACGCGATGTCCTCATCATGTTCCTCTTCGGCGCCGGCACGCTGGTCGCACTGGCCGTCTACGATGTCTTCGCCGCCTTCGGCACGTTCCGCCGTCGACGGGATCTCCAAAAACAGGTCGAGCGGCTCGAATCCGAGCTCCTCGATTCCAAACACAAACCGCCGCCGCCCGCAACCTATTGAACCGCCAGTGCGTCGGCCTGTTTCTGGGAGCCATTGTTCTATTCTGCCCGGCGCCGGGGTTTGCCGATTATGACCGGGCATTGGAGTCCTATCTCAAGGAAGATTACATTCAGGCGGCATCGTCGTTTGACCGGCTCCTCTTGCAATATCCCCGCCATCCCCGGATACGTCGCGCCAGATTCTTTGCGGCGTTAAGCCGCTTGAAACTCGAACAGCCCAAATCCTCCCTTCTCCATATTCAAACACTCCTCGCGGAATCGCCTGACACTTCCCGGGCCGGGCCTGAGGATCCAAGCCCGTCCGCCGTTCGATTGGTAGCAGGCCTGTCGTACCGGCTTCTGGGTGACGACACGGCCGCCATGGATGCTTTTGAGATGGCCTGGTTGTCAGCCGCCAACACGTACGAGCGCGCCGCCGCAAGGGATCAGATCCGGGATCTTCGGGAGTCCCCGTTGCAGACGGTCCAGGCGCCGCCGGCGCGGCCCCTATCGGATTTACCGGACGAGTCATCATCCTGGGTGGTCCAAGCCGTCTCGACCCCGGACCGCGCCCAAGCCGAAGCCATCCGGACGGATCTATCCAGAGACGGCTGGCCCGTCTACGAGGAATCCGTCATCCTCAAAGGCCAGTCCCACGTCCGTGTCCGGATCGGTCCCTACCCTTCCGAATCCGAAGCCCATTTCGCAAAGTCCCGCCTCCAATCCAAATTCGGCATCTCCGGCTGGGTCACCAAAAAGTAAAACCCCCCAAATGGGGCCGGGTATTGACATTATTGACATTTCTAATTCTGGAATTCTGACGGTTTCGCCCATCCGAGTTATCCAACACTGTCCCGTTCATTTTCTTTTTCCCCGTTGACAGACCTCCGCCCGTAGCCTAGTGTGGCCGCCGGTTATGGAGAGCACGGGGGAAATTCGGCTTCAAAAAGTCACACCGATGATTCGTCAATATCAGGCCGTCAAACGTACTGTCGGCGACGCCATCCTTTTTTTCCGGCTTGGCGATTTCTACGAAATGTTCAACCAGGACGCCATCGACGCCTCCAAACTCCTTGGAATTCTCCTCACTAAAAAAAGCGCCGGAACCGGAAACTCCGTGCCGCTCGCCGGCGTCCCCGTTCACTCCGCCGATACCTACATTCAGCGGCTGGTCAAAGCCGGCCGGAAGGTCGCCATCTGCGAGCAGGTGGAAAACAGCGGGCCGCAGGGTCAACCCAAGCTGATGGACCGGGCCGTCGTCCGCAACATCACGCCCGGCACATTGGTCGAGGATAGTCTCCTCGTCCCCAACGTCGATCATTTTCTGGCCGCGATCGCGTCTGTTGATGGTTCGGTCGGAATCGCCTGCGTCGATGTCTCCACCGGTGATTTTGAAATGGGCCAGTGGCCTCTGGGCGATGCGGCCTTCCAGCATGCCTTTGATCGCCTTCCGATCCGGGAAATCGTCACATCGGCCGATCTCGATGAGTCTCTTCAGAAATTATTAAACTCCGTCCAACAGCCCAAATCCGTCCGCGAACCGGTGGATGAGGACAGCGCCCGCGGATTTCTTGGCGAAAGATTCGGCATCGGCGCGGTCGAGGCCGCCGGCCTGACCCGTCACAGCGCCGCCCTGTCCGCCGCAGGGATTCTTATTCAGTACCTGGCCGAAATCCACAGCGACTCCCTGCCCATCCGCTTCCCCAGATTTTATTCTCAAGAAGGCGTTTGTGACTTGGATGGCGCCACGATCCGAAACCTCGAGATCCTCTCGAGCATAGCCGGAGATTCCAGGGCGAGTCTATGGGCGGTCATCGACCGCGCCAAGACTCCGATGGGTTCGCGCCTTCTTCGCCGATGGCTCCTCGCTCCGCTTCGAAAATCTTCCGATATCAGTTCCCGGCAATCCGCCGTCGCCGCGCTTGTCGATGCCCCGCCCGTTCTGGGTCAGATACAGGCCGTCCTTTCCGGCATGGGCGATCTGGAGCGGATCCTTTCCCGTCTGGCCCGGCCCGCCACCGCCCGTATCGCGGATCTCGTCACCCTGCGCAGATCCCTCCAACTTGCCCCCGCCATCCCGGCCGCTCTCGGCTCTATCGATGCGTTCACGGGTCTTGTCTCCGACTGGCCGGATGTCTCCCCGCCTCACAGGGCTCTCGTCGATCGGCTGGCCGAGTCTCCGGCGGCAATGCTGGGAGACGGCAATGTGATCAAGTCCGGTGTTCATCCCGAACTCGATGAACTCAAGGAACTCCTCGAACACCAGCGTATTCACCTGCTCAGATTTCAGGAAACCGAACGCGGCCGCAGCGGCATTTCGTCCCTCAAGGTCAGTTACAACAAAATTTACGGTTATTACATTGAAATCTCCAAATCCAACCTCGACTCGGTCCCGGCCGATTACATCCGCAAGCAAACCCTCGTCAACGCCGAACGGTTTGTGACTCCCGACCTCAAACGATTCGAGGATAAACTCCTCGCCGCATCCGACCGCATCGCATCGATTGAACGCGAGCTATTTTTCCAGCTCCTGACCGACATCCTCTCCTGCGCCCAGCCGCTGAGAGTCCTTGCGGATCGAATCGCCCGGATCGACGCCCTCGCATCTCTGGCCGAAACCGCCCGGCGGGAGCGGTTCATCCGGCCGCATCTGTCCGATGAGGATGTCCTCGAAATCCGTGATGGCCGGCATCCCGTCGTCGAACGATTCTGCGCGGATCGATTCGTACCGAACGACACCTGGCTGAACTCCGACCGCCGGCTCGCCATCGTCACCGGACCCAACATGGCCGGCAAATCGACGTTTATCCGCCAGACCGCGGTCCTGACCCTCCTGGCCCAGATCGGATCCTTCGTGCCGGCAAAACTCATGCGCTGGAAACCCGTCGACCGCATTTTTACCCGCATCGGCGCTTCTGCCGATCTCTCCAGGGGACAGAGTACGTTCTACG
>CAZHRJ010000198.1:0-1171 GCA_964534765.1 uncultured bacterium
ATCGCGCTCTTTTGGCACATCCCCTGGACCAACCCCGAGGCGTTCGGCATATGTCCCTGGCAGAGGGAGCTTCTCTACGGCATGCTGGGCGCGGATCTGATCGGCTACCACACGCAGTTCCACTGCAATAATTTTTTGGACACGGTCGACCGCGCGCTCGAATCCCGCGTCGATTGGGAGCGCTTCGCCGTCAAGAAAGAAGGTCATACCACCCTCGTCAAACCGTTCCCCATCAGCGTTGCTTTTCCGGAGACGTTTCAGGACACCGGCGGCTCTGCCCTAGTGGACCGCGACGCGCTGCTCAAGGAGCATGGTATCAAGGCCAAATATCTGGGCATCGGCGTTGAGCGGATGGATTACACCAAGGGCGTGCTGGAGAGGTTCCGGGCGATTGAGCGCTTTTTGGAAAAGCATCCCTCCTATCAGGGCGAGTTTGTCTTCGTCCAGATCGGCGCGCCCAGCCGCACGCACATCAAGCGGTACCAGGATTTCCTGTCGGAAGTGGAGTCCGAGGCCGACCGGATCAACTGGAGGTTTCCGCCAAAAGATTACAAACCCATTGTTTTTCTAAAGAAGCACCACAGCCATCGGGAGATTTTGCCTTTCTACAAGGCGGCGGATATCTGCATGGTCACGTCCCTCCACGACGGCATGAACCTCGTGGCCAAGGAATTCGTCGCAGCCCGGGATGATCAGAACGGCGCGCTGATTCTAAGCCGTTTCACCGGCGCATCCCGGGAACTTCGGGACGCGCTCATCGTCAATCCCTACGACATCGAGCAAATGGCCGAGTCCATCCGCTACGCGCTGGAGATGGATCCTGAAGAGCGAGCCGCACGGATGGGCCGGATGCGGGACATGGTCCGGGAACACAACGTCTACCTCTGGGCCGGGAACCTCGTCGAGGAACTCACAAAAATCAGGATCGACGAACGGCCGGCCGCCACGCCGTCCCCGCAGGCGTAGGCCTGCGCGTGGGCTATGCGGGCTCGGTTTGCTTTTCGATGTAGAGCGTGCGGGTCGGATAGGCGAATTCGACGCCGGCCTTTTGGAATTCCTCGACCAATTTTAAATTGATGCGCTCCTGGCAGTCCATGTAAATGTTGTAATCGGGGTTCTTGACGAAATACACGACCTCAAAGTCGAGGCTGGAGTCTCCGAAGGATTTGAA
>CAZHRJ010000198.1:1271-3990 GCA_964534765.1 uncultured bacterium
CCGACGATGATGAAATCACCGACTTGGAACGGCTTGTCGAGAAAAATCGCCAGCGAAGCGAACAGGTCGCCCAGAACTGCCTGGGCCGCAAGCGCGACGGCGACTCCGCCAATCCCGAGCCCCGCAATAACCGCCGAGACGTTGACGCCCAAATTGTCCAGCAGGAAAATGACGCCGACCGCAAAGATCACCCAGTTGAGCACGGCGGTCATCATCTTCAGCGTCGCCGTCCGGCCCGGATCGGCCGTCGCGTCTTTGATATATGTTTTCGCGAGGGCGTAGGAGATCGTGGCCTGAATCATCCGCACCATGCGGTAGGTGACCGCGGCCGCCAGGAGAATGAGGATGACTTTGTGAATCGGCGGGTTCAACGCCAGGGAGCGGCTGGACAGATAGAGCGCGGCGGTGGCGAAGACCGGGTATCCGATTTGGTGAATCAGGCTGACCAGAAAATCATCAAAGTCCGAGGTGGTTTTCTCCGCGGCCATCCTGAGGCGCGCGCCTGCAATTCTTTTGAACAGGACCAGCGCGTAGAAAATCGCGAGAAACATCGCGAGCGCGATCGAAAAATCGAGAAGCGTGTTGCCGTAAATTTCGGATGTCATTGTCAGCTTGAGGCTTCGTGTCGGTTCATTCCACGTCATGCGTGTATTCTAAATAATTTACCGACGGAAAAACAGGGGCCACTGCAAAAAGCGCTTTTTTGCCCGTCCCGTTTTTTGCCCGTCACTGCATGGCGGTTCCACTCCGGTCATGATAGAAATTCAGAAATGAAAAACACACGGCCATTCGTTAAAACATATGGGGATTGAAACTCTTGTTCTCATCGGATTGGGCGTTGTCATGGGGCTGGTACTGATTCTTCCCTTTACGGTTCGCTGGGCGGAAGAGGAGCTGGAAGCCTTTCTGTTGGTGATGGGCATTGCCGCGGTCACGCTGTCCGGTCTATGGAGCGCGCATCTTGTTACAGAGATGCTGGTCGAACCGATCAAAATTTCGACGGCGGTTTTGCTATTCGGGCTGGTCTTTCGGATGTTTCGGGATAATATTCGCCGCCATGTTTCGGGCATCGCCGCCCGGGTGGGCTTGAAAGTCTTTTTGTTTGCGGTTGTCGTCGGTCTGGGACTTCTGTCGAGTGTCATCACGGCCATCATTGCCGCGCTCGTTTTGGTCGAAATGATATCCGGCCTCAAACTGGACAAAGACAAAGAACGGACGATGGTGATCCTGACCTGCTATGCAATAGGAATGGGCGCCGTTCTGACGCCGATCGGCGAGCCTCTGTCCACCATCGCCACCGCGAAACTCTCCGGCCCGCCGCACAACGCCGATTTCTTTTTCCTCGCGCGGCTACTCTGGGTCTGGGTGTTGGGTGGCCTGGTTTTTCTTGGGCTGCTCGCCGTTCGATTCGGCCCATCCAGCATGAGTTCGTCCTCAGGACTTGTGGAGGACTCGCCGGAAAACATCCGAACCATTCTGATCCGGTCCGTCAAGGTGTACGTCTTCGTCGCCGCGCTTGTCCTGCTCGGCCGGGGATTCACGCCCATCGTAGATCGGTACTTGATTCAAATGCCCAGTTCCGTGCTCTATTGGTTGAACATGGTCTCCGCCGTTTTGGACAACGCGACGCTTGCCGCCGCCGAAATTTCCCCGCTCATGGACCTCGACCGCATCAAATTCCTTTTGATTGGCCTCCTCGTCTCCGGCGGCATGCTGATCCCCGGCAACATCCCCAACATCATCTGCGCCAACAAACTTGCCATCAAAAGCGGCGAGTGGGCAATCGTCGGCCTCCCGCTGGGGCTTGTGATGATGGTCGTCTACTTTGTCGCTTTACGGTTTATCGTCTGACGCGTTCAGCCTAAATCTGCACCACCACCCGCGCGTCCTTGTACAAAATCGCGAAATCCACGTTCAGCGTGATGTAGGAGCGGTCCCACTGTTTTGAAATGAGTTTGTCGCTCTCCACCGTCACGTCGTTTTCCGTGACCTTCACGACCGCGAACGCCTTGTCCAGAATCGTCACCTGGTTGTCCGGCTGGTTCCGGAGCGCGTCGAGCGTCAGGCCCAGAGGACTCGGGGTCTTGCCCGTGCGCGCGAAATCGAACACCAGCGGGTCCTTGAACTCCGCCATGTTGAGAATCTTTCGCTTGGTCGTCGCACTGCAGAGGATGTTGGTCGGCGTGAAGTTCCGGTTGTCCATGAGTTCGACGAATCCCATGGTCAGGTCCTCGTACACGAGCGCGCCCGGCGTGATGACCGGAATCACCGTCGGCGCCGACTCCGCCGAATTGCCCACCCGCAGAACCTCGCCGCATCGGTTGTCGAGCTGGATCCCGACCCTCTGGCCGACCCGCTCCAGATGCACCCGGAGCATGTCGATCTTCATCCGGCGCATTGCCTCATACGACGCGATGATCCCGCGGCCCTTCTTGCCGATAACGACAATCCGATCGCCGTACTTGATCTCGCTCTCCGGAATGTCCGCGCCCTCGGCCACGTCGAGGGCCTCCTCCTCGGCTTCGTTCTCTTTCTCGTCCACATACGGCACCTGATACGAATTGCCCTCCGCCGTTTCCTCACTCGCCACGAGCCGGTTATGAATCGGCCTGTGCCGCAGGCCCGACAGCACACCCTCGCGCACGATGTCCGGAAAGAGCCACTTCGCGTTCGGGTCGGACGAAAAGAATTTCTCGATCGTGCAGTTCGGCAGATCGAT
>CAZHRJ010000199.1:0-3975 GCA_964534765.1 uncultured bacterium
TGCAAAGGCCGGTTATCGAGGAGAAACTGGATTTTTCAGGTATTATTCAGGTGAAAACTTGCGAATTGAATAAAGGGCCGGAACGGACGCAGTCATGAAACTCAATCCCGTGCGGTACCGCTACAAAACGGAAAACGGCGCCGGCATCCGCGACCGCGATGACAGGGATGTTATCGTATTTTTCCCCATGCCAGCTTGACATCTGCAGTCGCCTTGACCATAATCAGTGGTTTTACAATTGAAAATAAAAGGAGTGGGTCTAATTGAGTGGTGCAGTGGCGGTTGGAGAAGTGGTTGAGGCGGAGGTTGTGAAAGTCGCCGAGATAGGATTTTTC
The DNA here is from genome assembly GCA_964534765.1 of uncultured bacterium. Lineage (GTDB taxonomy): Bacteria > Lindowbacteria > 2-12-FULL-62-27 > 2-12-FULL-62-27 > 2-12-FULL-62-27 > CAZHRJ01. Next base: position 336 of record CAZHRJ010000199.1, read on the forward strand.
GTTAAATTACCGACGGGCCAGGAAGGGCTTGTTCATGTGTCCCAGATCGCGAATGAATTCGTTAAAAATACGAGTGATTATGCGAAGTCCGGGGACAAAATACGCGTCAAAGTTCTTCAGCATCGAAACGGCCGGCTGGTGTTGTCCGCGAAGGAGGTCGAGCCACTGAAGAAGCGGGTCGGAGGCGGCTCTGCGGATCAGAGCGCGCAGGACGCGTTTGAAGAGAAACTCAAGAAATTCATGATTACATCCGAGCGAGCGCAGGCGGATCTGCGCCGAAACAGGGAAGCCCGCCGGACCGGCCGAAAAGTCAGTCGATTTCGCCGCTAGGAGCATCTAGTCTGAATCCATCGCCATTCGATTACGATACGGTCGCCCGTCAACTTGGCCGGAAGAACCTTCAGCCATTCCGGGTGAGCGTCAGATGTCCCGCCGGATATCCGGCGGTGATTCAGCCGGCTCCGGTGTCCGGGAGCGGGAGGGTGTTTACCACCCTCTACTGGTTGACCTGTCCAAAACTGGTCCGGCGTATCAGCATGTTTGAATCCGCAGGCTGGATCGGCCGTCTGAAATCAATGGCCGGGAAAGTGGATGCCGCCCGACAGCGGCTGACCGATCTCCACGCGACATACGCCCGCCGGCGCCGCGCCGCCGTCGGCCGAATCCGGCTGGCTTGCCTGCGCCTGACTCGTCCCCATCTGGCCAGGTCGCTTGAAAAAACCGGCATCGGCGGCGTGGCCGATCCATCCAATATCAAATGCCTGCATGCGCACGCCGCCTATCATCTGGTGGAGGGCAATCACCCTTTTTTTACTACGTTTCCGGACCTGATCGAGCCCCTGTCGGACTGCCGGCTCTGTGATGGGCCGGCAAAACAAATCAAAACGTTTTCCGCCGGCCGGTATGCGGTTTAAACATCTTCATACCATCACCCATCCATTGATTCAGGAAAAATTGATCACCCTTCGCGCCCGCCGCACGCCCAATCGGGAATTCCGGCAGTTGATCGCGGAAATTTCCGCTCTCATGGTATTTGAAATGACTAAAAAATTCCCCATCCGCCCCGTCACCGTCGAAACACCGCTCGGCCGAAACGCCAGGGGCCACCGACTTGCCCGGCGCGTCGCGCTCGTTCCGATCTGGCGCGCGGGGCTTGGCATGCTCGATGGTGTCCATCGTCTCATCCCGTCTGCCGGGGTGGGGCATATCGGGATTTACAGGGACGAGGTCTCGCTTCAACCGGTCGAATATTTCTGCAAGCTCCCTCCGAATCTCGCGGAGGCGGAAACGATCGTCATGGATCCCATGCTCGCCACGGGTGGTTCGGCGGCCCATGCGGTGTCGCTCTGCAGGCGCGCCGGCGCCAGGCATATTTCCTTTTTGTGTCTCCTGGCGGCGCCGGAAGGCTGTGAGCGGTTTTTCGCCGCTCATGCGTCCACGCCCGTTTATACCGCATCACTGGATGAGGGATTGAACTCGCGCGGGTTTATTCTCCCCGGTCTTGGCGACGCCGGCGATCGGCTGTACGGAACGGAAAAGTGACCTCGAAAACCGGCCTCCGCGCTCTGGCCCGCCGCTACGCCAAGGGTCTGGCCGAAGCCGCGCCCAGGGAGCTGGGCCAGGCGCTGTCCGCGCTTGACGGTTGGAAAGAGTCATTGGACCAATCGCCCCGGCTTAAAGATATCCTGATGGATCCCCGGGTCGCCAAATCGGCTCGGGCCGATCTGGCCCGGGAACTCATGAAACATCTGGGCGCTCCGGCCGCGCTGATCAATCTCATCGGGCTGGTGATTGAGGACAACCGCTTTTTCCTGATCGATCCCCTGCATGACGCGTTCTTGAAGGAGAGGGAGAAGCGCGAGGGGATTCAGTGTGTCGTGATCGAATCATCCGTCCATCTGCCCGACGCGCTTCGGGAGAGGATTCGCAGCCGTCTGGCTGAAATTTTGCGTCTTCATGTCCGCATCGAGGAACAGGTTCGTCCCCATATCCTCGGCGGTATCAACCTTCGAATGGGCAGCCGGGTCTGGTATGGCAGCGCTGTGGCCCGGCTTGAACAGGTTTTTCGATGAAAAATCGGAAGAGGTGAGTCCATGTACATCAAGCCTGAGGAAGTCGCTTCGATTATCAAGAAAAAAATCGGTGACGCGCCGCGCACGATCGAGTCCCGCAGTGTCGGCGTCGTCCTCTATGTCGGTGACGGCATTGCCCGCATCCACGGGCTTGACGATGTTGGTTCCGGCGAGTTTCTGGAATTCCCGCATCACTTGACGGGGATCGCGCTCAATCTCGAGGAGGACAATGTCGGCGCGGTGCTTCTCGGCGACGACTCCCTCGTCCGGGAAGGCGACGAAGTCCGGGCGACCGGTAAAATCGCCTCCGTCCCGGTCGGCAAGGCTCTTCTGGGCCGCGTGGTCGACGCGCTCGGCCGGCCCATCGATGGCGGCGCGCCGATCGAAGGCGGGGAAATGAGACCCGTCGAGCAGAATGTGCCCAACGTCGTCGAGCGCCAGCCGGTGAAGGAACCGCTTCAGACCGGGATCATGGCCATCGACTCCATGATTCCAATCGGCCGCGGCCAGCGCGAGCTGATCATCGGCGACCGCCAGACCGGAAAAACCAGCATCGCGCTCGACACCATCATCGCTCAGAAGGGTCAGGGTGTTTACTGCATCTACGTCGCCATCGGGCAGAAACGATCCACAGTCGCCAAGGTCGTCCAGATTTTGAAAGACCACGACGCGATGGACTATACCGTTGTCGTGGCCGCGACATCATCCGATCCGGCGCCTCTGCAGTATATTGCGCCGTTTTCGGGCGCGGCCATCGGCGAGTTTTTTCGTGATAATGGCGAGCACGCCCTGATCGTCTACGACGATCTGTCCAAGCACGCCGTCGCCTATCGGCAGATTTCTCTTCTCCTTCGTCGCCCGCCCGGCCGGGAGGCATTTCCGGGTGACGTTTTTTATCTTCACTCCAGGCTTCTTGAGCGCGCCGCCAAATGCAGCGATGCCCTCGGGGCCGGAAGTCTTACCGCTCTGCCGGTGATCGAAACTCAGGCAGGTGATATTTCGGCCTATATTCCGACCAACGTGATTTCCATCACGGACGGGCAGATTTTTCTGGAGTCCAACCTGTTTTACTCCGGTATCCGCCCGGCAATCAATGTCGGTCTCTCCGTTTCCCGCGTCGGCGGGAACGCGCAGACCAAGGCCATGAAACAGGTGGCCGGCCGGCTGCGGCTCGATCTCGCGCAGTTTAGAGAACTGGCCGCGTTCGCGCAATTTGGCGCCGAACTCGACAAGTCTACCCGGGCGACTTTAAACCGCGGCGAGCGGCTGGTCGAATTGCTCAAGCAGGGGCTGTTCGCCCCCCGGGCCCTGGCGGACCAGGTCTTGCGGATTTATCTGGGTGTCAACGGCCACATGGATGAGTTGCCGATCGACAAGGTGCAGGCTTTCGCGCAGGATTTTGTCCAGTACGTGACACGTTCGCATCCGGACATCGTCAAATCGATTACCGAATCGAAAACGGTTTCCGACGGCCTCAAGGCAAAAATCGAAGAGGCGGTTAAGACTTTCGCCTCGACCAGGGCCCTGTCTCTTATACACATCTCCGAGCCCACGAGACTAGGCATGAT
>CAZHRJ010000200.1:0-3810 GCA_964534765.1 uncultured bacterium
GAAATTCGTCAGCCATCTCCTTTTTGTTACCCTCTTTTCGCCGTTTTTTCAGGCTCATATATCCTTTTTCTCATCTGCAAAGAATCCTTTTATTGTTGCAATCAGGCCAATAATACCGACCAAACTCAAGATAGGTGCGAACCCAAGTCCCAATCCTTTGCCTTTTGCTGGGGTGTAAAATAAATCTCCATGTGCCATCACAATTATTCCGCCACCCAGACATGCGAGACTGATGAGTCCGATTCCGAACATGGTGAATCGACGTCGTTTTTTTCTGCCCATCAGAAATATGCCCATTTGTCAGTGAGTCTCTATATTTCCTTTTTTCGATTTATCCCCGAGATCATCGTCCGTATCAAATAACCAGAATGGGTCATGTCCTTTTAGCCCTGCCTGAAACATCGCGCTACCGATAAAGATACTTACAAGAACAGGAATCCATACGTACCAGTATTTTAATCCGCCGTAAATAATCGAAAGTATGGCTGTCACAATTGCCCCGAGCAAAACACACGCGCCCAAGAGCGTCGACACGATTCTGAATATATGACCATACTGTTTTTTCTGCTTGATGTCGCTTTTATTATCAGTCATATCTGCGGGCTATGACGGCTAACGACCAGCCGTTCCCGCACCCGCGCCCTCCGATGATCAGGCGCGGGTGAGGGCGGCGAATGCCGCCCGCCGGGAACGGCAAGTTAGGCGCAGTACGCCGCCCCACAATTGTACGCCCGGACAACCTGTTTTTATTCGAGTTGTACATATACGTTCCTTTCAATAAATATATGTTTCTCTCAATCCTATAATTTCTATAATATGTCAGAAAAAATTGCTTTCTGGATATTCTCGTGGTCTTCACATCTCGCGAACCCGAAAAACCTTGATCTCATCGTCAATTCCCTTGGCGTGGATCGGGGCGACCTCTTCGAATATGACGTTTGGCATAAGGGGCCGCGCGCGTCCGGCGGCAACGTCGGAAACGTAGACCGCCCCCCGCTCGCATCCCGCCTCGATTCGTTGTGCTTTGTTCACTTCGGCTCCAATCAGTGTGAAGTCGCGCCGGTCCCCGGCGCCGACGTCACCCCGGATGGCTGTTCCCGTATGGATACCGACGCGGACTGAAATGCCGACAGTGTGTGCCTCTGTGTCGCCTGCCATCCATGATGATATCCCAATCGCGGCGCGAATCGCGGCCGGCGCGCCGTCGGCCTTTCCCTCGAATACGGCGAAGACCATGTCTCCGACGAACTTCTCGATGTATCCACCCTCCTTCCTGATCGCATCGGACGCGGTTTCAAAAAAGCGGTTGAGAAAAGAGACGACCTCAGTTGGGGGGCGGTGGGACGAATACGACGTAAATCCGGCGATGTCGGCAAAGAGGATCGAGACCGTGAGAGACTCGGCGGTGACTGACTTTCCGCCCGCGCGGCGTACGGCCGCTCGCCGGATCGTCTCTGGGACGTACGGAAGCATCTCGAGCCGCGCCCGGAGCCCATCCACCATCTCGCGGAAGGACGCGGCGAGATCACCGATCTCGTCGGTTGTCTCGACGTGAATGTTTGGGTTCAGGTCCCCTTTGCCAACTGCTTTATGGGCAGCTACGAGCGCCAATATCGGAGAGGTGATCGCGCTCGACAAGACTTGCGAAATGATGGCCGTGAGGATGAAGATACCGGCTGCGATGATCCAAGTCCACCTCCAGATCACATTGGCGGGGGCGACGATCTCATCTACGTCTTGCGTCGCGATGACAACCCACGGGAGTCCATTTTTCAGAGGGGCGTACGACTCAACGACTCGTCGGCCGTCCTTCTGGCTGACGATCTCGGCTCCTTGAAAGCCTTGTCGGGCGTATTCGAGAACGGGTGTCAAGTGGACGAATCCAATCCGAGAGTTGTCCGTATGGTAGAGGATGCGGCCGTCCAGACCCATGAGCATACCCTGTCCTGTGGATCCGGCGCGAATTTGCTCCATCATACCTCCCATGCTCTTGATCGAGAAGCGTCCGATGACGTTTACGATGCGAGGAGATGACAAAACCATGGACAGCGTCGTGCCCGGATCGGCCCTGGATGGACCGCTTAACGAAGAGTGTGAACCACGGACCGGAAATGCCAGGATGCCGTCACCGTAACCGGAGATATAGCGTGTGTCCGGAACATCGATAGCGAGAAAGGGGTGACCTTGGCGGACTGCAGCCACAGCCCGGGAATATGGACTCCCGTCACTCTCTGATTCCCATCCGGGAATCGTAGTGTCGCCAAATTCAGAAACAATCCGACCTGTGGCGTCGAGCGCCCTGAGTCTCAAGAAGAAACGGAGATCGATGAACTCTTCGGCCGTGAGACCCTCGCGCACCGAAGACTCGATGCGGTGGAGTAATGGGTAGAAAAGATCCTCAATCGCGTCGCGGTGGACGCGTGCGGCTTCGAGGTGTCGCGCGAGACGATCCTGCAATAGGACAGTCCGAGCCTTTCTGTACGCTAGAAGACCCGTTCCGATCGCTCCCAGAAGGGCGACGCCTAGGGCGAGGAGGAGAATCTTCCGGCCGATAGTCAGTCTCATGGCGAGGGGATCATAGCGTCTATGACGTGGCGACGCCCCGACACGATCTCTTTGCGAACATCCTCGATCCGTCGGCCGATCTCTTCAGGAATGGCATCGTCGGGATAAAATGGCGTCAATCTTGTTCCACCCGACGCAAGGTCGTAGACGTGGTTTCCACCCTCGAATCGGCATGCGATGATATCTTCGAGCACCTCGCGGACCACAAGGGCCTCGTATTTCTCGACGCATGTGACGATGGTTCCTGGAGCGAGATACCTCACATCAGCATCCGCGCATATGGCACGAATACCGGCTTGGCGTGCCACATCAATTGACGAGATGCCGCCTATTATAAGGATAACGTCGACACCCTCGTTGATAAGGCGGCTTGCGATTCCACTTTCGTCAGGCGAACCAAAGTGATGGCCGTAGGCGCCAACTACGCGGATGGAGGACGATTCTTCGCGCGCCCCCTGCTCGAAGGCGACGGCGAAGCGCCGGACTATGGGAATATCCATACCGCCCAAATAGCCGACAACGCCGGTATGCGAAAGGCGGGTCGCGACGACGCCGGCAAGGTACGAACCCTCGTGCTCGGCAAACCGGATGCCGCGCACATTCGGAGCATCGGTGAAGGCGTCGATCAGCAGGAATTGTTGCTCGGGATTTTTACGGGCCGCCTCCTCAACCGCCACGCGGGCGGTCCAGAAGGTTACGATGATATCCGGCTTGCCCAGCGTCGCAAACCAGATCATCTCGTTCGCGATGGCCGGCATATTGTGAATGTATCTTGCCTCGATCTGTCCGGCGCGGTCGTATTTGCCGATCTCCTCTAGTGTCCCGTGTGTATAACCGCCGGCCCTGTCACCCCGAGCGAAAATCCTGAATTCAAACCCCAAACTGCTGTGGACGTATACGACCCTGGGAACACGGTGAGGGGGAATCCGGGGGTATTCGCCGCGGATAAAGGGAATAGCCGAAAGGGAGAGCAGAAGCACAGTGATAACCATCACGATGCGGGTACGACGTCCAGCAGATTTCAACTCGTTTTCATCCGTTTACTTTAGTCCTAAAAATGTGTGCATATTCCCGTATATTTTTTGAAATCTGCATGCAGATTCATGATGTTTACAACTGTGGGCTTCATTTGACGTTTTAATCTATCTGTCCTGCGGCGTATTGCGCCTAACGACCAGCCGTTCCCGCACCGAGGTTGTCCCCCGTTTAGTTGAAAATGAAGAGGCGGTTCTCCCCTCCCGGATG
>CAZHRJ010000201.1:0-3797 GCA_964534765.1 uncultured bacterium
GTCAATCGCCAGTTGTATTCCAAATCCTGCGGGGGCAGTTCCCACATAAGTCCCGAAGAAGTTGAATGGTCAGGATATCCATGAAGAGCGAGGCATAGTCCGTGCCCGGACACTTGTGGCCGCCGTATGTCCCGGGTCCGTGCGGCGAAAACGCGTGCTCGTGCTTGTTCTGTTCGGCGCGGCCCGGAGAGAACCGGTCGGGGTCGAATCTGTCCGGCGTCTGGTAGATGCCCGGATCCAGGTGGGTCGATCGAATTGCCCAGATGACCATCCACCCCTTCGGAATCGTGTAGCCCTTGAATTCGAAACTGGATTTCGCCTTGCCGAAAATCGCGGGAAGGATCGGACAGAGTCTTTTGACTTCCATCATGACCTGAAGGAGGTACGGCATCTTTCGGAGGACATCGAACCCGACGGGACCGGAAGGAGATTCGCGACTGACCTCTTCGCGAAGTTTTGCCGCCACATCGGGATTCCGGCTCAGATGAAGCAAGGTCGCGGTGAACTCCGCGAAGATAACGTATCCCGCGATGACGATGTGGTGAAGCTCCAGCCGCGCGGCTGCATCCGTGATGGAGGTCCCATCTTCCGCTTTCGCATCAAGAATCCGCGACAGGCCATCGTTCAGGGGTTTCGCACGGTGCTGCCGGATCAGGTCGTCAAACGTGGCGAACAGACGATCCCGCGCCGCGATCGCGCTGCGGTAGGTGGACCCGGGAATCGGGATCGGCAGCGCCGTCATTCCGGCGGCAAGCCGGCAGAAATTCGCGCGGATGGCATCCGTCGTAGGTCCGGGCTCGAGGCTCATCACGTTCCGGCAGATTCCTTCGATCGCGAGCCGCTTGAACTCCTCGGTCGCGATGATCTCTTCCGATTTCGCCCACTGATCCAGAAGGCGCTGGGTGACCTCCTCAAGCTGGGGCAGGTATCCCTCGAGCGCCTCGCGGCCAAAGCCCGCGAGTACCTGCAATTTCCGTTCGAGATGTTCCGACCCGTCAAGCAGGGGAAGACTTCTACCGCCGAAAATCTCCTGGATGTGCGGCGGCATCGATCCCTCACGCTGTATCTTTTCGGGGTCGATCCACACAGCGCAGGCGTCCGGCCCGGAAATCACGGCCGTGGGCCTGCCCAGAAGGCTCGTCCGGAAAACTGGCCCGAAACTCCCGCGGCGGCGCTCAATGAATTCGTATCCATTGGCCAGATACGCAAACGTCTCGCCAATCAGCGGCAACCCTCTCTCGCCCGGCGGCAGACCGCCGGACGTCCCTGTCGCATTCTGCACTTGGCCATCCATGGCCGGCGGCAGACCGTCGGTAGCCTTTACTTTTTGGATTCCTTGCCCTTGTTCCTCGGGTCATCGTCGGGATTCACATACGTGATGCCCCAGGGACCCATGGTGTTGATCTGGATGGTCGCCCCACTTTTAGACATGGCGAAGTGAGCCATCTTGGGAAGCATCACAAAGAAACTGCCGGCCGAATACGGTTTGAGAGCCGATTCGTCGAATTTCTCGCCCATCGCGAAGTCAAACGTCCCGGAAATGACGGTGACGCGTTCGAAGGCCGGATGCCAGTGGGGTGGAATCTTGTAACCTTCCGGAATCCGGATGCGGAACGTGACGAATCCGGATTTCTTCGGATCTCCCTCCAATACCGCCAGCTCCGCTCCGGGCGGCAACGTCGTCGGCGCCGGCTGGTATTTGACCTCATCGGCTGTCAGCAGAATGTGGTCCTTCGGACCCACATCGCCATGCCCCTTGGCGGCCCAGCCCTCCTCGGCTGAGATGGCCCAAAGCAGCGCCAGCCCGATCGAGGCTGCAAGAACAATCGTTTTTTTCATGATGAAACCCTCTTTTATGCGCAGGCGCAAAAATCGTGCTTGCGGACGGTCTTTCGGCCGTTGGCCTTGGCGCGCTGTGCCGCCTCGCCAATGTACCAATGAACCACTCCATTCAGACCTTCCAGCGCGTCGCCCGCCGTGTTGCACTTGGCTTTCTTGAGTAACGACTTCACCTTGCTCGACACCACCAGCATTTCCAGTTTCTTGGCCATTGAAGCCTCTTCTGTTGTTGATGAAATATGCATCCTTCACGAAGTATCAAAGCATCCCGGCGGAATTCTGTCACTAAAAAAGTTCTGGATTTCAAAAATTCGGAAACATTTCAATCAACGCTTCGGCGACACGGGCCACGGACGGGACATCGATTTTTTCCGAGGTGTCTTCAGGAGTATGCATCACCGGCGTGCATCCCTCCTCCGTAAGCTCGATGGCCTGGAATCCTTCAGCCCAAAAACTTGCGTGATCGTCCTCCCAAGGCGTCGCGGCCGGTTTCAAGGGAAGTCCAAACGAGGCCTTGATCCGGTCTAACAGCGGCTGCGACATGGGGTTGGAGACGTAATTGACCTGCCCGCCGTTCTGGATGGACACCGGCCATGTGCCGATCGTGTCGATGTTGATGACCCCGTCGATTCGCCGGCCGGCCTCTTTCCATTCCTTCGCAAACCGATTACTTCCATGCTGGCCGACTTCTTCGACGTTAAAAAATACGAAGCCCACGCCAGAGTTCAGATTTTGATGGAGGAGCGCCTTTGCCGCCTCCAAAAGGATGGCAACCCCCGTGGCGTTGTCATCCGCGCCCGGGGCCTGATCAAGAAGTTTGCCGTTCTTGGCCTGACTGATCGAATCATAATGCGCCGTGAGCAAATACAGAGCCGGCCCCCGCCCGGCCTTGATCGCCCATGGACTCGGATACGACCGGCCTTCCCACTGCGCGACGGACCGTTCCACCGTATAGCCATATTCCCGCAGCCGATCTTCGATATATTCAAGCGCCCTCCGGCAGCCATCGGCCGTGCAGTATCTCGTAGCAAGCCGCTCGAGCGTTTCGATATGTTCCCGTATTCCGGTATCCAAATTCACCAGTGAAGTATTCCTTCATTTTGGCCGGCTGTCGACATTGATCAGAAACTCCCGGGCATGTTCAGAGGCTATCCGAGATTGCCGCCGGCTTTTATCGCGCGAAAGAGATTCGACAGCCCCCGCCGGGCGGAGGCCGGGTAGTCAAACGATGAATCGAACTTGTCCCTGTCCCCAGCTCCATTGGGCCTCTCCGGAACCTGCGGAGAGGCCGGGCGGCCGGATTTCAGCCTGTTTTTTGAAACGTAGTTCGTTTGCCGTCGAAACAGACCTTGAAGCGATCCATGCCTTGAAAGCGGCCCAGAAGAGGAGGGACGTGGTTGGCGGACGAGAAAACCACGGACATCTGAAATTCGATGGCGCCAATTCTGCAGATGAGCGGTCGCTCGCAAAAATAGCCCTTGGCGGCGCCTCCGACCCCATGAGATTTGATCGGCCGGCAATCCTCTTTTAAGGATATCCCAAGCTCCTTCGACAGCCGCTGCGGCAGATACGTAAAATCCGCGCCGGTGTCGGCAATGACATCGACGTCGATCCACCAACCTTTTTTGGATTGGATGCCCAATGTCGCCACAGGCAATCCCTTGGGCGAATTTCCATTTTTGGAATAGGGAAGGTAAGGAAAAGAGACGGTCAGCGGCAAATCACAATCCAGACACCCGGCGCCTCAAAGGACAACCGCGGCGTTTTGCCCTCCTTGATCAGTTTGGCGAACATTCGATGAATCTCCGCCCACGAATCTTTACAGACCAGCCGGCCCCCATCGTACAACCGATACCCAACGCAAGCCTTTCGCCGGGCCGCGGGCGCGGATCGTTTTTTCTTTTTCATTGGTAGTTACCGGCGCGGTTTCTGCATAGCGCAGACCCGGCTCCGGTTTC
>CAZHRJ010000202.1:0-3685 GCA_964534765.1 uncultured bacterium
ATCCGGGCCAGTGGACCGGCGCTCCGGAGTTCACGTATCAGTGGATGCGCGACGGCCAGCCGATCAACGGATCGACGGATAAGACATACAAACTGATGGAAGACGCCGCCGGGCACGAGATTTCGTGCAAGGTGACGGCAAAAAATCCGGACGACTGGCGGAGTACGGAAGCCAGCGTTGCGGTGACGGTCAGCGCGGCGCCCATCAAACCGGCGCTGACGGGGCCGCTGACCATTTCTCCGGCGAGCTTGCGGCTCTTTTACGGAACCTCGCAGACATTCACCGTTACGGGCGGCAGCGGCAAGCGCAAATTTTCGATGGCGGCAAACAATTCGGCCGGTTCGGTCGACCAGAGCGGAAAATATACGGCAGGGAAGGACATCGCATCCGTCCCGGAAGTGGATATGATTCGGGTGGTAGACGAAGCCAACGGAGCGGCCTTCGCGACTGTGACGGTCGCGGCGGAACTGCATCTGACGGCGCCGAACAACACCATCCCGGCTGATTTGGCCAACCCGATGAGACTCGCCACGGTAGGCGGATTCCCTCCATTTAAATATTCGATTACGGACAACAAATCAGGCGGCAGCGTCGATGCCGCGGGCCAATACAAGCCTGGCAAGACTGGCGGCGTGACGGACGTCATTACCGTAACCGACGACGCCGGAAACAAGACGTCCGTTTCGATTGAAGTGGCCGCGCCGCCCGCTCCGGCTCCGGTCAAGCCGGCGAATACGTCCGCGCCGACGATCAGCGGCGATGCGAAAGTCGGCTTGACACTGACGTGCGATCCGGGCACATGGACGGGTGATGCGCCGATTACGCACACGTACCAATGGCTCCGCGCCGACCAGCCCATCAGCGGCGCCTCCGGCGCAACCTATACTCTCACCACGGACGATTCCGGCAAGAAGATCACCTGCCGGGTAAAGGCGACGAACTCGGGAGGGTCAGTCGAGGTCCTCTCCAGCAATTCGATTTCACCGCAGGCAACGGTCGCGCCTCTCGCAATTTCTCCGGCTACGGCGAAAAGGCACGCACAGCGCCATATCCAGTTCAATGTGACGGGAGGAACCGCGCCATATACATACTCGATCAAATCGTCCGGATCGCAGGGCGCCACGATCGGATCTCTGGGATATTACCTCGCCGGAACTGTGGCTTCCGGCACGCCGATCGACGTTATCGAAGTGCGCGATGCGGCGGGTCGAACCGCTGAAGCGAGAGTGACCGTAGCGCCCAAGCTCATTCTGACGGCTCCCTCAACATGGACGACACCCGGTGGAAAAGTGGCGCTCACCGCGACCGGAGGGTTCCCACCATACGAATTCAAATTTGAGAGTAACAGATCCAAGGGAAAGTTCGATCAATCGGGTGGATTTTACATCGCCGGTCCAAAAGCCGGATTGGATGAGCTTTATGTGTCGGACGCCGAAGAAATTTCCTCGGATGACTATCTCAAAATCGCCGTCGGCGCCACCGAACCTTTGCAGATTACGGTCCCATCCACTCCTGTACGTTCGGGCGCGACCGTGACGCTTTCAGTTCGGGGCGGAACTCCGCCCTACAAATTCTCGATCCCTTCGAACTACTCGAATGCAACCGTCGACGCGAGCGGAAAATACACGGCGGGAGCTGTGGCCACCGGAACGAAGACGGACAGAATTGAGGTGAGGGATGACGCGGGCAACGAAGCAAATGGATATATCACAGTTGCCGGCGCTCTCACATTCGAGTATCCGCCCTCCTCGATCATTTCAGGCACCGACCAGAAGCTCCGCGTATCCGGCGGCGTCGGCGCGTACGTATTTTCGATTGCTCAGAACGGTTCGGGCGGAAGCATTGCGCCGAACGGCCACTACACGCCCGGCCCGAAGACCGGCGTGTCCGATGTCATCGTCGTGACCGATGAGTCCGGAGGCCGCGCGGAAATCACGATCGCCGTCACCGGGCTCCCGGAGCCGCCTAAGAATTCCGCTGTCCCCTTCATAAGCGGCGACTTGAGCGCGGGTTCGGAACTGACCTGTAATCCCGGAACCTGGTCTGGAGACGCGCCCATGACCTATCAGTACCAATGGTTGAAAAACACCTTCGCCATTCCCAAGGCGACCTCCGCGATCTACAAGTCCACGGCCGACGACGCCGGAAAAGTCCTCGCGTGCCAAGTCATCGCGAGAAACAACGCCGGAAGTCTGTTCGTAAATAGTGCCGGGGTAACCGTGACTGCACCATCCGCATCGAAGCTAAAACTAGCCTCGCCCATGACAAACGCGCTGATAGGCGAAGCTCTCGCGCTCTCCGCGACGCAGGGGAAGGAGCCGTATAAATTCACCTTGGAAGAGAACGTGTCGGGCGGCTCGATCAACGCGAGCACGGGTTTATTCACCGCGGGGTCGAAGACCGGCAGAACCGTCATCAGGGTGACCGACGCAGCGGGAACTACCGACTGGATCGAGATCTACGTGAAGGAGACATTCAAAGTAACTCCGGTAACGAAAACGCTGGCTGCGGGTACGCTGATCGGAATCACCGGCAGTGGCGGGAACCCCAATGACCAAACCGGATATTCCTTCGCGTTCCTGACCAATGGTTCCGGCGCAAAAATGAAGCCGGCGTATGGCACCACTGTCGCCTACACGGCCGGTCCGGTCACAACAGGCTCGGCGACAGACCGGATCGAAATCAAGGACGAGTCCGGAAGGACTCTCACTTCCACGATTACCGTGGTTCCAGCATTGAAGGCCGTTAGAAATTCCATGACTGTCTCTCCGGACGAGACCGTTGAGATTCCGATCGAAGGTGGAACTTTGCCGTATACATTCACGATCGCCTCGAACAAGTCGGGGGGTACGATCGATGCGAAAACGGGCCGGTACACTGGCGGTAAGACGCTCAATGTGCTCGATGAAATCATAGTCACAGACGCCGCGGGCATGGTGGTTGCAGTGAAGATCGATCTAAAAACACCGCTCACGATGGTCGTCGTTCAGGGCAAACAGAACATTTCACCAGGCGCAACCGTTGCTCCGGGAGTGGAGCTTGGAATTTACGCCGGCGGCGGCTCGATGGGAGGGGGATACACGTTTTCTCTCAAGACCAATGCCTCCGGCGCGACACTCAAATCGTCAGGACAGACCTCGTCGACTTACAAGTCGGGAACCGGTTTCTCAGGCGCGGTCATGGATGAGATAGAAGTGAAGGACGCAAATGGCAGATCTGTTACGAGAACCATCCCGGTTTCCGTTGCGGGTCCGCTGAAATTGACGGCGGCGTCCACCATCGTCTATTCGGGGGAGGTTGTCGCGCTGACCGCCACTGGGGGAGTGCCTCCGTATTCCTTCTCATTCAAGGCGAGCCAATCCAAAGGCACGATCGACGCCGCGACGGGCCAATATTCGCCTGGCGGAACTCCTGGGAAAAATATCGGCGTCTCGGATCTCATCGTGGTAAAGGACGCCGCGGGAGGCTCTGCCGATATCATCTTCACTGTCAGACCCCCCCTGATGGTCGATCCGACGACATACACGATGGATCCTGAAAAACTAGAGGATTGTTTGCCATCAGATAGAAATCATGCAAAGGTTATTCTTCCTATTCATCTCTATGGTCAGCCTGCAGCGATGGATATTATCTCGGAAGTCGCGAAGAAATACAAACTCAGTATCGTCGAGGATGCTTGCCAATC
>CAZHRJ010000203.1:0-3660 GCA_964534765.1 uncultured bacterium
TCCCGTCATAATTCGCCTGATTCGTGCTGATGCTGTTCCCCCATGAAAACGCCGTCGTCGTCCCCGCGCGGCACGCATACTCCCACTCCGCCTCCGTCGGCAACCGATACTGTTTCCCCGTCATCGAGTTCAGTTTCCGGATGAACTCCTGACAGTCGTCCCAACTCACTTGCTCCATCGGAAGATTGTCCCCTTCGAAACGCGACGGATTGTTCCCCATCACCGCCTGCCACTGGCCCTGCGTTACTTCATACTTGCCCATGTAAAATCCGTCCACGTATACCCGGTGCACAGGCTTCTCATCGGCCCCGCCGTTATTCGACCCCATGTCGAAGGCGCCGGCTGGGATCGACACCATCTCGATGTTTGCGGCGCGTTCGGTGTAGGACGAGCTTCGCTCGCCGATGGAAGGCGCGGGGGTGACGACTCCGGGCGCGCCGCCGGATGGGGGCAGGGGTTCGGGCGAGGCGACGGGCGGGTTCAGAAGTTGGCGGAGTTTGGCGGCGGTTCCGGGTCCGAACTGGCCGTCGGCTGTGAGCCCCTGCGTGCGCTGGAAATCCTCGATCGTGCCGATTCCGGCGCCGCGCAACGCCGCGTCATCATCGGCGCCGATGGATTCCCACGATTTGATTCGGGCGCGGGCGGCGGCGGCGTATTTGTTTTCGGCCGGGAAGTCCGACAGAAATTTCCGCCAGAGGCGTGCCTTGTCCGCCGCCGTCATGCTGACCGACCCGTCGATTTTTTGGAGGCTGGCGCCGGCGTCGTCCATGGCCGAAAAATACTTTTCCCGACGGACCTTTTCGGCCGCCAATTTCTGTTTCGCGTCCGCGTCGGCCTGCGCTGTCCGCTCGGCGAGTTTGGCGTATTCGTCCGCGCTGACGGCCGGCACTTCGGGCGCGGTCGGAGCGACCGGGGATTGGACAGAGACGGCGGACTGGCGGAAGACGAACTGGCCGCCTTCGTCGCCGACGTCGCGGATGGGCTGGAGGATCGGAGTCTGGGCGGAATTGTTGGCCACGGGAACTTTGATATCTTCGTAGAGTCCGCCGGCATCCAGGAGAGGCCGTGGATTTTCTCGAAGGGATTTGAGCATATAATAGGAAAACACGCTGTGTCCGTCGCTGCCGCCGTCCATCACCGGCTCGTTCATGCCGCTGGTCAGGGCCTGACGGGACGCCTTGCGCGAGACTTTTTCATAAAACTTCGGGTTGTCCGGCTCGCGTTCGTAACCGAGCGTACCAGAGCGCAGAAGACTGCCGGAGAAACAGGCGTCCGAGATCAGCAGGATGTGGCGGGTCTTGATGGCGCCGATGAGGCGTTTGATCTGGTCGTTGGAGATGTAATCGCCAGTTTGGTCGGTTCGGGACTCGACCGAAATCCAGTATCCCACGTTCTCAATGTCATCAAACTGCCCGTGGCCGGAGAAAAAGATGAGCAGGTTGTCGTCGGCCTTGAGGGCGCGCCGGCCGGAGGATGTGTACGATCGAAGGGCGCTCAAGATGGCATCCTTGGTCGCCGCGCCATCATAAAATTCGACGATGCGGTTCGGCGAAAAGCCATAGGACTGCGTCAGAACCTGCGCCATTTCGCGGGCGTCATGCACGGCGTTGTTGAGTTTGGGCCACTGGGTGTAGTTGTCGATGCCGATGATGAGGGCATGATAATCGCCTGCAATCGCGGGACCTCCAACCGCTCCCACGGGCATGACGGCGATGCCGCGGGAGGAATCGGCGGCGGGAGCATGGAGAACATTCTGGGAACAGAAAAAAAGGATCGAGGATGATAGGACCCGCAGAACGAGGGAATGTTTGAACATCCCATCTCTATATCAGAGAAGAACATTTTTGAAAAGAGAGCGAAAATTTGACCCGCCCGCGATTCTGCCATAGAATGGGTGGTTGACGCGCAACGCCACAACGCCATTGTTCGGCAGCGCCGTCGGCCTGCCTATACATTCTCGTGGAATAAACTGGGGCGATCTTGGCGACAAAAATGGGGGTGAACCTGATGGCACAGTTCAGGCAGGGGGATGTTCTTCTCATCGAGTGTCCGGAAATTCCAAAATCGGCCAGACCGCATCCCGGAACGGTTGTCGCTCATGGGGAGGCGACCGGTCACAGCCATCGGTTTTCGGTGGCGGCGGATGTGACGCTGTATGACAATCCGGAGAGTGGAGACCTTTATGCCGAGATAAAGTCAGATGTGGCGTTGGTGCATGAAGAACATGCTGAAATCAGGCTGACTCCGGGGATATACCGCATACGACGCCAGAGGGAATACACGCCCGGAGCGATCAGGAGCGTAATCGATTGAACATGATCAGCCGCACGGTTCCGACCGACGACTGCGGGCAATACGTACAAGACCATTTGGCAGAAGTGAAGACCGACCTGAAAGATCATATCCGCCTATGGCGGCGTGCCATCGAATCGAAAACTGTCGACAAAGAACGATTGCGGGCGATCGTCCATGACTTTTACCGGTTGACCAACCGTGTCCCGCCCAATACCGTCGTCTGCGTTTCACATCCGCTTGAGGCGCAGGCTCTCGCCGGTCTGTTGGACGGCAAAGATGCCGGGAGTGATGCTCGTACGCCGTTCGACATGCTCCGCCTCGAATCGGAGCGAATGCTGTACGAGGCGTTTGTGGAGCCTTTCATTCCCGATTTTGCCCTGTCGCATGAGAGCGTCTGCAACATCTCGGCAAGTGCGCTGGGCACCATCACCGACTGCGTGAAAACTCTTGCGGCGATGGGTGGAATGCGGCATAACCCCCTCGACATCGCACGGAGAGCGTTACGGATCGTGTGCCGGGATCTGAATCCGGAATATTTTCCACGCGTCTTTTGTTCCGTGAATCGTCATGCCGCACAGCCCGGTCTTGAGGAGATAGGATGCTATAATCTGATCGCCGCGTCCAAGAATCCGGCGGCGGCCGTTACAAACTTGCGGATTGTCGACATACTCATGCAGTTTCTGGAATTCGGCGGCTGGGCTATCTTGTCGAAACCAGAGATCGCGTATGTTGTATTGAAGCCACGAACCGTGAAAGCAGACGAGACGGGGATTCCCCACTGTGATAATGGTCCGGCCCTAGAACTACACGATGGTACACGGTATTTCTTCCATCACGGTGTAGCTGTTCCGGAGGAGGCGATCCTCCGTATCCACGACCTAATCGCCCAGAAGATATTGGCGCACCCCAACGCCGAGGTCCGCCGCGTCATGATCGCCCGCAAGGGCTTGTCAGCAATTCTGAAAGAGTCCGATCCTGAACTTCTCGACGCCGATTACGAGAGAAACAATCCCAATCCCAGAAAATTATACCGGCTTCGTGTCCCGCGCGACGAGCCGATCGTGGCGCTTCACGTCGTCGATCCGGCGAAGAAGCGCCTCGGCCTACCGGCAGACGTATTCTTGCGCGTGCCACCGACTATGGAGACCTGCGCGCAGGCGGTGGCGTGGACATTTGGGTTTGACAATAACGAAGACTATCGGCCTGTCCGGGAGGAATAGATGATGGAGAACGAGGATGCCTAGCTGTCCGTGCCTTTGCAAGATGCGTTACTCAGGATAACGCCGGAGCAGGCGAAATATGATGAACTCTATACCTGAATAATACCTGAAAAATCCAGTTTCCCCTCGATAACCGGCCTTTGCA
>CAZHRJ010000204.1:0-3457 GCA_964534765.1 uncultured bacterium
TACTATGAAATTCTATCAGGCCTTTCAGATGGCGACCGGGTCGCGCAGGTCGGACTGTTTTATCTGGACGCCGCCGCTCATTTCAGTCCATGATCCGGCGCATCATCGCAGCCTCGGTTCGTTGGCCGTACCGGGTATTATCGGCCGTCCTCGTGATTTCAGCGCTTTCCATTTTATCCCTCAGGACCATGCCTCTGGATGCTCTGCCGGAAGTCACCGATCCGCAAGTCATCATCGAAATCATATGGGAGGCGCCAACCGAGCGGATCGACCGGGAAGTGGCGGAGCCGGTATCGAATGCGTTGATGGCCGTGCCTGGTGTTCGCACCGTTCGGACAATGACGGAAATGGGATATGGCTTTGTCTATGCCATCCTGAGTGACGGCGCGCAGCCCGGACAGATCCGTCAGGAAATTTCCAATCGCCTCGCCGCGATCGCTCCTCTTCTGCCCGGTGACGCGCTGGTCAGACTCGGCCCGGACGCATCGAGTGTCGGCTGGGTATACCAATACGCTCTTGTCGATCCGACCAATCGCCGGGACTTGCGCCAGCTGCATGACCTGCAGTCTAGGCGTGTCGCGCCCATTCTCGAATCCATTCCCGGCGTGGCGGAGGTGGCGACGGTCGGCGGATTGAAATGCCAGATTCAAATTCACGTCTATCCACCGCTCCTGGCTCAATACCGCCTTCCCCTCGGAACCGTCCTGTCCGCCATCCGGGATGCTTTCGCAGACGCCGGCGGCCGGATGGTGGAGGTCTCTGGAAGAGATTTCCAGATTCGCGCCGTCGCCCCGGTCCGAACGCTGGACGACGTGGAGAACGCCGTCGTCGGATTGGACAATCAAAAACGGCCTGTCCGTGTGAGGGACATCGGGTTTGTCCAGGTCGGATATGATCTGCGCCGCGGCATCGCCGATCTCGACGGCACGGGCGAAGTGGTGGGCGGGATCGTCGTGATGAGTCAGGGCGAAAACGCCATTCGGGTACTTGCACAGCTGAAACAAAAAATCGCCGAGGCCCGAGCGGTCCTGCCGGACGGCGTCAAATGGATCACGGTCTACGACCGCTCGGATTTGGTTCGGGAGGCGCTGACCAAAATGGGGATGACCCTCACGGAGGAATTGATCGCCGTCGCGCTGATCTGCCTTGTCTTCCTCGCGCATCTTCGCTCCGCGCTGGTACCCATCCTGGTCCTTCCAGTGGTGTGCCTGATGTCCCTTCTTTTTATGCGTCTCTTCGGCGGGTCCCTGCATCTGCCTGTGCTGGCCGGCATTGCGATCGCGCTGGGAGAAATCGTTGACGCTGTTTTGGTCATGGTCGAAAACGCCCACAGGCGGATGGCCGGGGGGGCATCAGACGCCGACCGGGCGACTCTGACGGAAGCGCTCGTCCAGGTCGGCCGACCGCTGTTTTTTTCTCTATCCATCATCCTGTTTTCCTTTATGCCAATTTTTCTGTTGGAAGCGCAGGAAGGGCGGCTGTTCAGGCCAATGGCCGTGGCCAAGACGTTTGCCATGCTGTCCTCCGTGTTGCTCTCGATCACCCTCGGTCCGGCGCTGATCGCCGTTTTATTGGGGGGAGGACGCATCCCGTCGGAAGAACAAACCCCGGTCACCCGATGGCTCCACGCCCTCTATGCCCCGGCATTCCGATGGGCTCTGAGCCATCGCACGATCGTCATCGCTCTGAATATGCTCATGCTGCTGGCCATCCCGTTCTGGTGGCGGCTGGAAAAAAGTTTCATGCCTCCCTTGGAGGAGGGATCCATCTTGTACATGCCCACCACCGTCCCCGGTCTGCCCTTGAGGGAAGCGGGATGGATTTTGCAGAAACAGGACGCGGTTTTGCGTGAAGTTCCTGAGGTCGCCGCCGTGTTTGGCAAGGCTGGGCGCGCGGAAACGCCGACGGATCCCGCGCCGATTTCCATGATCGAAACGACCCTCACCCTCAAACCCAAATCCGATTGGCGGCCCGGGATGACGCACGACCGGCTCATCGCCGAGCTCGACCGGCGGATGCAGTTCCCCGGATGGATCAACGCCTGGACCCAGCCCATTCGCGGCCGGATGGACATGCTGGCTACCGGCATCCGGACGGAGGTCGGCGTCCTTCTGTACTCGGACGATTTTGAAGAGATCGCCGCGGCTGCCGGGCAGACTGAAAAAATCATGCGCGAGATGCGGGGTGTCCGAAATGTCTACGCCGAACGGCCGACTCTCGGATATTTTCTCGATATTCGATTCGACCGGACCGCGCTTTCCCGCGCGGGTCTCACGGAGCGGGAAGCGACGGACTACGCGCGGGTGGCGATGGCCGGCGCTGAGGTCTCAAGGTTCCGGGGCGCGGTTTGGGACACGGGCGAGTTCGCCGGCGTGGACGCGCCCGTGACCGTGCTGTGCGCCAGAGACTACGTGGACGAAATTCACAAGATCGAAGAACTGCCGGTTGTCCTGCCCGGCGGATCGGCGGTACCTCTATCGTCTCTTGGCACCGTTCGTTTGCAATCCGCGCCGGCATCCATCCGGCGGGAGCGGGGCCGATGGGTCGGGTATGTGCATGCGGACGTGGACGAGGCCCGGAGCGGCCGCGTCGTGGGAGAGGCGAAGGCGAAATTGGCCGGTGCGGCATTTCCCGGCGTCGGGCATGAGTTGGTCGGCCAATTTCAGTATCGTGAACGGGCATTCAAGAGGCTTCTGGTGGTTGTCCCGCTCGTTCTTGTCGTGATATTTCTCCTGCTCAAACAGGCGTTCGGATCGATGATGGAGGCGTTCATGCTGATGCTGTCCGTCCCGGCCGCGATGGCCGGTGGGATTCTGTCCCAGGCGATCGCCGGATATCCGACCACTGTGGCGGTCCTTGTTGGATATATCGCTCTCTACGCTGTGGCCGTTCAGACCGGCATTGTGATGGTCGTGTACCTAAAGGAGGCCTGTGATCGCAAAATCGAGCAATCGCGGCGCGGCGCCACAGACGGCGCCGTACCCGGATCGATCCAGGACGGATCGTTTGCCGGAGGGCGCGGCGGATACGCGGTCGCGATGACAGAAAGCGATCTTGAAGCGGCGGTCTACGATGGGTCGGTTCAGCGGCTCCGTCCCAAACTCATGACGGTCGCCACCACGATCCTTGGGTTCGTTCCGATTCTCTGGTCCGAAGGGCCCGGCGCCGAAATGTTACGGCACATCGCCGTACCCATGATGGGCGGGATGCTCACCTCCACCCTCCATGTCCTGTTTCTCACGCCGATCCTCTTTTTCAGTTTGAACCGGAAAAAGCTCAAGGCAACTTTACGCTCCGGGTGGTATTGAGGTCCTAAAAATATTGTGGTCTTTCATTGACTAACCGCGCGTTCGCATCTATCATCCCTGTACAAGCCTTGACTGTCCACATGTCGCAGAGTGTGGCGTGGCGGTCGCGTGAGGTTCTGTGATTTACCCGATTGAGACGGTATTGGCTT
>CAZHRJ010000205.1:0-3437 GCA_964534765.1 uncultured bacterium
GGCCCTCTTTGTCCGATCGATCGGGGAGGCGACCGACATCGTTTCCAAGGAAATGTACACGTTTCCCGATCGAAAAGGCCGGCATCTGACGCTTCGGCCCGAGGGCACCGCATCCGTCGTCCGGTTTTTGATCGAGGAAAAAATCCAGCCGGCCGATACGCTCAAACTCTATTACCTCGGCCCGATGTTCCGTTACGAGCGTCCTCAGGCCGGCCGATACCGGCAGTTTCATCAATTTGGCATCGAATATTTCGGGACCGCATCCGCGTCGGCGGATGCTGAGTCAATCGCAGTCGGGCACACGCTTTTGAAAGAACTGGGCGTACGGGACCAGGTGACGCTTCTTATCAATTCCCTCGGATGCCCCGAATGCCGTCCCGCGTATCTGGAGTCGCTGAAAGGCTATCTGACAGGCTCGGCCGACCGCCTGTGCGTCGAGTGCCGGGACCGGATTGACCGCAATCCCCTGCGATGCCTTGACTGCAAGCGCCCCCAGTGCTCGGGCGTCCACGACGGTTCGCCGAAATTGTCGGAGACGCTCTGCGAGTCCTGCCGCCGGCACCAGGGCGAAGTGGAACGGCTGCTGGACGCGGCGAATATTGTGTGGGTTCGACGTGACCGTCTGGTTCGGGGGCTGGACTACTACGTCCGGACGGTTTTCGAGTTTGTGACCTCGTCGCTTGGCGCCCAGGACGCGGTGATCGCGGGCGGCCGCTACGATGGTCTTGTTCGAACTCTGGGCGGGCCGGACATTCCGGCGGTTGGATTTGCCGGAGGCATTGAGCGTCTGATCGAGCTTTTGATAAAAGTTGCCCCAGCGTCCGGCGAAGTGGCGGCCGGCGGCGTATCGGTCTATTTTGTGACCTCCGAGGATCCGGAACTTCGCAGGAAAGTATTTCAGATCAGCGAGACGGTCCGTGCGGCCGGATATTCATCGGTGTCGACGCTGTCGGACGGAAAGAGTTTCAAAAGCCAGTTTCGCGCGGCGGACAAATCGGGCGCGCGGGTCGTGGTGATCCTGGGCGAGAGCGAGGCCGAGTCGGGGAAGCTGGCGCTGAAGGATCTGAAGACCGGCGAGCAGCGGGAGATTGGCGAAGCGGACCTGTTGTCCGCTCTGGAAAAAATGGGAATTGGGCGGGTGGCGGAATGAAGCGAACGGCGTATGCGGGCACATTTCGAAAAAAGGACATCGGCCGGCCGGTCCGCGTCTACGGATGGGTTGAGAGCGTGCGGGATCACGGCGGCGTGATTTTCATCGATTTGCGGGACCGGAGCGGCATCCTTCAGATTGTCTGCGACCCGACCCGGCAGCCCCAGATTCACGCCCAGGCATCGGAGGTCCGGGACGAGTGGGTATTGGGAGTGGAGGGCGACATCATTGCGCGTTCTCCGGAGACGATCAACCCGAATCTGCCGACGGGCGAAGTCGAGGTGGACGTGAAGGGGATGGAGGTTCTGAACAAGTGCAGGCCGTTGCCGTTTCAGATATCGCACGGGAGTTTGAACGAGGAGGTGCGGCTCAAGTACCGGTTTCTGGATCTTCGGCGGCCACAGATGCAGGACCATCTGGCGTTTCGATCCGCCATCACCACGCAGATCAGAAATTTCCTCGTCGAAAATGATTTTTACGAAATCGAAACGCCCTTTCTGACCAAAAGCACCCCCGAAGGCGCCAGGGATTTTCTGGTCCCGTCGCGACTCTTGCCGGGCCAGTTCTATGCGCTTCCCCAATCTCCGCAGCTCTTCAAACAACTGCTCATGGTCGCGGGCTACGACCGTTATTTTCAGATCGCCCGATGTTTCCGGGATGAGGATCTCCGTTCGGACCGGCAGCCCGAGTTCACGCAGGTGGACATCGAGATGTCGTTTGTCGAGCGGGAGGACGTGATGGATCTGACGAGCCGGCTGCTGGCGCGTCTGTTCAAGGAATCGCTGGGCGTGGAAGTTCCGCAGACGATTCCGACACTGTCCCACGCCGATGCCATGGCTCTTTACGGTTCGGACAAGCCGGACCTTCGGTATGATCTGCGGCTGACCGACATCACGGATCTGGCCGGGGAAAGCCAGTTTGGTGTTTTTTTGCGAGCCATCCAGTCGGGCGGTATTGTCAAAGGCATCCGGGTTCCCGGCGGTGGACAGTTCAGCCGGAAGGAACTGGACGATCTCGTCGCCGAAACCCAGCGATATGGCGCCGGCGGGTTTGCCTATTTCAAAGTGACGGAGTCAGGCCTTTCGTCCAACATCGCGAAATATTTTCCCGAAGGGCTTCTCGCAAAAGTTCAGGAGCGGATGACGGCGGCCACTGGGGACGTGGTCGGATTTGTCGCCGAGCCGGCCGCCGCGGCCAATTCCGTCCTCACGCAGCTTCGGTCGAGTCTGGCCCGCCGGCTTAACCTGATCCCCGCCGGAAAAAACGCCTTCGTCTGGATTCTCGATTTTCCGCTGCTCGAATACGACGCCGAGGAAAAACGCCATGTCGCCGTTCACCATCCGTTCACGGCCGCCACATCGGACACGCGGCATTTTTTAAGAAGCGATCCGTTGAGGGTGAAGGCGCAGGCCTATGACATCGTGTTAAATGGCAGCGAGATCGGCGGCGGGAGCATCCGGAACCACCGGGTGGACTGGCAGGAGGATTTGTTTGACACCCTGGGCCTGACCCGTGAGGAAGTGGCTCAGAAGTTTGGATTTCTTCTTCAGGCGCTGTCGTACGGCGCGCCGCCGCATGGAGGAATCGCTCTTGGACTTGACCGGATTCTGATGTTGATGAAGGGCGCCGATTCGATCCGCGAGTTCATCGCCTTTCCGAAGAACCAGCGCGGCGCCGACCTGTGTTTTGACGCCCCATCCCCGGTGGATGACCGCCAGCTGAGGGAATTGGGACTCAAGCTCCGGGAGAAACCGACGGCGTGAAGAAGATCGTCCCGTCCGCGACAATCCAGGTCACCCTTTCGGGCGGCGGCCACGACGGCGGCCAGGTGATTCAGCGGGTCAGCGGCACCCTGGGCCGGAACCTGAGCATCCTGGAAGATGCGTTTGGTGTGCGACTGAGGGTGGTTCCCGGAGGATTTTCGATCGAGGGGTCGGACGACGGGAAAGTCGCGGAGGCGGGATCGGTTCTACAGCGGTTGGTCCTGGATGCGGAGCGCGGCCGAAGTCATGCGGCCGATGATGTCCGCGCGATGACGGGAGGAGTCGGCCCGGAAGTCCGAGGCGGAGGCCAAGGTCAAGGCCAAGGAAGAGGAGGAGGAGAAGAAGAAGAAGGAGGCGGAGGCGAAGACCTCGCCGGCGGCCGGGACGGCCGCCGCGGCTCCCGGAGCCATCTCCGAGGACTCCAAGAGGTCGTCTCAGCAGCACTACCTCTCGGGCGTGATCTATTTCCAAAAGGGCGACTACATGAAGGCGCGCGACGAGTGGATGCTCGCCAAACAGCTCGA
>CAZHRJ010000206.1:0-3373 GCA_964534765.1 uncultured bacterium
GGCAACGTCGGCATCGGGACGGCGAGTCCGGGGGCGAAGTTGGACGTGGCGGGCACGGCGAAGTTTTCAGATTCGGTGATCGTGTCGGACACGCTGCTGGTCGTGAACAAGCAGAAGGGTTACGTCGGTGTCGGGCTGGCGTCCTTGGGATATCCATTTGATGTGAATGGGAGCGCGGTGACTTTTGGAGATCGCCGGGCGATCATGGGATTGACGGACTATTCGTCATTTGCCGCCGGAGTCGGAGGCGGCATCGCGTTCGCCGGAAAATACAATTCGGCCGGAGACAACGCCGATTGGGCAGGCATCAAAGGGGTCAAGGAAAACGCCACGGACGGAGATTACGGAGGCGCGCTGTCCTTCTCAACAAGACCCAACGGCGGCAATCCGACGGAACGCGTCGTCATCACAAGCACCGGCCAGGTGGGGATCGGCACAGCCAGCCCAGACACGACCCTCTCAGTCAACGGCGGCGCTTCCAAAGTCGGCGGCGGGTCATGGGCGACGTTTTCGGACGGGCGGCTCAAAGACGTGGAGGAGACGTTTACGGCCGGGACGCGGGAGATCATGAAACTCAATCCCGTGCGATACCGCTACAAGAAAGACAACAGCGTCGGAATCCACGACCGCGCGGAACATATTGGTCTTGTCGCGCAGGAGGTCCGGGATGCGATCCCGGCCGCCGTTTCCACGAACAACAAGGGGTATCTCATGCTCGACAACGACCCCATCATCTTCGCGATGCTCAACGCCATCAAGGAGCAGAAGGCGGAGAACGACGCGCAGAAGGCCGAGATCGAGGCTCTCAAGGGCGAGGTTGCGGCGCTGAAAAATCAGGGGCGGTGAAGTGGATGAAAAAAGACCTTTCATGGCGCAACCGTTGACCTGGGCGACAACCTTCGATAGAATATCGTCATGGGAACATTCACATCTGAAATCTGGTTTGCCAATCCTCAAACGCCGGCCAAGAAACGGCGGCTCGACGCGCTCGTGGATACCGGCGCGTTTTATTCCTGGATTCCCGCCTCGCTCTTGAAAGCCGAGGGAGTCACAGCGGAATTTCATCGTCCCTTCAAGATTGCGACGGGTGAGGTGATCGAACGGGATTGTTGCGATGTCTTGATTCACATTAACGGCGAATATCGGCACTGCATCGCCGTTTTCGGTGACGAGGATTCCCCGGTTCTTCTCGGCGCTCATGCCTTGGAAGCTTTCGGGCTTATGGTCGATCCTGTAAACCGAAAGTTAATCGCCCTCCCCAGTCTTCCCGCCGTATAGTCAACAACCAAATTCAGGCAACGTCGGCATCGGGAGCACGACACCGGGATCGAGGTTGGATGTCTCTGGCGGAGCGCACGTGTCGGATTCCTTCGCGGTGGGCGGAGCGGCCGGGGATAGTTTGGTTGTTTTAAGAAGCGGCAACGTCGGCATCGGGGATACGGCTCCGGGCGCCAAGTTGCGTGTTGCAGGCGATGTTTCTGTTTCTGATTCGCTGGTGGTGGGGGACACGCGGTTGGTTGTTTTAAAGAGCGGCAACGTCGGCATCGGGACGACGGCGCCGGGACAGGTATTGGATGTTCGGAGCTCGGGCACTAATGGTGTTGCGAAGATCCAAGTTGGGAATTCGGACGTTTCACAGTTTTTGCAACTCTATCCGGGACGTTCCGGTCAGCAGCAAGCGGAAATCGTTTGGACAAACACCGGGCCGTTGATTTTTTATAACGCTTCAGATGTGACCCACACTGGATTGAGCGAAAAAATGAGAATTCAATCCGGCGGCAACGTCGGCATCGGGACATCGAGTCCGTCGGATTCGCTGCACGTGGCCGGAACGGTTCGCGTTTCGGATTCAATGACGGTCGGCGATACGGTGTTCGTGGTCAATTCAAAGAGCGGCAACGTCGGCATCGGGACGACGAGCCCTGGCGCTAAATTGCACGTTGCCGGAAACGTCATCGTCAAAGACACCATGACCGTCGGCGATACGTTTTTGGTTGTGCTGGCCAGCGGCAGAGTGGGAATCGGCACGGCCAGCCCGGACACAACGTTTTCCGTCAACGGAGAGGCTTCAAAGGTTGGCGGCGGCACTTGGAACACCTTCTCGGATGGCCGCCTCAAGGACATTGACGGCGAATTCCGCGGCGGCTCGGATGAACTGATGAAGCTCCACACGATTCGCTATCGCTACAAGGCCCAAAATCCCGCCGGCATCACCGACCGCGCCGAGCATGTAGGCCTTGTGGCTCAGGAAGTTCAGCAAGTCCTTCCTGAAGCCGTCTATTCCAACAATCAGGGATTCCTCATGCTCAAAAGTGACCCCATTATTTTCGCCATGCTTAATGCCGTCAAGGAACAGAAGGTCCAGAACGATGAATTAAAACAGCGTATGCAGGAGCAACAGGCACAGATCGAGACCCTGACGAAGAAAGTGGAGGCGCTCCAAGGCGCGAGATAAACAGGACAAACATTTTTCACCGCCGAGGACGCGGAGGAGAGTGGGAAGGCTCAACGCTCAATTTCCAAGTTTAAAAAATTTCACACAGTAGGAGATGCCGACAGAATATTTACAACTCAGGTCTCCACAATGGGCAACGTTCGGATTCTGTGCCGGGCTTCTTCGACGAGGATGATGGCGCCTTCTTGAATCTTTTGGACTGACGATTCCAAAACCTCTTTCAGTCGCTTTTGAACAAACGACGACAGCGTATTGTTGAGCCGAAAAATAATGGCGGACACGACCCGACCTCGGGACAGCGCCAGAATTTATCCAAAATCGAGATCGAATGTCAAAATAATTCTTTGCTCAGCGCAGGCTTTCGAAAAGATTTCGCCGTTCGGCAGTTTCTGCAATCCTTCGTCTCGAAGATGTTTGACGTCGTGGCCTTCGGTTCGCAACCATTCCGTCACACGGTGAGATATTCCCATATCGGCAAGAAATCGCATGCGGCTTATTTAACGAGCAAGGATCTCCTCATGGGTAAGCCATGCCGCGTATTTCAGCGCCTGCCGGATGTCCTCCCGTTCAAGATCCGGATAATCCTTTAACACATCGTTTTCCGCCGCGCCGTGGGCGATCTGTCCGACGACCACGGATACAGGGATTCGCATGCCTCTGATGCAGGCCCGACCTCCCATGATCTGTGAATCAAATGTAATGCGATCGAACATGTCGTTCCTCCTGTCAAATGGGTCTTCAGTTCCTCTCATCAACAAATTCATCATACCAAGTTTTATTCGCCGAAACAAATTCACGATGTCGGCCGATGTAAAGGCATGCAGGCGGTAGGAAAAAGGGACGGTTCTAATTCGCCCGGCTGGTTCTGCGCCTTGGCTGGCCGCGGAATTGGCGGGCGAGGGGCGCTTTTTATGGAAA
>CAZHRJ010000207.1:0-3364 GCA_964534765.1 uncultured bacterium
AGCCGGGGAGGGCTTTCTTACTCGCCCCCTTTCAGAGGAGCGGGGAATTTCTAATCTCTCCCTCGGAGAAGTGCAAAAAATACCTGTTTTCAGGTATTATTCAGGTTCAGCCTTGTCGCTGGGGGAAACCATCAGAAGAGGGCAGACTCCGGCCAGAGTCGGATCCTGCAGTATCTGGCGGCAGATATCGACACCGTTCGCGCTCCCGGAGATTTTCAGGTCGATCACCGCAACCTGCGGCCCGGTCTTCAAGATCTTGTCCATCGCCTGACGGCCGTCCGCCGCCGATTCCATGAGATACCCGGCCTTGCTCAGGATCGACATCGTGTGCGTCCGGGTGGAGATATCGTCCCCCACCACAAGAATCTGCGCGGCCTTTTTCCGGGAACCGACCCAGGCGGGTCCTAGATGTTTTTGAATTTTTGAAAAGAGCGCGTCGACCGAATAGGGCTTGACGACGAAATCAACCGCCCCGGCGTCGATGGCGGCGCGGACGTGCTGGGGGTCTCCGTAGGCGGTAAACATGATGACCGGAATGCCGGCCGTCTTGGGATTCGATTTCATTTTTCGGCAGACTTCCAACCCATCCATCTGCCGGCTGTGGACCCAGCCTTCCAGATACATGTCCAGAATGGCCAAGTCGGGCGGCGCGGACTCCATCGTGTCAAAGGCGGCCTTTGCGCTGTCGGCGCCGAGAGCGACATAATTTCTCACGCGGAGGAGCCGAACCAGACTGCGCAGGATGCTCTCCTCGTCCTCCACCACCAGAACGCGCGCGCGATCATGATCCGTTTCGTTCATGGCTCTCATCCTCCGCGGTAATGGTACCCCCCAGGATCATCCGCGCCAGCCGGCCCATATTGTACGGCTTCTCCACGATCCGCACGCCCGTCTCCTCGACGAATTTCCGCGGTCCGGCGCTCATCACATCCCCCGTGCTGAGAATAAACGAACCCAGAAGATCCGGGCGGTGCCGGGCGACGTGCCGATAGAACGCCGTCCCGTCCTTGCCGGGCATTTTGTAATCCACGATGAGAACTTCAAATTCCCGCGCCTTTAGCGCGTCGACGGCCTCATCGACTGATCCGACTGTGACGACGCTGACGCCCCGGGCGTAGAGATACCTCGACACCGTTTCCCGGATCGACGCCTCGTCGTCCACCAGAAGAACCGACGTTTTGTTGTCCCCGGCGCCGGGTTCCGGACGACGATCAACACCGGACGAAGGAAGACCGGCGGGCAGTTCGACCGTGAACGTGGCGCCGCGGCCTTCCTCGCTCTCCGCCGAAATAGTCCCACCGTGCTCGGCGACGATGGCGTAACTGACGCTGAGTCCAAGCCCCGTGCCCCTGCCCACCCCCTTGGTTGTGAAAAATGGATCGAAGATATTTTTAAGGTTCTCCCTGGAAATTCCGGGGCCGGAGTCCTGGAAGACAATCCGGACGTAACCGTCGGTTTTGCATGTCTGGATCTTGAGACGCCGCGGTCCCTCCGTCTCCTTCAACGCGTGGTGGGCGTTTTGCGCCAGATTCAGAAAAACCTGCTGGATCATGTCGCAGTCCGCCCAGATCGGAGGCACGTCGGTGCACATCAGGGTTTGAAGTTCGATGTTGTCCAGCCGCATCTGTGGGGAACAGAGATCCAGAACATCTTCGAGGTGCTTGTGAATGTCGCAGAGAGATCTGTGCGGATCTCCCCTGCGCGCGAACGTCAGCAGGTTCTTCACGATCTTGGCGCACCGCTCCGTCTCTTTGGCGATGGCCTCGACGTCGGCCTTGCACTGCTCAAGACTTCGTGAATTTCGGACGAGTTCCGCGTAGCCCAGGATGCCGGTCAGGGGGTTGTTCAGCTCATGGGCGATCCCGGCGATGGTCGTCCCCAGGGCCGACATTTTTTCTGCTTGCTGGATATGCCGCCGAAGCTCCATTTCCCTCTTTTCGGCGCTCTTGATCCCGGTTATGTCCCTCGATATGGTCGAGAGGTAATCAACGCCTCCTTCCTGGGTTCTGTGCGCTATCAGAATCATGGAAGTGGGAATGATCCGCCCGGCGCGGTTCTGAAATTCCATTTCGCCGGCCCATACACCCGCCCTGGAGATTGTCGGAAAGGCCTCCTGCATCAACCGCCGATAGCCCGCGCGGCTGTGGAATTCCTTGACACGCAGTTTGGAAACATCCTCATTCTCCCCGATGCCAAGAAGCGCCCGGCCGGCCCGATTGACGTAAAGGATGCGTTCGGCCGGAGTGCAAATACCCACAATGTCCGGCGTCGCATCGAGGATGGCGATCAGACGCTCCAATCGCGCCGTCTGTCGGCCCTCATGGATCAGATGCGCTCCCAGGATCAGCGAAATGAATAATCCCATGGCCAGGACCATGAACGACTGCCGGCGATCCAACGCCGCGTCGAAAGACGGAATGGAGTGGTAATGAAGTGTCCAATCCCGTCCATAGGCGTTGATATGAAATGTCGATTGAAAGAGAGGTCGAAGCAAAGCGTGCATATCGCTGGGCATGTCTTCGGTATAATACAGAACGAATTCCTCCCGTATCTCTCTTCCGTCGTAAATTTCTATGTCGATGTCCTTGATGCTGTCGCCGAGGATCCCGCGCATGAGGTCTTTCATCCGGTACGGGCTGTAGACGAATCCAACCAGCGCCGCCCGGCGTTCCTCCACGGTTCCGGTGGGCACGTCCCTTCGATAGAGCGGAACGTACATCAGGATGCCGTGCTGGACGTCGGTATCGGTCTCCTGCACCAGCTTGACCTTTCCTGAAATCGTGGGGACGCCTGAATCTCTGGCCAAAGACATGGCCTGATTCCGGACAGATTCCGACCACATGTCATACCCAAAGGCGCGCAGGTTCCGTTTGATGAACGGTTCGAGATATATGATGGACGTATATTCCGGGCGATCGCCCTCCGGCCGGATATGGTAATTGGGGAAGCCTTCCGCGCGGATTTGCTCGACATGCGCCGCCTTTTCCTCGGGGCGAATCCATTTGGAAAATCCAACGCCCTGAATCCCGGGAAAATTTTCCTCCAGCTTCAGGGTGGCGATGTAGTCACGCCATTCAGTCCTCCCCACCCGGGCGGAACTTCTAAACAATCCAACGCCGGAGCGGAGAACCAACTCATGATCGAGGAGCCTTTTATTGATTGCGATGTTTGCGCGTTCCACATGGGCGTTGAATCTGTCCCTGCCGATTTCGACTTCCTGCTCCTGCGTGAACCGCCACGCCACAATGGTTCCGACGACGTCGAGAATCAAAATGCCGATGGCAACAAGCCGGCCCATCCGCATACGACCTTGGCGGACGCTATCGATCTTGAAGTTCCGGGCGAGCGGCTGCGTGGCGTTGAA
>CAZHRJ010000208.1:0-3319 GCA_964534765.1 uncultured bacterium
GGCCTTGAGCGCCTCGCCTTCAAGCATCCAATCGGCGCCGCGGCCATGCACCTGCTTGCCGGCGCTGGCATTCATGGGAATTTGCTCGAGCAGCCATGCCGGCTTCGGCAGGCTGCCGACGACCGTGGTCAGGAACGCTTCTGACATGCTGTCACCCCCTTACGCCCGCGCCACCGCCGGTCACGGCCGCCGACGAAACTTGTGGTTTCAAACAATTTGCCACAAAATCATACAAATACGGGCATAAGAGTCCAACTCCATCACGCGTAATGTTCAACCCGAAAACCGACAATGTTTCACCACCAACCGCTGGGGAGGAGCCATGGCACGCTACAAAGGACCCATCAAACTCGTCATTCTCGACATTGCCGGGACTGTCTGCGACGGACCCCAGGATCTCAAGCATTTTTACCCCAACGACGACGGTCTTGCGGTGAAGGGGCCGGTAATCGTCTTCGAGAAAATGTTCAAGGCCCACGGCATGGACGTTGACTGGGAAACCATCCGCCGGCCCATGGGGAAGTTCAAGAAGGAGCACTTGGCCGATATCCTCGCTTTCGACGACGTGGCGGCGCAATTCCGCAAGGCCCACGGCCACGACTGGACCAGCCAGGATCTGGACGAGATGTTCGACATGTTCCGCCCGACCATGGCCGAGGTGGCGGTGAGTGAGGATTTGATCCGCCCGTTCCATGGTGTGGCGAAGGCCATCGGGGAATTGCAGAAAGCTGGGATTTTGGTCGGCTGCGACACCGGCTATCCCAAGGAGACCTACGAGGCCATCTACGGGACGCTGGCCAGCAAATTCAGCATCCGCTTCGACGTCACCGCCGATTCGGAAAACGTCCGCGGCCGCCCGACGCCGTTCCTGGTCTATGACTGCATGTACAAGACAAACGTCTATCCGCCCGCGGCCGTGGTCAAGGCCGATGACATCACCGCCGGCGTCGAGGAAGGCGTCAACTCCGGCGCCTGGACCGTCGGCATCTATGAAACGGGCGCCCACGACCGCAAAACACTAAAACGCGCCGGAGCCGACTACCTCATTCCCGGGGCGCGGCATCTGCCGGAATTGGTCTTCACCCAAATCCAACCCAGGCTGATGCGCGGCGAATGGCCAGGCGACGGTAGGTCTCCCGACGGTTGACCGGTGGTCCTGGTATTTCGGGCGGGACGGGAGGCAGTCAGAGATGGCTATTCTTTGGCGTCGAGCGCCATCGACCGATCAGCCCCTAAGAAACGTCCGCTCTACGGCCGCCGGCACCACCATGGATCTATCGACATTTGTTCATTGGTCGATCAAGACGAAGACAAGCAGCCTGCGGCATTATTATGACGCGTCGATCGGTCAGCCAGAATCTGGAGTCCTTGCTGGGATCAAGTGCCCGATCATCATGACCTTGGTGACTGTCTGTGGCATCGATCCCCTTTCCAGGAAGCTGCGCAAGCCTTTGAGGGACCGATCACATGAGGCGAACAATTTCAGGTCCCGGTTTGCCCTGCTTTCGATTCGATTAATTAAGAGTCGTCTTCGATTCGGTCTCATTGGAATTATCCGGGGAGTCTTCAATCTATGACCAACGCCAGAGAGGCAACGTCATGGATATTTTGATTGCAGGATTGGTGCTCGTCTCTGCATCCCTCCATCCGGTACGAGACTTCCTGATGAAAGGCGTTCAATTTCCCGAAAGTGCCTATTTCGGAGTGATCGTGCTGTGGGTGATTTTAGCGGCAATCCACGCATGGGCGGTCGATGCCAGCCCGCTGTCGGTTGTAACGGCATGGCCCTTGGTCCTAGCGTCCGGCGGGGGTCTTTTCCTTTATTACGTGGGCGTACAGGCGACAATGGCCCGCGGCGACCTTTCGGTTTACTATCCGATCATCAGGTCTTCGCCGCTGTTCATCGTCGTCGCGGGTTTCCTGTTTCTCGGTCATCGATATTCGCCAGCCCTTCTCGCAGGTATCGGCGTGACGCTCGTCGGAGCTTTTTTTCTCCAATATCGCCGCAGCATCACTCTCTTCCATACCCCCCTGACGCTTGGCGCTGCTTCGGTGGCGATGGCGGGGCACGGCATTACCGCGTTGGCCGACGCGCAGGCGATGCAATTGATCGAGCCGATGGTGCTGATGGTGTGGGTGAATATTCTCCTGGTTCTTTTTTGTGGCGCGTATTTCGCATTGAGAAGGCCCCCCTATCGATCGCGCGGCGCCCAATTGTTGGCGGGATGGCGGGCAACGCCACTGCGAATCATCGCCGCCGGCGCGCTATCCTACGTTTCCTATCTCCTGATTTTAATTGCCTTCCAACTTGGCGGGGACGTTGCCGCCGTCAGCACCTTGCGTCAGGCGTCGATACCGATATCCGTCCTGCTCGGCGGGATGTATTTAGGTGAGCAGAGTGTCGGGAGGCGGCTTGGCTGGTCGGCCGTGCTGGCGGTCGGAATTATCATTATCATTCTCAGCCGCTGACGCGGCCCGTTTAGTTCAATCGGATACCTCGCTGGCGAACCTCAGTGCCGCGGCGATGACCGCGTCGCGAATGACCATGTATCCGCGACCCTTCAGATATACACTTGGAAAGTCAGTTGTCGGCGGCTACAGGCACCAGATTTGAGCCAATTATGGCGAGGGTACAGCCTTCGGGAGCCCGCTCACGAACAGCAGCAAATTAAGGCAGTTGCGGGCCCCCGCAACCATCGCGCCGCAGCGCGGCTCGAGAACGGCCCGGGATTCCCTGGGCCGTTTTTCTAAGCGATGCCACCGTGCGTACGATTGGTATCGCCGATGGATGCGGCGGTCGCTTGCCCGGGGGCGTCGATGCGGCGGTCCGACTCCACTCCCCTTGGTTTACGCTTTCCTTGATCCGCGGTAATGTGGTCGCCGTCCGTTGCGAGGGGCAATCGCGCTTGGCTCAACCGTCGATTACCATCGTCAATCCCGCCGCGGATGCGCCCGGCTACCACACCGCCGAGTTCGCCGCCCACTGGGGCTTGCCAAACCATGTCTCGGTCGCCGACCTGACCAGCGTCACGGTCGCCGCCATGGTGCCGCCCGGCTGGAAGGTTTTGGTGATCGACAACGGGATCGATCCCGTCGATTTCACCGACGTTCCCGTTCTCAACGTCTATTTCTCCCGGCAATGACGTCGGGGCCTCGGTAAGGGAGAACGGGCCCGCGTGCCCCGACTCGACGTTGCTCGGCGTCCTGCAGGGCCATAGAGCGGCCGCTCCCCGCTGGTGAATGGCTGTCATGGGTGACGAGAAAGGGCGATCGTTGCGCCGGATCGTATGGCCGTTGGCGATCGCCGAGCTGATCGTCT
>CAZHRJ010000209.1:0-3305 GCA_964534765.1 uncultured bacterium
AATCGGGGCGGCGTGATTTGAACACGCGGCCTCCTGCTCCCAAAGCAGGCGCTCTTCCAAGCTAAGCTACGCCCCGGTCTAAGACTTACAAAAGCACTAAAATCGCTGTACAAGCGTCGTACAAGCTGATTTGGCATGGTTAGGATACCTTCCACTGCCGTTTCTTCAATACTTTCCAGTTTGCCATTTGTTGCGGGATGCTTCCAACACTTTCCACGGTGAAGCTTTCGCGTATTCTCGATAGATGGTCTCAGGTGTGTTGCCGTTGTGGGTGGGAATGTCGACGATTGGGCACCCCGCCGTCGGTGTACCTGACCATCGTCGGATTTCCTATCTTTTGCCGGTCTTCAACGGCCGTCGCCATTTCAAACCGGCTGCATCGAGTTTCCTCGACACGAAAGGCGGATAAAGCTCAATATATTCGGCGATCCTCGGTAGCCACGCCTCGCACCCGGCGGCGGGGCGGCGAAGGCCAACACCCTCCAGCATGATATCCGTGACGTCAAAGCACGGCGCGCGCGTCGCGGATTTGGAGCGTTTGGCCGCCATGGACGAAAGATAGACGGCGTCCAGAAGGGCTTTCTCCGGATAAGCCTTGCGATCCTCCATGCTGAATCCGCACATGAATTTCATCGGCACCCTGTGAAACACGTAATCGACGTTTCCGGCGGTGACGCGCCGGGGCTTGCCCAGGGTAATGGCGTCCACGCGGGCGCATACCGCGTCTTCCGTGGCGTTGTTCACATACAGGACGTACCTCCCCGTTGTTACGGCGCCGGGATCAATGAAGCGCACGACTTCAGCCGGATCCAGCTGACGGCCCGCTATGGCGTACCGGCCCGACAAGATCCGCTCGATCTTTCCGGCGGCGCACATCTTGCGCAGAAGCTGGTCAACGCGGGCGCCGGACATGTCGCACTGCCCGCCCAGCGTCCTGAACTCGTCATAACGCCACAGCGCCTTGCCGGCATCAGCCGCTCGCTCAACCGATGCCGCCCATCTGGCCGTAGGCGTGTCATAAAGAAGGGTCGTCATTTTCGTTTCCTTCCGGTTCCGTGGACTGCCTTTCGGTTCGTCCCGCCGAAACTGTCCCATCGGGACACAACCCACTGGCGAACGGACGAGAGAATCTTCTCCGCCTCCAGCTCCAGCGCATCAAGCGGCAGGGTCATCCTGACCTTTTCCCTCAAAAAGCCGGCCATGGCCGCAACTTCGGATTTGTCCGGGCGGTTCGCCTTGCTTCGGTGTTTGTCCGCCGCCGCCTCCACATCCTGAATGTCAAATCCATTCGCTTTGAAAACCTGAACGGCCCGTTCCTCCGTGATGTCATGTCCCAGACCGCGCAGCCAGTAAATGTCGAACATGTCCGACCGCCATTTCTGCCGCGGGTTCGCCGCCCGGTGCGCGTTCAAGACAGCATGAAACTTGTTTGCCAGGCAGACGTCGAGGGGCGAGGCCCACACCTGCACGTTCGAGCCGGCGGCGCCGCTGATGTAGCGTGGTTCCCTGCCGACCTCCGGCAGGACGGTCACTTCCCACATCACCCGGAATCTGTGATCGTTTTGACCTTTCGTGTGAGGAAGCGCCGCCCTGACAACATCCGGCAGACCGGCGCGCAGTTCCACGTACATGAACTCCGCCCGAAAGATCGGCGGCGCGCCCGGCTCGCCGGCCCTGGCCAGCGACATTTTCTCCGGCGACACGACCCGCAGTTCCCCGGACGGCCGGAACACCTTGTTCAGAACCTCCGCGATCCGGTTTGCGTACCCGATCAGATCGGCCTCCGCGGCCTTTTCGATCGTGGTATCCGCGTCCACCGTCGTCCGATGAAGGCGATCCTTAGCCGGCAGCAGCGGATTGTGCACGAGACTGCTGGCGCCCTCCCAGACGCCCCGGTCGAAGAAGCCCGCGATGGAGGCGCCGATTACCATCTCCTTGGTGAGCTGGATCCGCACATACTCCTGAAACGCAAGACCCGGCCAGTCCGCGGACTCGCGGAGAAAGTCGTCATGGCAATTCGCAAGGAAACTCTGCATGTTTTGTTAATATCACTTTTTATATCTTTTGTCAAATCAGTGTTATTGAACAGAAACCGACGAACGATGTGCGCAAGCACCGAAAATGGAAAAGTTTCGGGAGTCCTCCCAAAGCAGGCGCTCTTCCAAGCCAAGCTACGCCCCGGTATGGAGTTTGACGGGACAGGGGGAGCGGGCGGCTTTCGTCTGTTGATTGACAATTCCCTTCGTTACACCTAATACTTTTGGCCACGATGAAAACATTGGTTACGGGCGCCGCCGGATTTGTGGGGAGCCATCTGGTTGAACGGCTGGTCGGTCGCGGGGACGAGGTTTCCGTGATGATTTATGACAAGGATCCGATCCAGCATATGGATGCCGGGCTTTCCGTGACGCGGCATGTCGGCGATATCCGGGACGCCGCGTTTGTCGAGCGGGCGATGGAGGGCATCGACCGCGTGTTTCACCTGGCGGCGGCTCTAAACACCCCAACGACTCCGGTTGAATCCTTTTTCACCATTAATGTCCTCGGCACACGGAATGTCATGGAGGCGGCGATGAAAAAGGGCGTCAGGAAGGTCGTCCACACGAGCAGTTGCGTCACCATGAAAGAAAATCGCACACGGATCAATGAGAGCAACATCCACCGCACGCCTTTTTCCGCGCCCTACATGTTCTCCAAATATCAGGGAGAGATGCTCGCCTATGAATACGGCGCCAGGGGCCTGCCGGTCACGGTGCTTAATCCCACCATCGTCTACGGGCCGCGGGATACTCACACCTTGGGCGAATTTTTCAAACTGCATCTGAAACCGCGGATCCGGCTGATCAGTTTTCTGGATTCTCCGTGCAACCTCGTCTATGTCAAGGACGCGGTCGCGGCGCAGATCCTGGCGATGGAGAAGGGCCGGCCGGGGCACAAGTATTTGATCGGAGGAGAGGAAGTGACGCTGGCTGAGTTTCTCGCAAAGCTGGATGAGGTCACCGGGACCCATCGGCCCATCATCCGGATC
Source organism: uncultured bacterium (assembly GCA_964534765.1). Taxonomy (GTDB): domain Bacteria; phylum Lindowbacteria; class 2-12-FULL-62-27; order 2-12-FULL-62-27; family 2-12-FULL-62-27; genus CAZHRJ01. The sequence continues at coordinate 3,029 of CAZHRJ010000209.1, forward strand.
CCCGAATGGATGATCGAACTCGGCGTCGAGATCATACCGAAACTCTATGCGGTCTTTGGCAGGAAATTCACCGTAATGAGAGCCCAGGTCGAGGCGATGCAGCGCGGCACCGCCGTCGATTTCTCAAAGGCCCGGACGGAACTGGGTATCCCCGTCACGCCCCTGGACGAAGGAATCTGCGAGACGGTCAAGTGGTACAAACAGGAGGGACTACTCTAAACAGCATGCCAGCTAACTTAAGATTTTGCATTTGATGGGCAATCCAAATATGATAGAG
>CAZHRJ010000210.1:0-3283 GCA_964534765.1 uncultured bacterium
TTGAAGATCTCGAGGGGTTGCACGATGTGCGAGTGGTGACCGACGATGACATCCGGTCTCAGTATTCGACCCGGATGTTTCTGACCCTGTCAGCCGACGATGCGACCCGGGCGCTCCTGCAGCTCAAAAGCGGAAAAATCACCTTCCCGGAAGCCGTCCGGCAATTTTCGTCCGGCTCGGGCCTTGATGAAAACGGAGACATGGGAACGTACCTCCTGGGCAAGTGGGCGGAGGAAATTGAGGCGGAGGTGATCAAGCTCAGCGGCGTAGGGGATTTGAGCGGCGTGATTCCGACTCAGGCCGGATTCGCCGTCGTCCAGCTGGTCGACCGCCGGCTCAAACCTCTGGATGAACTGCCGCCGGACGACCGCAAAAAAATAAAGGACCGGCTGTTCCGGCTTAAATCCGTCGCCGAATCCAACGCCTACGTCTCAACCCTCTGGGAACGCGCTCATATTCGTTTCGTCGATTGACCCCCCTCCTGAATTCCCCATGAACCGCAACCGTATCCTCCTGATCAGTCTCGGCGATCCCAACGGGATCGGTCCCGAGGTTGCCGCCAAGTCGGTCGGTCGCGTTGCCGGGAAAAATCCGGTGGTGCTGGTCGGGCCGGAGTCGGCGATTATTCCATGGAAACATTTCTTGCGCCGGCGGATGCAGGCCGTCCGGATGGAGGACGTCCCCGGCATAAATCCCGGCCCTGGACTTTTTTTGCTCGATCCCGATCCGGGCCGGCCGGTCCGGTGGACCCCGGGCGCCATCACCCGTCCGGCCGCTCTGGCTGGGTTCCGGGCCTTCGAATGCGCGGTCAGGATTCTCAAGGAGAATCCATCCCGATTTTCCCTGGTGACGGCGCCTCTTTCCAAGCAGGCCTGCATTCGCGCGGGCGTGCCTTTTGACGGCCACACCGGATATATGGGTCGGGCCTTTGGCGTCCGGCCCCTGATGATGCTGGTGAACGGGTTGATTCGCGTGGGTCTGGTGACGGAACACATTCCGCTCCGCGATGTGCCCGATCGCGTGACGGCGGACGCCGTCCATCAATCCCTGACCATCCTGGCCGCCGGTCTCCGATCGCTGCGAGTGTCCCATCGTCCAAAAATCACCGTCCTCGGATTGAACCCGCACGCCGGTGAAGGCGGGCGGATCGGAACGGAGGATCAACGGATCACGCTTGGCATCCGGCGGTTTAACCGCCGCTCCGCAGGCGTCGCCGTGGGTCCGGCGCCGGCCGACAGCGCCTTTTCCCATCCATCCAGTGACGCGTTTTTGGCGATGTATCATGATCAGGGTTTGATTCCCGTGAAGTTCCGCGGGATCGATCGGTCCGTCAACATCACGCTCGGTCTTCCGGTTCGGCGCGCCTCACCCGCGCATGGGACCGCCTTTGACATCGCGGGCAAGGGCCTTGCCGATCCCCGCAGCATGCGGCTCGCCATCGACTGGGCCATCCGGTGACGGCCCTCGCGGAGACTTTCCGGTCGCTCGGATTTCGACCTTCCAAGGGCCGCGGCCAGAATTTCCTGGTTCAGCCGGCGCTTGCCCGCCGGATGGTGGCGTCGGTCACGCGGCCATTTTCGACCGCGTTCGAAATCGGGCCTGGTCTAGGCGCTCTGACGGGAGAGATTCTGTCGACCGCCGCCCGCGTAGTGGCGGTGGAAATCGACTCGCGGCTGTGTGAGTATCTGCGGTTGACCTATTCCGACCGGCCGGGATTTCAGCTGATCCATTCCGATGCGCTCCGCGTGGACTGGGCGGAATTGCTTGACCGGACGCCCGCGCCGCGGGCGCTCTTTGGCAATTTGCCCTACAGCGTATCGGCCTCCCTGCTCGAAAAACTCTTTCAGCACAGCGGTCTTTTTTCCGAGGCGGTGGTCTGTCTGCAGTCCGAGGTGGCGGAACGGTTGATTTCTCAAGGCGGCCGGTCCATGGGTCCGATCACCCTCCTGGCCGGCCGGTTTTGTGATCTGCGGACAAAACTCTTTCGTCTGTCGGCCGGCGTGTTTTTTCCCCGCCCGGATGTAACGTCCATGGCCGTCCGGCTGGCGTTGCGGCCGGGTGTGACCTGGTCGGTCCAGGATCGGGAAATTCCAAGGCGCCTCTTCCGGCACAGGCGAAAAGTTCTGGCGTCGACCATCCCCTCGGATCTATTGCGCGAACTCCATCGGGAGACGTCTTCCGACTGGTCGCGTCTGCGGATCGATCAGCTGGCCCTTGATGAAGCCTGCCTCCTGGCCGACCGGCTCCGGATCGAATCGTAGTTCGCCGGTCACGATTCGTACTCGCGGATGTCCCCATTACCGGAGCCAGGCGGTCTGCCGACCATCCCTGTATGCCTACTTGAGATTTTTAATCCGGTTATGTAGGGTTCGGTCAGCATGTTGGACCAAAACGCCTTGCAGACTCGGGGGGAAATGGGGGCGGCCGCGGACGCTGTTGCGGATCCGGATGCGTTTACCGTTACGCTGGATCAGTTCTCGGGGCCGCTGGATTTGCTCCTTTTTTTAATAAAAAAAAATCGAATGGACATCCGACAGTTGCCGGTGGTGCCGATTACCGACCAGTACGTGGGGTACATCGAGAAGCAGCGGGAACTCAATCTCGAAATCGCCGGCGGGTACATGGCCATGGCATCGGAACTGCTCCAGATCAAAAGCCGCATGCTCATCCCGCGCCTGGCGTCGGCCGATCCCGAGGAGGCCGATCCGCGAAAAAAACTCGTTGACCGCCTTCTCCTCTACCGCCGCGTTCAGACCTCCGGTCACATTTTGAAGGAACGCTCGGTCGAAGCGGCAAAACGATTTTTCCGGGGCACCATCGATCTTTCCGCGCCCTATCGAAAAGGTGTCATCCTTCTCCAGGAGGCCACACTCTACTCGCTTCTGGCCGAATACCGCATCGTTCTCGACGCCGCGCGCGGCCGGAAATGTCCGCCGGAGGAAATCGCGCTGGACATTTCGCTTGTGGAGGAACGCGCGCGAGAAATTTTGAGGCGGCTGGCGCCGGCCGGGTCAGCGTCTCCGACGCCCCAAGTGTGGGCGGCGCCCACGTCTCCGACGCCGGCCGGAGACGGCCCTGCGCCGTTGGTGTTTGACGAAGTTTTTTTTCTGGGCGCGCGCCGAGTGGATTTGCTGGTGCTCCTCCTGGCTCTATTGGAGCTGACCCGTCTCCATCTCGTCCGCATCCGTCAGGAAACACCGTTCGCCGCGGTCGCAGTCTATCCGGGCGACCGATTCCGGGCGGATGTGTCCCCGGAAAATCTGATGCAGGTAGAGCAGGTATT
>CAZHRJ010000211.1:0-3238 GCA_964534765.1 uncultured bacterium
GGATGAGATCAAGGGCAAGGTCGTGCGGATCGCTCACATGGGGTACATGGATCCCTTCGACGCCCTCGCCGCTCTCGGGGCCCTGGGCATGGGCCTCGGCCGGCTCGGCCACACGGTCGATATCGGCGCGGGTCTGGCCTCGGCCCTCAAGACCGTTCAGGAAGGTTGACGGTGCCCGTGTCCGCTGTGAAAGTTCTTCTCTGTGATGGCGTCGCCAAGCGTGCCGTGGACCGGCTTAAAGAGCGGCAGTTTCAAGTGGAGGAGACCAAGGCGCTCCCGGAGAATGATCTGATCGTGCGTCTTCGCGACAAACCCGTCGATTGTCTGGTCGTCAGAAGCTCGACCCGTGTCACGCGGAAAGTTTTCGAGTCCCAGCAGGGACTGAAGCTGGTCGGCCGCGCGGGTGTGGGCGTGGACAATGTGGATGTGAGCGCCGCGACGAGCGCGGGAGTCAAGGTGATGAACACGCCGGGTGGAAATTCCAACGCTGTTGTGGAGCTCACCCTGGGGTTCATGTTGAGTCTGGCGCGTCAGATCCCGAAGGCGGACCGTTCCATGAAAGAGGGAAAATGGGAGAAGAAGACGTTGATGGGAGCTGAGCTTAAAGGCAAAACGCTGGGCCTGCTCGGTGTGGGCCGGATCGGCTGCGAGGTTGCGCGTCGTGCGCGGGCGTTTGGGATGGACATTCTTGGATTTGATCCCTATCTTGACCCGGAAATTCTTCGAGACGTGTGCGAGCCCGTGTCGAGCGTCGAGGACATTTACAGTCGGTCCGATTACATTTCCATTCACACGCCCCTGACCAAGGAAACCCGGGCGATGGTCGGCCGCGATGCGATACAGAAAATGAAGCCCGGCGTTCGGATCATCAACGCCGCCCGCGGCGGCATCCTGGATGAACCGGCGATCATCGAGGCCATCCGCGACGGAAAAATCGCCGGCGCCGCGCTCGATGTCTACGAGCAGGAGCCGCCAGTCAACCCCGACCTCTTGCGGGATGAGCGGCTGATTCTGGCGCCCCACATCGGCGCGGCCACGCGTGAGTCTCAGGACACGTGCGCGGAGATGTTGTCCGACCAGATTGTTGAATTTTTCCTGAACAACCGCGTCATCAACGTCGTCAATTAGAATGTCCGATCCGAGCTGGCCCGAGGGCGGCCTCTGTCTTCCGCCGGCTCTTGCGCTGAAGAAACAGAAAATCGAGCGATCGGCCGCCGCGTGTCTGGCGATGTCGGGTTTTTCACCCGTCGAGCTGCCGACGCTTGAGTTCGTGCCCGCCCAGTCATCGGACGCGGCCGCGGACCGGTGCAAATTCGTTTCTCCAGACGGCCGCCTCATGGCGCTCCGGTATGATCACACCATGTCCGTCATCCGGTTCATCGCATCCAGCGACAATTTCCCTCTGCCCGCGCGGCTGTCCTATTCCGGAAGCGTGTTTCGTAGGAAAAAGGAGTCCGGAGGATATATGGAAGTCCCTCAGATCGGCGCGGAAATCCTGGGCGAGCCGGGCGAGTCGGCCGACATTGAGATCATCCGAGTCCTGGCCCGGACGCTGAGCGCGGTCGGGGTTGAAGATTATCTGATCGATATCGGCACCGTTGAGGTCTTCAAAGGCATCGTCGCCGGAACGTCCGTCGATTCTGCCCTTCTCCAAACCATCCGCGAGGCGATTCTCCGCAAGGACGAGTCGTCCCTGGCCCGCGCGCTTGACGGGTGCGCGCTGACGAGCGCGAAAAAAGCCGCGCTCGCGGCTCTGCCGGCGTGGTTTGGCGGCCCGGAGGTATTTGACCGCGCGTCGAAGTCAGTGGAGAGCGAGCGGAGCCGGTTGGGGTTGGATCAGGTTCGGCGGGTATACGAGGCTCTCGCCGCGCCCGAGAGTTCCGGCGGGTTTGGCCGAAAAATTTCCGTCGATCTCGGAGTGGTTCAGTCGCTCGAGTATTACACCGGAACCGTTTTTGAAGCCTACGCCCGGAACGTCGGGAAGCCGATCGCCTCCGGCGGCCGATACGACCGTCTGGCCGATCCTTACAGAAAATCGATCCCCGCCACCGGCTTTGCGCTGAACCTCCCGCTTCTTCTCGAAATCGTCTAGGCCGTCGAAACATTGCCATCCCCGGTATGACCTTCTTGACGTGCTTGTTCTTGACCTGAATGTTTACTGCGAATGACAAGAAGCGGCAAATGGAGAAAGAAAAATGGGACGGGTCTAATTTATCCTTCTGGTGTTCAGGCTGTTAAAGTTGAATTGTGAGCGAAGATGAGCTGTTGATGCAGGCATGCCCAGACAGTTGTTGTAAACTTCAATAACTTAGGGGCTGGCACCAATCACCCACCAATCACCCCAATCACCCCCAATCACCCAATCACCCCAATCACCCCAATCACCCTTGTTCACTGAACCCGTCTCGGAATACTCCAGACTTTTTCATCCCAAATTGTTTTCTGAAATTCACACGTCATCCGCTTGTTTATGAAATATCCGGGTTAACGGGCCGTCCATGGCTAGAACCGTTTCCGATCCCGCGAGTTTCCGGGTCGGGGTTCGCGTCTCAGCCGCCAGTAATCGAATCTGGAATTCCAGATCCTGCCGATTTTTTCCGCATAGACCAGATCGGACTCGCCCGGGCCGGCCTCCGCCGGAAATCGGATGTACTTGCCGTCCGTACGGCTTTCCAGCCATATGGGTTGAACCGGTTTTACTTTTCCCCGGCGTATCAGATAGAACCTGCCGTCCCCGCCGGGATTTGGGAACTGGTGCGCAAAAACCGTCTGGCCCGGATAACCCCGGATAACGACAGTCTCCACCTTTCGATGCTTTGCCTCCGGCCGGGGATATGGAAGAATTCGGATGGGTACCGATTCCCCCCATTCTTCCGCCCCGATTCGGGCGCGCAGATAGGCTCCTCCGGGCGGAACCTGGTCCGGAATGACCGGGTCGAGATTGGCCGGTCCGGGCCATGCGTGGGTTTCCGTCATGAGGAAACTCCGATCGCCTGTCCGAATTTCGATCGTCACGGGTGCCGGGAAATTGTTCCAGAAACCGACGGCGCTGTCGCCAGGGATTGGCCGCAACTGGCCGAAGGCGTCCGCCGAAAGCCCCCGCACCCGAAGCGCCCGGATGGCGGCCGCGGTATCGGCAAACACCTGCAGATACGAGGATGGTCCGTACAGCAGACGTATCGCAATCGGCCGGTCGGGCACGCCGGCCCATCGGACGCTGGGATGCGGATCATCGGCC
>CAZHRJ010000212.1:0-3185 GCA_964534765.1 uncultured bacterium
GAAGCGTCACGCAGGGCGCAAGGCAGAAAACGTCATCCATCGACGAAAGGCCCACGGGGTCGCGCTCCATATCCATGACGGGATTCAAGCCTTTGTCGGTCACGGGTTGGACCCAGCCCCGCTGGGCCGTACGTCCGACCCGATGGAGACATCGACATTCCGGCCGCCGTTTTCGATGCGCAGGTTGAGGTTGATAGTTATCGAAAGGGTGTTATTATTGAGTGAAATGGCCGTTGACGGAACTGCTGGATGGTAAGGAGTAGGTCGTCGGTTCAATTCCGATCCTCGGCTTTCATTCAGCCGGCCTGCTCCATCAGATTCTCCGCCACGCCGTCACGGTATCGGCGACACTTGTAGCGATTATGGACTGGTTGAGCCGGTTTGTGCTGGAGTAGCTCCTGGCGCTCAGCGGACGATGTCCAGTTTATCGACGAGTATGTCCGATCCGTTCTATGGGCAGAGATTCATCAGCTCTCGGCCGATGTATAATACTTGAAGGACACGCCATCCTTTGTTCAAATGGTTCCCTGATGCCAGGACAAGAGAGCGTTGCAACGAACGACAAGTCGGGGGGAGCCATCGAAGGTCGGCCGCAACGTCAATGGTGCATCCGGCCGGGAGATCCGGTCGCCGAACAGACGCTGATGCGGGAGTGCGGTGTAACCCCCCTGCAGGCGCGGTTGCTCCTCAATCGCGGCGTTCGGACGCCGGCTGAAGCTCGTGAATTTATGAATCCCGCGGCCGCGCAAATCCTCTCGCCATTCCTTTTCCAACACATGGAAAAAGCCGTCGCGCGCGTACGCCATGCCATTGACCGGAAAGAAAAAATTTTCATTTTCGGTGACCGCGATGTGGACGGCGTCGGCGGGACCGCCATCCTCCGCATCATTCTCACAGCTTTGGGAGCAACCGTCGATTCCCATATCCCGGCCGGAGGCGAAGGATACGGCGTTCACCCCGACACGCTCGCACGGGCGATCCGCGAGGGATTCACACTCGGGATCACGGTCGATACGGGGATCGCCGAATTGGAACGAGTGGCCGAGGCCAAAGCCGCGGGGATGGACATCATCATCGCCGACCACCACCAACAAAAACCGGCGCTGCCGCGGGCGTTCGCCATTTTGCACCCCGGCATCGCGGGTGAACCCTACCCCTTCAAATATCTGTCCGGCGCGGGCGTGGCGTTCAAACTGGCCATGGCGCTGATCGAAAGCCGGGCAACCGCGCCCTATGCCAACCGGCCGGTCGTTTTCGTCGATGTGGAAACCACCGGACTCAATCCCGGTGCCGACGAAATCATCGAAATTGGCGCGGTCAAATATAGAAATGGCGTGATACTCTCCGAATTTTCCAGTCTCATCAAACTCGACCGCCCCCTGCCGGAGGAGATTCAAAAAATCACCGGCATTACAGATCAGGAGCTTGCGGCCAACGGCGCCGACCGGCGCCCCACGCTCGCCAGTTTCCGGGAATTTATTTCCGAACCGGACACGCTCCTCTGCGGGTATCGATTCGATTTTGATCGGGGATTTTTGACGGCGGAATTCAAACGCCATCTGGACGCGGATTTGAATCACCCGACGATGGATATCATGGCCGCGTCGGCTGCCGGCATCCCCGGGCTGATCAGCCGCTCGCTCGCGGGAGTCGCCGGGGAACTGGGCGTCGCCGTCACCACGCGGCATCGCGCCCTGCCGGACGCTCAAACCACGGCGCTGGTTTTTTATGAGATGCGGAGCCGCGCGGATCATGAACGCCGCTTGTTTTACGAGCGGCTCATCCCCCTCGCCGCGCTTGCCGCCGTGGCCGACGTCATGCCTCTGACCGGCGAAAATCGGGCGATCGTCGCCGAAGGAATGAAGATTCTCCGCGACAATCCTCCCCTGGGCCTCAAATGCCTTCTCGAACGACTCGATCTTGCGTCGCCGACCGGCAGGGATTTGGCCTTCTCGCTCGGACCTCTGTTAAACGCGCCGGGCCGGATGGGCGACGCGACGCCCGCGTTGAAACTGTTGACCACCGCATCCAAACAGGAGGCCGTCGAACTGTCGGAGGAAATTATCCGCCTCAATACAGAACGAAAAGAACTGGGCAAAGACAATTTCCGGCGGTTGATGGAACTCGTGCCCATTCAGAACGACCTGGCCAACGACCGGATCATCTGCATCCATGCGGAGGGCATTCCCCACGGCGTCACCGGCATTGTCGCCGGCCGCATCAAAGAGGCCCTCGGCCGGCCCGTCATGATCATTCTGGTCGAAGACGGCAAAGGCGTCGGAACCGCACGCTCGGTCGAATCGCTCAACCTGTTCGACGCGGTCAACGATTGCGCCGACCTTCTTGAAAAATTCGGCGGCCACCACCAGGCCGTTGGCGTGACGGCAAATCCCGCGCAAATCCCGGCTTTGTTCGAGCGCCTCAAGAAATCTGTAACCGCGCGGCTGCAGGCGGACAGCACGCCGGAATCCGTCATTGATGTCGACGCGGAAATGTGGACCGAACACCTGACCATGGAGATCCTGGATCAGACGGCCGCGCTCGAACCTTTCGGAAAAGGCAACCCGTTTCCCAAATTCGCAATCTTCAACGCCCCGGTTGTCGACGTCCGCAGGATTGGCGACGAGGGACAACATTTGAGGCTCCGCATTGGCGACAGTCCCCAGCAAGCCGTCACCGCCGTGGGATGGGGCATGGGCGGCCGGGCCGATCGTATACAGAGCCGCATCGACGCGGTGTTTGAACTCACCCGCAACGTCTGGAACGGCCGTGTGGATCTTCAGATTGTTTTGGAGGACTTCCGGACCCCCTCGTAGACGAATCGGAGAGTTTTCCTCGAAAACACCATCGCCATTGACCGTCCCGCACGCTTGTGATTTTATGCGCTCATGTCCGCCAAATCAAATTTCCTATCAGTTCGCCGGGACGGCGAGGGAGCCACCTTCTTCCTCGAGGGAATCAAGGTGATCTCGGCATCGGACTGGTTGCTGGAGGCGAACGAGTCGGACCGATGACGGCCCGATACTGGCTCCATCACGCCAACGCGACCCGCGGCCCGTTCGACCCGACTGCCGTCGTCTCACTCCCCGCCTTCGCCCCCGACCTTCTCCTCTGCCCCGAAGGCGGCACGACCTGGGCGCGCGCCGGCGACCTCCCCGAATTCGCAATCGCGCTCGCCGTGATCG
>CAZHRJ010000213.1:0-3180 GCA_964534765.1 uncultured bacterium
CGAAAGTGACGAAGGCCATCGTGGTGGACGACAAGCGCGAGACGGCCGCCGCGACCTCCGCGGACGTGCCGGAACTTCCGGCGGAGCAGGTGGCCGGCCTCAGCGTGAGTCAGGAAGTGACGGGCAGTATTTCGTCCAGCCCGACGGCCGATCAGACATGGACGGGATCGATCACTGTCACAACGAGCATCACCATCCCGGCCGGTGTGACCATCACCTGCAAGGCATCAACCGTGACGGCGGACGATAATTCGACCCTGACGATCGCGGGAACGCTGGACGCCACGTCGTCCACGACGACCTTCGGCATGGGCGACAGCGCCAAGGTTATCGTCAACGGGACGTTCAATGCGATGTCGTCGACATTCAAAAAATCCGGAACCGCGAAATGGGGGGGCATCACCATTGCCACCGGTTCCAGCGTTCTGTTCACATCCGTCACTATGCAGGATGCCGATACCCTAGTAACCGTTTCAGGCGGCAGTCCGACAATACAGAATGGCACTGTCTATCCCGAGTACACCGCTTTTTATTGCAAAGGCGGGTCTCCGACTATTTCGGGGAACACGATCAGAAAGGCCGGCGGTTCGTCAGCGACGACTCTCCGCGCTCTTTTGGTGGATGGAAGCTCGAACATCACATTTAGCGGGAATACAGTTTCGAACGGGGTGGACTCGCCCGCCATATTTGCGCCCAGTACATTCTCCGGGACATTGTCTTCGTCCAGAAATACATACATCGGAGATTCCCCAACAACAACCGGTCGTGCCCAGGGGGTTGGCGTCTTTTTGTATACCAGCAACGCGACAGTGACGTTCACAAACGACGTTATTAAGAATTATAACACAGGCATTTTCAATTTTGGTCCGGACGGAAGCATATTTACCGACGACGGCATAAGCCTGACTTTGACGAATTGTGACTTCATTACAAATGGTCCCCAACTTGGCGCATTATTTGGCAGCGGCATTTTTGGAGGAGATTTCAACGGAAACGGAAGTCCGAATGTCACGTTGAGTGGATGTTATTTTATCGGCAATGGCAACGCTCCCCCGACAACGGTGACCACGTCGACGACGGTGCCTGATGGAACATTGGCACAATATCAGGACGTCTCCAGCGTCACCAACCCGCGCTCGACGCCGAACAACTGATATGTGCATACCCTTCACCAAGGCGATGCGGTTTTTTGCCGCCTTTTTTATGTTTCCCGTCGGCGCTACCCATGCCCTCAGCGTCATGTTTCCCGGCGAGGGCATCAAAGTCGTGACGGCGAGCGTCGGCAAGGAGATCCAGAAAGTCCGGGACATGGACAACGACGTGGGGCGAGCGGTGGACGGCGGCCTTCGGCTGATCGACCCCAACACGTGGGGCGTGAATTTTGACCAGTTCAATTTTGCTATGACGGCGTCGGGCTACAAAAAAGAGGCGAAGGGCAACCGGAGCCGGTCGTTTTTCGACCGGGGGACGCATGAGGAGGCGACGTTCAAGCTGGACGGCAAGAAGCGATATCTCCAGCTTGGCGGCGGTGAATTCAGCACGAACGCAAGCGTACGATTTACGGACGACCGGCAGGTCCAGCCCAAAAAGCGGTGGCTCATGCAGGGCGTCTACGGCACGTTCGAGCGGGCCGACCGATACAGTTTGCGTCTGGGAAACGTCAGCGGAAACTTTTCGTCCTACTCCCTTTCGACCAGCTCCAACGTCGGCATTCACTACACCGACAAATTCCTCGGCGACCGGGCTCTCGCGCAGGAATTCCAGATGTATCTGGCCCGGCCAACCCGGGCCATCGATGCAACGTCCTTCGACAGGTTCGTCTATGGCTTTCGCCTGGGCGGCATCGGGAAATCGCGCTGGAAATCCATCCAGCAGCTTGGACTCAGTTACGCGAAGACGAAGGACCAGGTGGACAGCATCGAAGACACCAACGTCCGTCCGGCCAACGCGGTCGAGAACGACGTGTATGCCGTCGATGCCGACGTCACGGCGGCCGGCGTCAATGTTAAAGGCGAGGCGGCATATTCACGCACCGATCCCAACACGCAGGCCGATCCCACAGACCGCATCTTCGGGTACGCGTACAAATTCAACGCCTCCTACCAGGCAGCCAAGCGCTGGATGTTTGACCCGGCGCGCCTGACCGCCGGGTTCGAGCATGTCGATCCGACATACCGGGCGACTTCGGGCGGCGGGTCGGCCGACGCGCAGAGATTTAACGCCGGCGTCTCAAGCGGCGCGAAACTAGGGCTGGATCTGCCGGATCTGACGCTCGGCTACACCTTTTCGGGAAACCGCAACAATCTGGACGGGCAATTGGCGAGGCGGACGATCACAGAAATTCATGGGACGAATTTGAGTTTCAAGCCGTTCCAAAAATATGAACTCGAAAAATGCGGCGAGATGACAAAATCCCTCGCCAAAAACATGAGCGCGTCCGTCGCCGTTCAGCAAAACAAAAACAAGACCAACGACAATACGACATATACAACCACCAATAATCAGAATTATCAGCTCAACACCTCCACCGGCAATCACACCCTGTCGACCTTCTTCCGGTATCAGATCACAACCGAAAAAACGGCGGCGACGGGAAACCGGCGGAACGAAAGCAAAGGCTTGACCTACGGGTACAAGGACTTTGCGTGGCGCTTTTTTCCCGCCGCGCGGCTTCTGCCGGAACCCGAGTTCAAAACCGATCTGTCTTTGAACGCGACGCAGACGCTCGACAAAACCATGGACGCGGCCGGACGGTCGCACGGCCGGCAATACGGCGTAACGGCCCAAACCGAGGTCCGCGACGACGAGCGGCTGGACGTCAATTACTCGCTGGGCCTGACCGATAATCTCAACGAAAACGTAACTATTCAGCCCCCCCCGACGGTCTGAACGTCAAGTTTAGACAGAGGCACATCCCTTCTGTCGGCAAGTACCGACAATCCGTACTGAAGCGAACAGGAACAAACACCGAAAAAACGTGCAGTTTTTTCCGAAAAGTCCTTGACAAGCGGGTATATCTATGGTATACCATAGATATTCAACGAGATACAACATCGAAGGGGGGAACTATAATGGGATATCCAACCACCGTGCAGTTGATCGCACGCAAAAGCAGCGAACAGTGGTATGTAGTTTTTGGTGAAAAAGTCGCCCGAGAAGGATAGAATCAGAAGAAAGGAA
>CAZHRJ010000214.1:0-3177 GCA_964534765.1 uncultured bacterium
CGTCACCACGATGAAGGGAGAAGGCCTCGTCAAACTCGCGACGTCGAATGCTTGGGAGAGATTCGCCCCGTGGATGGTCGGACGCGAGATGTGGATTTACACGGACGCAGAATCGCCTTTTGTTCCGAACGCTTCCCCGGATACATACTGGGCGCGGATGAGCTCCAAACCCTTCACGGTCGTGGATTTCGTGAATACGACGCATTTGAGGATCGGGCGCGATTTTAACCTGGCGACCTTCGAATTCGCCGAAGAGTACCAGGCGGTTGGAGAAGCCGGCGCGCGATACATGATCCGGGGCAGAAAAAATCGGCTTTTCTGGAGTCTTCACGCCACGGAGCCGAACGGCGGGGCGAACCCCGAATACTGGCCGCATGAGAATTTTCTGGATCTGAACATGGGGGACGACGAACCGATGGGATTGGCGGTCTCCGGCGCCTACCTGATCGTCGCCGGCGCCAAAAACGCATGGCGGATCTATCAGAATGCCCAGGCTCGTGATGACGCCGTCTTCGCCACCGGACCGGCTTACGCCTCGCCGGAACTGATCCAATCCAACGGTTCGGCGGGATGCGCAGCCCCCAGAACCGTCACGCATTTCCCCAATCGCTCTGTCGGCTGGCTCGGCAACAACGGCTCAATCATCTTCGGCGACGCCTCGGGGCTTCAGATTCATCCCGTGAGCGACCGGCTTAGACGGTATCTCGGCGTCGAAGCCAAGATCGATACGGATAACCTGCGCTGGAGCTTCGCCTATTACGTTCCTGAGCGTCGATGGTGGGTTTTCCATTTTATCGAGGCCGATAATCAAAATCCGACGGCGACGCTTGAGGGCTCGACGTACGATACCGCCGCGCCGACCAAGGATTTCGCCCGCCGTGTGATCATTGACCTAAACGGAAGCTGGACCGACGAGAACGGCCAAACCTGGCCTTGGGCCATCTATCCGGGATCGGCGGATTGGCAACAGACTTGTTTCGTGCAGATCGCCGTAGACGCCCCGAAATCCGGCGAACAGGCATTCAAGACGTTTTGCGGCGACAGATACGGCTGGATCGCGGAAATGGACAAGGAAAATGTTTACAGCCGTGGATTCACGACCGCTTCCTTGAGGTATTCCGTTACGGCCGGGGCGGCGACGACGGTGACGATTTCGAGCCAGCCGCTTACCACGGGCACGGTACATCAAGATTTGTGGATCGCCAAAGTCCGGGCTTCGGACGGCCTTTCCGAGACCAAACGCATCTCGTCGGTCTCAAACAGCGGCGGAAGCCAGATTATCACGGTCGATTCGGCGTGGACCAATAATCCGGTGAGCGGAGATACCCTCATTCTCGGCCCGATTAGTTTCGGCCTCGTCTTCAAGGAAGACAGATATATCTATCCGGCCGTATGCGAGCGTTTCCGCGCGACGCTTTATCATCGGGCCACGGAAGTTCCGAGCATCGAGTTCATCGTCAAGGGGCCGTCGAATATCGAAGAGACTTTTTGGCAAATCGACGCGAGTCAGGACCTTACATCGGCCAAGTTCTCCGCGACCGATCTTCGGATCGGAAACGGCTGGATCGGACTTCCCGGCAGGGCGGCGAAGGCGCTGGTCTATCAGATCACCGGGACCGCTCCGAACGGATTGTTTCAACTCGGCGATTTCCGGGTGATGGAACGATTCCATCCGCTTGAGAGTGGATTGCATTGATGGAACGCCGCAGCGGACCGATGACCGATCCGACGGCCGTCGAACGGGAAATCAATCGCCTATGGGAACGGCTGGCGCGATTGGAAGCGGCGGCCCGACCGGACCCCTCGGGCGACGGTTTCATCGTGAACGATTCCGGCTCATCGATCCTGCCTTATCAATTGCTCGGATATGATCCGGCGAACGATAGACTCGCTCTCGCCGTGGCCGCCTCAAGCGCCGCATCGGTCATTCCGGCGCTGTTTCTCTCCCCCACGGAAGCGATCGGCAAGGGAGATACGTTTTTACCCGTCATGGACATCGGACGAGTTCGGTTGCCTGATGGCGCGACGGTTAATGTCGGGGATCCGGCCTGGCTGGCGACGACGCCGGGAAGAGCCACACCTACGGCCCCGCCGGCCGGAACATTCCGCCAGTTCATCGGACAGTTTCGCGGCAGGGCGAGAAAAGACGGGACGGCGCTTCTCGCCCTCAGAATCCAGATCCAAGGAACCGTCTGATGAAAAAACGACTCGTTTTATGTTTTATCTTCTGCGGAATCGGCTCGGCCGTCATGGCGCAGACCTATGAAATGATTTCCAAAGACCCGTCCACGACGACAAACCCGTTCGGGCTTTTTCACCCGGTTACGCAGATCACGATCGACGGATCCGGCAACATCACATTCGGCGGGACCGTGAGTTTCGCGGCCGGTAGTATAGATGAAACGATCGACGACCGAGTGGCCGTCTTGATCCAGGGAAATACGGGAATAAGCTGGACCTATAACGACGCCGCCGGGACGCTCACGCCCACCCTCGCCATCGGGACGGTTCTTCAAGCCTGGGATGCGGACTTGGACGGGTTGGCCGCCCTCGCCTCGACCGGGATCCTCGTGAGGACCGGAGCGGCGACCTTCGCGCTCCGATCTCTTGCCCAACCGGCGGCCGGCCTCACGATCACAAACCCCGACGGCGTGTCCGGTAATCCGACCTTCGCCCTCGCCGATGATTTGGCCGCGCTTGAAGGACTCTCGACCACCGGCTTCGCGGCAAGGACCGGGGTCTCCACCTGGGCGACGCGGACGTTCTCCGGCACGGCCGGTCAGGTGGGAATCACCTTCGGCGGCGGCGGCGGCGATCTGGTTCTCAGCTTGCTGGGCGTTCATGATTATACGAGCCTGGCCTCCAACCAACTGGTCCTGGGCCAGGGAACTTCGATCCCCATCGGGCTCGGCGCGGCCCTCAACGGCCAACTCCCCATCGGTTCAACGGCCGCAGCCCCCGTATTGGCGACGCTTACGGGAACGGCCTCCGAGATCGATGTCACGAACGGGGCGGGCTCGATTACGATTGGCATCGTGGATCCCCTGGCCGTCGCCAAGGGCGGGACCGGCCTCGATACCTACGCCCAGGGCGATCTTATTTACGCCTCCGGGACGGGCACGCTCGCCCGATTGGCGAAAAATGCGACGGCCACTCGATATTTGGCGAATACGGGAA
>CAZHRJ010000215.1:0-3095 GCA_964534765.1 uncultured bacterium
GCGTAGGATGTTTGAGAACCGCCTCCGAAGTTCAACTACGAGCGGGACAATCTCATTTAATCCGGACACGGGATCGGCCCAAATCGTGGCGGGCGGAATAGATTTTATCATTGTCTCCTGGAGAGAGGGGGATGTGGAGCGGCAACAGAGCATCCCGCTGGCCGATTTTGTCAAGGCCGTTGCGGTTCAACCCCCACCGCCATCAAATCTCCGCGATTTCACTCGAACCTATAATTGTTTTGATGAACTCGAAGACCTGCAACTATTTCTAAAGCTGCTTGCCGAATCAAATGATCAAAACGGCGCTCTGGAACCGGATTCCATTCCCAGACCCCTTGGTCAGGGCTGGACTCATAATTTCAATCTGTTTATCCTCAACGACAACCCAAAATGGGACGGTCGTCTCCTCCGAAAGCCTCCCTCCGACACGTTTGTTATTCTGGTCGATGAGGACGGCCGACTTCACACGTTTATTGTGCCGTGGCCAATCGAGTATGGTCCGATTGAAGGTCGAACCGGAGTTGAATTGATCCGCGTGCCGAATGGTCAGCCGCCGATGCGTTTGATTAAATTCCATCCGTCCACGGAATTGTTTGATTACCTGCTGATCAAGGCTGATGGGACGTCGTATTCGTTTGCTGATATTCATACCCGCCCCCGGCTGAAGCCGATATTTGATCTTGATGAGCGCGCCGGTCTTCCGGATGGTCTTCGATCCATCGCCCGTCTTATCGGAATGACCGACCCGTCTTCAAAAAAGGCCTCTCGGTTTTTTTACGATGATCGCGAACGTCTAGCCTCGATAGAGTACCGCGGCCCGGACGGCAGAGATTCATCGCGGGCCATCAGTTTGGAATACCACGAGGGGATGTCCTTGATATCAAAAGTACTCAGAGGTCAAAATCGGCCGGTCAAATATGAATACGAGTTCATCGCGGCGGCCGAATCGGACAGTCGGCCTTTTCTTCGATCCGTCTCCATACCCGGACAGGACCAGATCGTTTACCAGTACAATGAAAACGGATGTCTCAGTCGGATCGGCCAGGGCCAGTATTTCAAGGAGATTGTCCATGACGAGTTGGGTCGGGTGAAATCCATTCGTCCTCCCACGTCGGGTGTGACGGTGACCTACGATCCGCCGAACAGCACACTGACGAGACAGACAAGCGTTACGGATGTCCTGGGAAACAAGTCGACTTTTGATTATTCGGAATGGAAAATTCGAGATGCCGCCGGGATGCCAAATTCCGGCGGGCGACTCAATGCCTCGATCGATCCGGAAAACAACGCGACGCTGATGCAGTGGGATGTCGAGGGAAATCTCATCCGCATGATGGAGCCGAACGGGCATCTCATCGAGGCGGATTACACATTTAAATCATTCATTTCGGAAGTTCGCGCATCCAAACCCGTTCGCTTTTCATATCCCGCCGATTTCGATCCTTTCAATCCGCGGACGAACAAGCCCACGCAGATTACGGGATTGGCGCCGGCGCCCGTAGAATTCTCTTACGATGTTGGCGGCAATCTGATTCAACGCAAGCTTGGGGATTGCGTTTGGGACATCGAACGCAATCCGGACGGTCAAATCAAAAAGATCGATGATCCGACCGCCGGGCGTACAACCGTCGATTATGAAAACGGCATTCCTGTAAAAATCGGTGCGCCGACAACAACGACTCACCTGTCCTATGGCCCGAATTCCCGGGCAGGTCGGCCCGATCGGGTGATGGTGACTCCGTCATCCGGTCAGCCTCTGACGTCCACGTACAAATTCGACGAGGCGGCGAGGATTGTCGATCAATCCTTTGTATCCGTTTCGACATCTCAGAATCAGTCGTCGAATGTGTCGATAGCGCGAACCTACGATGGCCGTGGAAATGTTACGTCCGTGACCGACCCTATGGGAAATCGCGTCGAGTACGGCATTACTCCGTTTGACCGTGTTTCAGAAGCGCGTCAGCAAGTCGCGGGCGTCGGCATGGCGATCAGCCGGGTGGCGTATGACGCCAGAGGCGACGTTTCCTCGCGGATGGATCCGAACGGCAATCCAATCGGCTATGCGTATTCTCCGGCCGGCCGCCTGGCGCAAATTACATCCGGGAAGCAGGACGATGCCTCCGCGCCTCAGCGGAGTGTCTCATTCAAATATAATCGTGTGGGAAACCCAACCGAAATTCATCACGGCGAGCGCTCGGAAGTGGAAAAAATGGAATACGACCAGCAGGGCCAGTTAACCCGGACCGAGGAGATTTCGCTTGGCCTTTCAAATCTTGCCGCTACATCCCAATACGACGATTATCACCGCCTGACGCTATCGGAATCCTTCGGATCGGGCGCCGCCGACCCGCGTCTGTCCGTCAGGATCAATTACGACGATCACAACCGCCCGGTCGATCAGAGCGTCAGAACGGGACAGACTCAGTTTGACCATCGGTACAGCTACGGACAGCGATGCGATCTTCTGACGGATGTCAATTCGGGCGACCACGTCACGCAACTGAACTACGACGACGCCGCGCGACCCGTTCGGGTTGTGGAGCGAAATACCGCATCAGATGTGAGTGTCATTACCAACCTCTCCTATGACGGATACGGCCATGTGACACGCGCCGGAAACGAAGGCGGTCGGCCCGCGATGAGGATGGAGTACAACGCGCTGGGGTGGCCGCTTGGAATGGAGCAGGGCCGATACAGCGCCGCCATGGTGTACGACAAGGCCGGTCGTGTGGTCGAGATGAGCGACGTGTTGGATAATCGTCTGACCCGTGTTCTCAATGAGCGCGGTCAGCCGGTGCAGGAAACTCTGAATGGTCGCGTAACCATGCATCGGTATGACGCCGCCGGAAACGAGATCGAGAGGATCGAGCCGGACGGCGCTCGACACGAATACTCCTACAACAGTCACAACGACGTGTCGGAGATGAAAACAGCCGGTGTGGACGTTGGAAACGGCGCGCCGGTGGAGATCACGCGGAAATTCGTGTATGACGAACACGGATTGCCGGTTCGGATGACGTCGAGTTCGGGCAAGTCACAGCGGATGACGTGGAGTCGGGGAAATCTCATGACAATGACGGATGAGGAGGGACGCG
>CAZHRJ010000216.1:0-3045 GCA_964534765.1 uncultured bacterium
TCGGCGCCCGTCACGCCATCGGCGTGGCCTCCGCGCCGCGCTGGGAGGAGAACTTTGTCAAAGTTCTGAGCAAACAGCAGCTTCAGGTCAAAATCATGGAGGTCGGCGATTTCCCGCGGGCCATGACCGACATCCAGGACAATGGCGGGAATTTGCTTCTCCGCAAGTACGATCAGCTCAACAAGCAGATCTGGCAAAAACTCAGAATCCGCACCGACGCGCCGGAACTCTATATCATCTGCGAAAAACCCATCCGCGTGGTCGATCAGTACAACATGGAATTCTTCAATTACGAGGATTACCAGTTCCTCGGCGCGTACCTGGCGGAACGGGGCAACAACAAATCCGCACAGTGGCTTCTCACGGAAGCCGTCAAAAGCGAAACTGCCGACGCCCACTTCAACAAGGCCGTCTACCACTATCGGTCCGGCGGCGGCGGAGTCTTCGACAATCTCAACCTCGCCCTGAAACATTTCGATCGCGGAATCGGCCTCCTCCACAAAATGCATCTGCCGCCCGAACAGGAGCAGAAACGCCGGAAACTCTGCCACGAGGCCCGGGACGAAATTCAATTTAAAACGTCCAAGGGGCTCACCAAATGGTTCAAAATCGTCGGGCGGCTCTTCTCGTTCCGGCTCGAAAAGGATATTTTCTATGTCGGCAACGCGTCGAAGGAGATGGTCAAGGACCTGAAGAATATCAAGAGAATCGAGCAGACCATCCTCGGATACGAAATGCAGATGATGAAAGAGTCTCTCGACAGCTTCATCTACAACCTCCGCCTCAATGTCAACGCCGACACCAACGACCTCGCCATGGCGCTCGATGTTCTGGCCGCGCGCGTCAAGGAATCGGCGGCCGAATCGGAAATCGTCGACTCGATGCAGACTCTCGGAAATCTCTACGTCAAAATGAACGTCGCCCAGGTCAAACGCGAGGAGGCCAAGGAGGAGGCCAAACGGGAGGCGGCCAAAACGCTCCTGGACCAGATTTCCGCGGATGAGGAAATGGAAATGAAACGTCTCGAAACCGTCTATTCCCTCAAATCCCCGCGCGAACTGGCCGATCTGGCGGAACGCAAGGACATGAACCGGCCCCTGTCGCTCTGGCTGTACAAGGAACGCGCGCACATCAAGATCATCGTCGAGGCTCTCTTTCATAACCCGACCGTCTCGGACGATATTAAAAAGGAAATCGGCGTCCGGTACCGCCTGACGCCCAAGGCCGCGGGCTGATGGCTGAACCCGAATCGCCTTCGACGATCCTCGCGCCCAGGATCATCATCGCGGATGATAATGACATATCCCTCATGATCCTCGCCGATGGCCTTAAAGGACTGGGGTTTTCGACCGTCGCCTGCAAAAACGCCAAGGATGCCGTCATCGCGTCCCTCCGCCAGCCGCCCGAAACGCTACTCCTCGACGACGGCATGCCCGGACTCGACAGCGCCAAGGCCATCAAACTCGTCCGCGTCATGGAACCGATCCGGGCCGTGCCGGTGATTCTCCTGGCGGAATCTCCCGACAAAAATACGGTCGTCCGCGCCATCCAGATGGGCGCCAACGACTGCGTCTCCAAGGACAGTTCCCTTCATGACATCAGCCTTCGGATTCAGCGGCTCATCAAAATGCCGCCCAAACCCATCTCGCCGCTCTTCGATAATCTCCGATATTTCTTCCATGCGGACCAGAACAGTCTGACACTGGATGTCGACTCCGAAATCACCACCGAATCCGGAAAAAACCTCGTCGAACTCGTCCGGTCGCTCACGAGCCTCATGCCGCTCAAAGTCTATCTCAACATGGAAAATGTCCCCGCCATCGCCGCCTGCGGGATCGGATACCTCTCGGACGTCAAGGACACGATCCAGACCTGCGGCGGGACTGTGGCGATTTCCAAGATCGACCTCAATAAAGTCCTGCCAAACGTCCGGCGGTTTCTCGAAAAATATTATCAATTCGAAGCGCCCGCCAACCCGGGAGGAAGCCCAGCCCGTGCCTGACAGCCCGCCGTCCGCGCGCATCCAGTCGTTCATCCGCCAGCTCTGCGAGAATCAGATTATCGATGAGCCGGCGGCGCGCAAGGCGCTGGCCAAACGCGATCAGGTCGATCTCCGATTGGGCCGGATCGCGCTCCTGGAGGGATTCGTCACTCCGGAGGAGATCAACAGAATCCTCTGGATTCAGCGCGACGTGCAGGACAAAAAATTCGGTGAAGTCGCAATCGAACTCGGAATCATGACTACCGACGAAATCCATCAGGCTCTCGAACTCCAAAACGACGAACTCTTCGTCTTCTGCCAGTGCCTCATCCTCGATAACCTCATCGCGCCCGCCACCCTCTATGCGCTCCTCCGCGGATTTCTCGAGGAGGAATTCGAGCGGGACATCGAGCAGAAGCGGTCGGAACTCAGCTTGCGCGTCACACGGTCCATCCGGGACGCGCTTAAAAAAATATCCGTCGTCGCGCCCATGCCTCAGACTCTCGTACGCATCCTCCAGGCCCTGGACAACCCCAAAGTCGACCTCGGGGAGGTCGCTGACCTCATCAGTCTCGACGTCGGGCTCACCGCCATGCTCCTGAGACTTTCCAACTCCGCGTTCTTCGGCTTGAAAACCGAAGTGACGGGCGTCCATAAGGCCGTAACGGTCATCGGCGTCAAAAAAATCAGGCAGCTGGTCCTCTCCGCGGCGATCATGGACAATTTTAAACAGCTCCCCCATGATCGGCTCACCCGGTTCTGGGAAAATTCCATGCGGGTTGCCCAGTGGAGCAAGGAGCTGTCGGCGTTCGCCGGGAAACCGGAGATCGACGAATTTTTCCTCGCGGGATTCCTTCATAACATCGGCGAACTCATCCTCCTTCAACACTTCCCGGCCGAAATTAAACTCATCGACCTGAAAATCAAAGAGGATCTGCCGGCGCAGATCGCGGAGGTCAAGGTTCTCGGGTGCGACCATGCGGACGTCGGATCGTATCTGTTAAGCCTCTGGCAATTGTCGCCGCCGGCGGTCCAGGCGGCCATGCTTCATCATCAGTCCCGCA
>CAZHRJ010000217.1:0-2969 GCA_964534765.1 uncultured bacterium
GGATATGCGGGATGCCGTATGGTGACCAGGGACTGTTTCTTGCCCGATCCCTGTTTGAGCGACTGGGAGGATACGCCGACATACCGATCATGGAGGACGTCGACATGGTGAGGCGGTGCCGGATGGCGGGCCGGGTCCAGTTGGCCGCCGCCGCCATCACGATTTCGGCGCGCCGGTGGGAGAGGGAGGGCTGGATGTGGACCACGATTCGGAACTGGGCGCTGGTCAGTCTATACGGCGCCGGAGTCAGTCCGAATCGGCTAGCCAAGTGGTACCCACCTCGCGCGTAGGGTAGTTGACGCAGTGTACCGAAGGCGGAGACAATAGGGATGATGAATCTGGAAGATGCGTTAACGGACGTTTTGAATTTGAGGCCCGCCCTGGATAGTATCCTTGTCGGCGCTCATGGGGCGCACTTTTTGACCGGTCGGCGGGTGCGCTCCCGGCCGAAGAATTCCTACCGAAATCTAGTCACAAAATACGACCAAAATGCCGAAAAAACTATAGTGGGAACCTTATCTGCCCGGTATCCGGATGTGGCTGTCATTGCGGAGGAAGGCCGTCCAAAACACTGTGGCGGGACGGCAGGTTGGGCATGGTGCATTGATCCTTTGGACGGCACGGTGAACTACGCGTATGGGTTTCCCTTGTTTGCCGTGTCTGTGGCGCTGCTGAAGCTCAGCGCCTCGTCGTCGGAGCCGATGATGGGCATGGTGCATCTGCCCTATTTGCGTGAGACGTTCTGGGCGATCCGCGGCCGCGGATCATTTCTGAACGGCCGCCGAATCCGGGTTGGCCGGACGAGGCGTCTAAGGGAGGCGCTATTGGCCACGGGATTTCCTTATACTCGAAACTGGGCCTTTCGGGAGAATCTGCGAGGATTTGACCGCCTCCTGCCGCATGTCCGGGACTTCCGGCGTGGCGGCGCGGCGGCCGTTGATCTGGCGTTTGTGTCCTGCGGCCGGCTGGACGGATATTTCGAATCCGGATTAAATCCGTGGGACGTGGCATCCGGCGGTCTGCTGGTATCAGAATCCGGCGGCATCGTCACGGATGGTTCCGGTGGAAAGGACTGGTTATTCGGCCGCCGGCTGGTGGCATCGAATGGCCATCTCCATCAGAGGCTTTTGAGGGAGCTCCGGTCATGACCAAGATTGGGTGGCTGTGCTGCTTTGTCGTCCTGTTCTCATGCGCTCCTGCCGGAGCATCCCTGCAGGACCGGGAATTCGAAGAGGAAGTGGAGGACAGAGAGGCGCGCCGGGAGGCGTCGGCGATCAACCGGCCCGACTTCAAAGTCCGGAATCTGCCCCCGCCGCCCGCAGCGGTTTCGCCGGCGGGCGCGTCCATTGGCGCGTCCTTCGGCGCGCCGTCGTCACCCAGTTTTGGTGTATCGATGGACACGGATGCCGGCGCGCCGTCCGGGTTCACGTCGCTGATCCACGTTCCATCCAATGAAGAGATCCTGTCGGCGGTGGATCCGGCGGAGATACTGCGGTACATCGACAAGGCCGATTATGAGAAGCGAATGAGTTCGGCCCAGCAGGCGCAGAAGTATCTGGGATCGGCGGCCATCGGCGCGTCCCGTGGCGCAGCCGATTCACTGACACTGCGGTGGCTGATGCTGTCGGACAGCCAGCAATCAGCGGCGAAGCTGAACTGGTTTCAGATTTCGAAATCAGGGATATCGATGGAGGATTTCGGCCGGGAGGTGGACGTGCGGAAGTACCGAGTCCTTTTATCGATTGATTCCTCCTCCGTGCCGGACCTACGGAAGGTCACGCCGCCGAAGAGAGAGTCCTTTATTCCGATCGAGAAATTACAGCTTCCGGGTCTGAGGCCGCTGAGTGAATGGCGAAGCCGCGGGGAATTGTCTTCGGACAGAGTTCGGCCGTCCGCCCGTGTGGTTTCGCCGGTTCGCGGGATGCCGTCGAAGGCGGACGTCGACAAACTTTACCCGCGCCCGCGGTCAGGCGGCGATGAGAGGCCGGAGGAAGAGGCGCCTCCGCCAGTGGACGGCGTTCTTCTTCCCGCGCCGGCGCTTCGGCCGATCCTCGCGTCGCCTGCGCTTCCGTTCCCGGATCCGCCGTCCGACATGGAGTTTACTCCACCGGCATTGGCCGTGCCGCCAATCCGGTCGGAGCCGACCCTGCCGATGCGATCGGCGGTTAAGGCATCGCCTGAGGACGAACCACGGAGGGAGGTCGAAGAGAAAATGCCGACGCTCTTTGGAATCCCATCCGCGCTGCGCAACGGGCCTTGAAATCAGTCACCCTCCTTCTCTGCCTGATCGGTTGCTTCGTTTTGCCGCAGCGGGCCGAATCGATATCGACACTGGATCTATCCTCGACGGCAAGCGTCGACGGGGATGGCCTGGATGCGCTGTTTGCGGAGATCGCGGACAACGGCGATTCCGTCATATATGTCAAGAAGGACTCTCTGTCCACGGCCTCCTCCGCCTGGACATTTTTTTTATACAGTCTAGACCGCGCCGACACCGTCGGCCGACTCCGATACGCGGAGCCGAAGGTGTTTTACGGGATGTCGCCGGGCCCCGCGCAGACGGTATTATTTGTGAAGCCTCAGGACCCGAATTTTGCGATTTCATCGCGTTCGATTTTTTACGGAAATTTCGTGAATAACGACAGCACGATACTGGTTTCGCAGGCGGTCTATCCCGCGTACGTATCGACGGGGCGGACATACAATTTCGCGTTTGTGAAGACGCTGAACGACATCTATGTGGGTTCGATGCTGATTGACACAGCGGTGATTTCGATCACGCCTGTGAAGGTGCTGGATCTGGACACAACCGTAGGAGTCATCCGGAATCTGGATTGGTCTTCGGATGCGACCAGCCTGGTATTCGCGGTGGAATCGTCGACCGAGTCATCCGCGTCGATCTATGTGTTGATGAACGCGCAGACGCTGCCAAAGCCCGATACCTGGTTGACGACATTGAGCGATTCAAT
>CAZHRJ010000218.1:0-2919 GCA_964534765.1 uncultured bacterium
GTCCCACGGGATGGCCATCAGCGCGCGGGGCATCCGGAAAAATTTCAGACCCATGCCCAAATTGGAACTGGCCAAGCATCTCTGGGAATGGATCCTGTCCCTGAACTGATGGACCTTTCCATCGTGGTTCCGGTTTTTAACGAGGAGGACAACGTCCGGCCCCTTCATGAAGAAATCGTGGCAGCGGCGGAAAAGTCCAGAAAGTCGTACGAGATCATCTTCGTCGATGACGGCTCGCAGGATGCGAGTTTTGAGAGGCTTAAACTTCTGGCGGCGGGAAATTCTCGAACACGGCTCATTCGGTTCCGCCGAAATTTTGGCCAGACCGCGGCCCTGGCCTGCGGCGCCGAATCCGCCCGGGGGGACATCGTGGTTTTTATCGACGCCGATCGGCAGAACAATCCGGCCGATATCCCTTTGCTTTTGGAGAAAATGAACGAGGGATATGACGTGGTGTCCGGATGGCGGCACGACCGCCAGGATGCCGCGCTGACGCGCATCCTGCCCTCGCTGATCGCGAACCGCATCATCTCCTGGGTAACCGGCGTCCATCTTCACGACTATGGATGCACCCTGAAGGCCTATCGACGGGATATCATCAAGGATGTGAAGCTCTACGGAGAAATGCACCGGTTTATTCCCGTCTACGCCCGAAATGTCGGCGCGCGCATTGCCGAGATCAAGGTCACTCATCGACCCAGAGTCGCGGGAACCACAAAATACGGCCTGACCCGGACGTTTAAGGTCATCCTAGATCTGTTCACAGCAAAGCTCCTCAGCAGCTACCTCACCCGCCCCATCCATTTCTTCGGCGGTCTCGGATTCGCCCTCTGTGGAGCGGGAATCCTGTCGGCGGTCGAGACGTTGATCGAAAAACAACTCTTCGGGCATTATGTCCATTCCAACCCCTTCATCCTCCTCGCCATCTTTCTCTTCCAGCTCGGCGTCCTCTTCATACTCATGGGTCTGATCGCGGAACTGATCATGCGGACCTATCACGAGGCCGGAAACAAGCCCGTCTACTTCATCGCCGAGAAGGTAAACTTCCCATCATGATCATTGACCGAAAAACCGTCGATCACGTGGCCGCCCTGGCCCGACTCGGCCTCTCCGATGAGGAATCCAACCGACTCACTGGGGAATTGGCGTCCATCCTTGAGCACGTCGCGGTGTTGTCCAGGTTGGATACGGAAGGCGTGGATCCCCTGTACCACATTTTGCCGATCGAGAATGTCCTGAGGGAAGATCAGTCCGTTTCATCGGAGATTCGAGACGATGTTCTAAAATTCGCTCCCAAGGCCCGATCGCCTTTTTTTGCGGTACCCAACGTCCTCGAAGAATAAGCGCGCGCCATGATACCGCGGGCCTCTTTGCCGACTGTCGGTACGGCGGCTTTCCTGTCCGAACAGCTTCAAAATGGCGATCTATCCGCGGCCGATATCTGTGAGCGGTATCTGTCTCGAATTCGCCGGTTGGATCCGCAGATCAGGGCATTCGTGACAGTGCTGGAGCCTGACGCAAGGCGTCAGGCAGAGTGGGTCGATCAAATGCGCAAGTCGGGAAAATCACTGCCGCCTCTGGCGGGAGTGCCGGTCGCGCTCAAAGACAACCTGTGTGCCCGGGGTGTTGAGACCACCTGCTCCTCAAAAATACTGAGACAATTCGTTCCCCCCTACGACGCAACCGTCGTTGAAGGCCTAAGAGGCGCCGGCTGCCCCTTCCTGGGAAAAACCAATCTGGATGAATTTGCGATGGGATCTTCCACCGAAAATTCCGGATTTTTTCACACTCGAAATCCTCACGACCTCGATCGGGTGCCCGGCGGTTCTTCCGGCGGATCAGCGGCGGCGGTGGCGGCCGATTTGGCGCCCGTGTCTCTCGGGTCGGACACGGGCGGATCCATACGCCAGCCGGCGGCGTTCTGCGGGGTCGTTGGGCTCAAACCCACCTACGGCAGGGTCTCCCGGTATGGGCTCATCGCCTTCGCTTCCTCTCTCGACCAGATCGGCCCCTTTGCCCGTACCGCCCAGGATATTGCGCTCGTGATGGATGTGATCGCCGGCCCCGATCGGAGAGATTCGACCGCCCTTCCCGACCCGGCCCCCTCCTATTCCGAGGCCTTAAATCTTCCCTTGGAAAAAATTCGCATTGGCATTCCCCGGGAATATTTTTCCGATGGCCTGGCCGAACCCATCCAAAAGGCGCTGGCTGATCTGCAGGCTACCCTGAAGGATAGGGGTTGCACCGTGGTCGATGTAACGCTTCCCCATACCTCCTACGCCATTCCGACCTACTATCTGATCGCTCCTGCCGAAGCGTCATCCAATCTGGCGCGGTACGACGGCGTTCGATACGGGCTTCGGGCCGAGTCGAAAGATTTGATTCAGCAGTATCTCAAAACGCGATCCGAAGGATTTGGTCCGGAGGTCAAGAGGAGGATCATGCTGGGAACGTACGCGCTGTCCTCGGGGTACTATGACGCCTACTATCTCAAGGCCATGAAAGTGCGGCGGCTGATTCTGGAGGATTTTAAATCGGCGTTTACCCGGGCGGATCTGCTTCTGACCCCCACAACACCCACCGTACCGTTTAAATTTGGAGAAAAAGCGGCCGATCCACTCCAGATGTACCTGTCCGATATTTTTACGATCTCGGCCAATCTGGCTGGACTGCCGGCCATTTCTTTTCCTTGCGGATTTGATCGTCATCTGCCCATCGGCGCTCAATTGATCGGGCCGGCGCTGTCCGAACCCCGGATTCTCCGATGGGTCCACGAATATCAGAAGCTCAGCGATTGGCATCTTCGGCAGCCCCACCTGTCAGCGTCATGACATACGAACCGGTCATCGGCCTCGAGGTGCATGTCCAGCTCAAAACAGTCTCGAAACTCTTCTGCGCCTGCCCGACTCGGTTTGGTCA
>CAZHRJ010000219.1:0-2835 GCA_964534765.1 uncultured bacterium
ACCCAGCCGCTGCGCCAGGCGCAGCGCCTCTTCCGGCGGATGCTGACCGTCGGCATCCATGAGGACGACGATCGGCGTTGTCGCGGCCCGAAGGCCCGTCTTAACGGATGCGCCATTGCCGAAATTGTGCTCGTGCGAGATAACTGCCGCGCCGGATTCCTTCGCCACCCGGGTCGTCTCATCCGATGATCCGTCATCGACCACCAGGATGTGAAAGTCGGGCGAGACCGCGCGGATCCGGGAAACCAGATCGCCGATGGACGCGGATTCGTTAAGCGCGGGCAGGATAACCGTTACGTCAGAGGGATGGATGGCTATCGGAGGAGATCGGGTAGCGAGTTATTCGCCGCGGAACGCGAAGTCGAGAACCTGAGCCCCTGCGAGCGTGAATCGTCTGAAGTCTTCCGGATTGGAGACGCGTTTGAGGGTTTTGACGAAATATTTCGGGCGCGCGTAGAAGGATCGATAGGCCCGGCGGATGCTGGTCTCCAGAATTTTGCTGTCGACCGACGTGTAATACTGGTTGTAGAGGCCCTCGGTGTGGAGTACGGAAAAATCGGATGCGGTGCCGTCGCCGATTTCCGGGAATCGTTTTTCGACCATCTTGAACATCGGCGTACCGGGATAGGGCGTGCAGACGCCGAACGTGGCGGTGGTGGGTTCGATCTCGGTGATGAAGTTGATGGTGGTTGATATGGTGTCCAGGGTCTCGCCGGGCGACCCGAGCATGGTATGGGCGTGCGAGTCAATTTCGACCTCGTTCATCCACTTGAACGCCTGCCGGGTTTCCTCGACCGTGATTCCCTTGTGAATATTGTCGAGTATTTCCTGTACCCCCGACTCCACTCCAAACTTGATGTAATGGCATCCGGCCTCCTTGGCCAGTTTCAGGAGCTCTTTGGAAACCTCATTCACGCGGGTATTGCAGATCCAGACCACATCCCACTTGTTCTTGATGATTCCCTCGCAAATTTGGATGTCCCGGTCTTTGTCGACAAAAAATGTCTCGTCCCGAAAATAGATTTCCCGGTATCCTTTCGAGAGAAGATGCTCCATTTCTCCCAGTACCCGGTCGGCGGACTGAAACCGGGTTTTGGTGCCATAGAGAAAGGGCGCGGTACAGAACGAACAGACGGCCGGACAGCCGCGGGAGGTGATCAAAGTCATATAGGGCATGCGCATGACCAGGGGATTGAAATAATGAACATCCTTGGGAAGAAACTCGGTGTTGAGATAGGGCAGATCGTCGACGCTCAAATATTCGGCCCGGTCGTTGACCACGGGGCCGGTCTCCGGATCGAGGTAGGCGATGCCCGGAGTTTTTCGCCAGTCAAGCCCATCGCGTTTGGCCCGCAGAACATCCCGGACGGTGTACTCCGGTTCACGCCGGACGGCGACATCGACCGAGCGGCGTTGCACGGCGGCTTTGGGCATGAATGTCGTATGGGACCCATAGACGACGGATAGGATCTCCGGGTTTTGTTTTTTGAAATATTCGAGAACGTAGGAGTCCTCTCCGAAACTCATCGTCGAGGTGGACGTCACAACCGCCTTGTAGGGCGACACGTCGATTTGATTGAGCGGTATCTGTTCGGCCATGGCCTCAAGGAAGGTCACGTCGAATCCCGCTTTTTGCAGAACGGTGGCGATCGAGATCAAAAAGAACGGAGGAACGGTTCCGCCGCCGATGCGTTTGCCCTTGCACCAGCATCCATAGATCACGTCTCTGACGACGTTTTTGGTGTATCGACTGGGTGGATTAATCACAAGGACTTTGAAATTGCTCATGCCGGATGTTTGGAAACCTCCCGTTGATGGATCATGTTGTGACGTCGATCTGGACGCCCTTGCCCTCTTCCTGGGACTGCCGATCCTGCCGACCCGCCTCTTCCTGGCTGGATTCCGACTCCTGCCCGGACCCTTTGGCGCCCTGCCTCTTTTTTTCGGCTTCCCGCTCCTTTACCTTGATCGGGTCCGATTCGCCTGACGAGTCCACCCGGGTCTCCCGTTCATGGGCTTTATCGGGGATTTTCTGCAAGAGGTTGGTCTGAACCTGGGAAGCCAGATTCTGCTGGGCCTGCTCGGACCCTGAGACCTGGGTCTGTTGCGCGACCACCACCTGCAAATCAATCGGCCGGATGGTCATCCCCACCACTCCTTCCAGCTTCTGATGCCACTACTCCCGCCAAGCTCTTGGACTGAAAGTTTACCGATATCGCCCCATGAAGTCAATGGGAATAGGTGAGGTGGATGCTCTATGGATATTTGATCAGGTTGGCAACGGTACGAATGGCCCCCACCAGAGGGGTGTCGCTCATGAGTTGGAATTTGGTGGTGGATGTTGGAGTCGGATAGGGCTCCACGGAGGTGTAGGCATAGAAAGCCAGCCCATCGGCGCCGGCGGCGCGGGCGACAACCACCATGGATATTAATTCCTTCGGAGTGGGTGGTCTTGGCCAGGCGGGGAACCCGGCGAAGGATTGAATGACCGCATAGACCGGCCGTTTGTGGCCCGCGGCCGCTTTACCCAGAACGACAAATTGATGAACCCGCTGAAGATCATCATCGGTCAGGGGCTCGTTTTTCGTCACAACATAGGGCACCACCGCCAGAATGTCACAATAGGGGGCATAGTCCTTGTATCGCATCGGATTGAATAGGGTCTGGTAGACCGGATGAACAGGGTCAAGCGATTTCATGGCCCGATAAGCGGCGGCGACTTCGGCCACCGGTTTTCGATTCAGATCGGGCTCGTCGTAAATGACCCACGCAAATAGGGCAGGATGGTTCTTTAATTTTTTGGCATTTGGATGGCAAGGATCCTGGCGTTCGTGA
>CAZHRJ010000220.1:0-2781 GCA_964534765.1 uncultured bacterium
GGAGGCGGATGTCTTCGCGGCGCACGACAATTCGCGCAACATCGATCTGTTCTCATTCGAATCGATCGGCTACCGCCTCCAGCTGTTCGGGCACCTGGATGCCGCGACGCTCCTGGAGTCGGCCTACGAAATGGCATCGGAGAGTTCCGTCAGCGGCACCGGCAAGACCCGCCTTTTCCAGGTGAAAATCACCCGCTATTTTTGACATCACCCGGCGTCTGAAGTAATCTCCCCCAATGAATCCAGCTATCATTCGTGTCCGGCCCCTCGTTCTGGCGGCGGCAATCGTGGGATTTTTATCCCTGGTGGGATGCTCGACCACAAATGAGGCCCGGCAGGACACCCCGGCGCCGTGGGACACGATCGGCACGGTGGCAATTCTGGAGTTTGAAAATCTGACGGACCAGCCCAACGCGTCGCAGGCGGTCACGAGTATCCTGCGCGCGGAGATGCAGGGCCGTGGCATTTCCCTTGTGCCGGAGTCGACGGTTAGCGCCCTCGCAGCCAGGAAAATCGACGTGGTTGAACTGGCGCGCAAGAACCAGTTCGATACGATCGCCGCGACGGTCAAAGCGGACCATCTTCTGGTCGGCCGGGTCACCGAATACCATTACCGCCACGGCCTGACGGAGCAGAGTGTTGTGGGATTCACGATTCAAGCCATCTCCCTCAAATCAGGAAAGCCGGTCTGGGCCGCGACCTACGCCGACCGCGGGGCCGCATCCTTCACCGGCGGCGAGTCCCTGACCGAAGTGACACGGCGGATTTGCAGGCAGGTCGCCGGACATCTCGCCACGGCAAAATAATGGAATCACAAATCATGGTGGTTGACGACGAAAAGGACATCACGATGCTCCTGTCGGCCTGCATGAAAATGTACAAGCTCGAGGTCATCCGATTCGACAATCCCGTGACCGCGCTGGATCGGACCGGCAAGGAGCGCTTTTCGCTCATCGTGACGGACATCATCATGCCCCAGATGAACGGGATTGATCTCGCAACGAAAATCCGTGAAACGGAACAGAATCGCGCCACGCCGATCCTCGTTTTGAGCGCGAAAGTTCTGGACGACGCGGAGCGCCGGAAGATTTTCGATCTGAAGTGCCAGTACATGAAGAAGCCGTTTGTGCCCCGCGAAATCATCGATGTCATACGAAAAATGCTGGTGAATGAGAAAACTCCTCCCGTATCTTGAAACCCTAGCCGCCCTCCTCTTCATCATTGCCGCCAGTTTCGTCGCAGGCGGCAAGGAAGTCGGTTTTATTTCGATCAAACTGCATCCGTTCATGGCCGTCGTCGTTTACATCGCGAGCTGGTACGGCGCCCGGGAAGGCCGGTTTGCGGGCATTGCGGCCGCGGTCGCGTACATCGCCTGCGTCTACGCCAATCAGAAAATCCTGTCCATCTGGGTGATGTTCGAGTTCGACGCATACTTTCCTCCGGCCGTCCTCACCTTCACGGGTATTACGCTCGGCGAAATCCGGGAGAGATTCAAACTCAAAGCCATTGAACTTCAAAACCGGATCAACTTTCTGGAAGAGAAACTAAAGGCGGCGGACGATCATTTGAAGGTCCTGAACTACACGAACGCCGAACTCGAAAAAGCCGTCGTTGGCAATTTCTCGACGTTCTCCGTGCAGTACGATTCAGCCAAGAAGCTCGACACGACCGACCGGAAGGATCTTGCCATCGCCGTTGAAGACATCCTTACCCATCAGCTCCACTTCAACGCCTTCGCCCTCTATCTCAGGGACAAGGAGGGATTCACCCGGATCTGCGGGCGATGGACGACCGAGCCGCCCAGGCGCCTGAACCAGCCCCAGGGTCTGACGCTGATGGCGGTCGAGCACAAGGCGGTCAAGAGCGTCCGTGACCAAGTCGGGCAATGGCGCGCGGGCGGGCAAAAAGGCGGCGTCCTTCTGGCGGGCCCGCTGTTTGATTCGAACGGGCGGACCCGGGGTTTCATCGAGGTCTACGACGTCCCATTTCTGAAATTCAATTCCAACGCCATTCGCATGTTTGAGATGATTGTGGAGTGGATCGGCAAGACTTTCGACCGCATCGAGGAATTCGAGTGGCACAAGAGCAAGAATATTATCGATGAGACTCTCGATATCTACAACTACGACTACCTGTTCCGCCGGCTCAGGGAGGAGGTCGACCGGGCGGCACGGTACGCCATGCCTCTCTCGATGGCCATCGGGCGGTTTGTGGATTTCGACCAAATCCCGGAAGCCGCGCGTATTCGCATGCTGAAAGCCGTCAACCGGATCCTCAAAACGCATCTCACCGACGTCGACATCGTGTCAAAATACAAAACGGACGACCGCATCGCGATCCTCCTCATCGCGAAAGGGGACGATGAGGCCGGCGAGCGGTTGGAAAAAATTCGGGTCGACATCGCCGCATTTGACTTCCGGCCTTACCCGGATCCGGCGCGGCCGTTTCAATTTCGAATCGAATTCGACTCCTTCCAGATGGACGACACGTCGTATGACGATCTGGTCAAGCGCGTCGAACGGAAAATTTCAGGTTCGTCATGAGCAAGGCCGTCGTCATCCTTCTCGTCATGTCCGCCGCGTCGCTCGAAGGCGCGTCCGTCTGGGTGTTGTTCACGCGGACGAACGTGTACGTCCCGCAGGATTGGGCGCTGCCCATCGCGCTTCACATCCTGTCAACGGCCGCCCTCACCGCCGCGGGAAAGGTCCGGCGGGACTTCGACGGCCAGCGGATGGCGATTTTCCTCGGCACACTCTTTTTCTATCCGATCGGGGGGGCATC
>CAZHRJ010000221.1:0-2712 GCA_964534765.1 uncultured bacterium
ACAACCGCCGAGTCCAAGAAGAAGGACAGTGCGGTATGTTTGATGGATCGGTTATTTGGCAAGACGAGTTTGCGGGCTACGTTCCCGGCGATGAAGTCATTCCGTGATACCCTCCTCGGAACGACGATTGGCCGGAAAGTGGTCAGCCTGTACTACTCGTTCTAACTTCGAAAATCTAGGCGCTTCTCTACCTTAAAGAAGCCCTTTCAACCCTGTCGTGGCTAACCAAAGCCGCGGCAGGGTTTTTTTTGTGCGCCCGGCAGGGGCGCACTCATTTGGAATGGAAGGGGGAAGGGGTCATTCTGCCACTCTGCCACTTTCGGGTAATGGAGGATTGGTCCTCCATCGCCCGTTCCCATGTGTCAGATGCTGAGGCCCCGCCCGGGTCTGTGCCGTCCGTGTTGAAAATCAAAAATTTCACCGATTTGTCACCTTGGCACTTTCGGATATCGCCGGCTCTCTCGGGGTGACCAGTATGCAGCGCATTGCATAATAGTCTTGACTTTTTTGTAGGCTGACGCATAATAGTTATATGCGGCGTTTACAGGAGTGTGCGGTGGCGGGAGATCTCAAACGCAAGATCGTGTTCGTCACCGGGCCCCGGCAGGTCGGCAAGACAACTCTTGCGAAAAATCTCAAACGATTTCATCCGGCTCTGTACTATCTCAACTATGATTCGGACGATGACCGGCTCGTCTTTCTGCGCCGCCAGTGGGACCGGAAGGCGGACCTGGTTGTGCTTGACGAAATCCATAAACACCGGAATTGGAAAACGATTCTCAAAGGCGTTTACGACACGGAGGGCGTCAGGCCCCGAATTCTGGTGACCGGCAGCGCGAGGCTGGACGTCTACCGGCGCGGTGGGGATTCTCTGGCCGGCCGATACTTTCGCCACCGGCTTCTGCCGTTTTCTGTCGCGGAACTTGGGCACGAGGGCAAGCCGGCCGAGATTCTGAAGAATCTGATCGCCCTGGGCGGATTTCCGGAGCCGTTTCTGGGAAATTCGGATCGAAAGGCTCGGCGTTGGCGGAAAACCCACCTCGAACGGATCGTCCGCGAGGATGTACAGGACCTTGAGCCGGTCAGCGACATCCGGGCGCTCATACTGCTGATTGACCTGCTGCGGGAGCGGGTCGGATCGCCGATACGGTATTCATCCCTCGCGGGCGACATCCAGGTTTCGCCGCACACGGTAAAGCGCTGGGTGGATATCCTCGAGGAGATGTATGTCGTCTTCCGGGTGACTCCCTGGCATCGGAGCATCTCACGGTCGATTTTGAAGGAGCCGAAGATCTATTTTTTCGACACCGGCCAAGTTCGGGGGGATGAAGGCGCCCGGCTGGAGAACACGTTCGCGGTTTCGATCCTGAAACACCTCTGGTATCTGGAAGACACGCGTGGCGCCGACGTGGGTCTGCATTACGTGAGAGACAAACAGAAACGGGAAGTAGATTTTCTGATCGTCACCGACCACCGGCCGAAGATGCTGATGGAGGTCAAATCCTCCGACGATCATCCAACTCCGGCGATACGGCATTACGCGCGTGTGTTGGGCGTTGAATCCTGCCAGGCGGTGCTGCGCCTCAAGCGCCCCCTGACGATATCCGGCGTCCGGGTTTGCGATGCCGCCGAGTTTCTATCGGGTCTGAAGGCGTGAGAAAAGAGAGAAAGGGGTCATTCTGCCACTTTGCCACTTTCGTAGATCGACGACCACGGGGGCAAGTTTGGCCGCTGTATGTATTCAGGTCCCCATGCAATCGAGTGATCGCCTTGACAACTTTCCTTCATTCAATCAGGCTGAAAACCCGTATGGAAATTAAAATTGTGGAGCAGCCGATTTTCAAGTCCGATCTGGCCGCAATGGCGCGGACGCAGTTTGGCGATTTCGTGAAAGCGGTTGTGGACGTTTCTCGGGAAATGATGGTCATCGGTGGAGAGTTGCATTCGGACGAAGAAGCCGTTCTTTTGGAGCGGGGGTCGGCCCAGGCGGATTTGTGGGGCATTAATCTCCATCCTGAAAAGGCGGCCGAATGGATCGAATTTGATTCCATGATCAACATCCGCCCCTCGCAGGGGAACCGGTCCCGTGGAGTGGAGAATCAGGACATGCGCGAGAAAATAAAAATGATTGTCGACAAATGGGTGGGAGAATGAGTGTGCCGACCATTCAACATCAAGTGCAGGCATCGGGCCGATGGCGGACATTGACCCTCATGGAACAGATGGGAAACGTCGGCAGTGAAGTCGGCCGGGCCCGCCGATGGCAGGGGAAGGATGACAAACTTTTTGAGGGCGCTCTTGTGCGCTCCCTGGAACTTCTGGATCTCACCATTCAGGACCCTCGATGGATCGGCCGGCTGAAAGAACTGACCCGCGCGCGGGAGGTTCTCTGCGACGCGTTTCTCGGGGGGCCGGAGTACGGTTCAACCCTCGAAGATATGGAGCGCTACTTCCACCCTTTTGCTCTGTCAGCCCGTATTCGCCGCTGATCGGAAATTTTGACATCCCGGCCAACGGTCGATAGAATGTCCCCATGTCGCTCAGGGAACAAGTCCATACTGGAACCCTATGTGCGGGGAGACCGCGATGTCATCGCCATCGCTCTTCTTCGATCCTTGAAGTATCCGCCGACCCTGAAGGATGGAGTCCTTCGTTTACCCATTTTCCAAATGGGAGCAGATTTTCAAAGACCCGATGACAACGGCGGCCGCA
>CAZHRJ010000222.1:0-2664 GCA_964534765.1 uncultured bacterium
CGCGCGGTCAATCTCGAAAGATTTTTCGCGGCGCCCGCCAGCCGGGTCGCCTTTCTGACCGACGTCGTGCAAATCCTGACCGAGAGCGTCCTTGGGTTTGGCGATGACGAGGCGCTCCTTCCAAAGATTTTTATCAGCATTGCCCCGCAGTTGTTCGTCAAGTCCCTGATTGAGGGGACGCCGCTGGGCGATTATATCTGCTTTATTTTACGCAACGTCTTCCTGAACCAGAATGAGGAGGAGAAGGAGCGGGGCGCCCGGCTGGCCCGTCGCGCGGCGCCGGCGCATGAAATTTTCCCGCCTCCCTATCTGTACCAGTCGCTTCTCAGGTTCTTCCGGCTCGTCCTGATCACCTCGCCCGGTCTTCGAAAACTCTATCGTGACATGCCCCCCGCGCCGGCCGATCCGAATTCCGTCCTCCCGATATCGATCGTGATTCTGGCCTGGAACCGGTGGGACCTGACCGAACAGTGCATTCGATCGATTTTTTCTTTTCCACTGCCGACAGAATCCGAAATCCTGGTCGTGGATAACGGGTCGACGGATCAAACGGCGGCCGCCTTGAAGCAGATCACCCAAAAAATTCCGAAAGTCCGGACCCTGAGGCTTCCCAAAAATCTGGGACCGGCGGGCGGGCGGGACGCGGCGTTGAAATCGGCGCGCGGTCAGACCCTTGTCTTCCTCGACAACGACGTCCGGATCATGAATGCGCGGTGGCTTGAAATCCTGCTGGAACCCATGCTCTACCACCCGAAAATCGCCGCCACGGGAGCGTTCGGGGTGGTTTACATGAACGACGAGACCGAATCATGGGCACAGAAAGTTCTCTTCCCCGGATTCGTTATTCCCGTCGCTTGGTGTTCGTCATTCTGTCTTGCCGTCCGCCGGCAGGCCCTCAGCGACTGCGGCGGCTGGCGGCCGGACATCTACTCCCTCTATGGCATGGAGGATGTGTCCCTGGGCTGGGCGCTTCGCGAGTCCGGCTGGTCGGTGGCGGTCCCGGGACAGTACGTCCCGGTTGTGCACGGGATGAATCACAGGGACGGGCACTACGATTACGATTTCAACGAAACCGGCCGGAAAAACAAGGAAGCCTTTGTCCGGCTCTGGGGTCACCCGCGCAGGATTCTTAATCTGGCGCGGGACAACGCCACCCTTACGGAAGGGGTGCGGCGCGCCGCCGGCGTGAAGTGAAGTAAACCGCCTCCGACAGTCCAACTGATTTCAACAGCTCCGCCGATTCGGGCATACCCAGTCCAAAGTGGGCGAGGGCATGGCTGTCGGACGCCAGTGTCACGTGTTGCCCGCCCAGCCGCGCGAATTCCCGGATCGCCCACGGCTCCGGAAACGGCTCCCGGAAAGTCTGCCGGTACCCGGACGCGTTGATCTCCAGCGCGATGCCGCTACTCACCGCCGCCTCCAGAATTTGACTGATCTGCCCCCGATAGGGTTCGGAGGCATACGATCCATACACGGGTATGCTGTATCGTTTCAAATGATCCATGTGCGCCAGAATGTCAAATACTCCCGACTCTACCGTTCGTAACACTTCCTCATAATAGGACCGAAATGCCGTTTCCGATGTCTTGCCACGGAAATACCGGTCTCCGTGGTGGAAAGGGCATCGGCCGACGAAATGGACGGCGCCGATCACAAAGTCAAAATCCTTCCCCTTCAAGTAGGCTGGCGCGGCGCCCGGGAATTCGGACTGGTAGCTGATTTCGACCCCTTTATATATGGAGAGGCGCCCCTGATAAAGCTTCCTCACCCGGTCGATCTCGCGGCTGTAGGCGTCATAATCAAGGTAACCGTATCCCTCGTCGTCCGGATCGAATTCCAGGTGGTCCGAAAAACCGATCCCCCGGTAGCCCATCCCGACGGCCTTCTCGGCGTACGCTTCCATCGTCGCCCCCGGCTGGCTGTCGGGCGAAAAGAGGGTATGAATGTGCAAATCGTTCATGGCCCCGACGGTATCAGAGGGCCGGCACGAAAAAAACCCCGATGACCATCACAGGGGAATACTCAATTTTCATGTGGACGATGCCGAATAGAGGGTTAGAGGGAAGAACGAAGAAGGAGGTTGGAAGGGCATGGAAGCCCAATTCCTCAGAATCAGAGGACGCGAGCGGATATATCCCGTGTCCCGGCTGAGTCCCGATACAGCGGAAGTCATCGTCGAAACCGAACTCGGAGAGTTGCCCTTTCCGATCACCAGCGTCGAATTCATCTCACTGGAGGATCTGAAAACCACCGTGGCCCGATATCCTGGCGACAGCGCCGTTCCTGAAATCGACATGCATGGAATGAGAGTCGAGGAGGCCCTCGATGCGCTGGATCGCGCTATCGAAAATGCCATCGCGGCCGGCAGCTCCAAACTCCGCGTCATCCACGGAAAAGGCACCGGCGCCATCCGCGAAGCGGTCTGGGAATCTCTCCGACACGACGAACGCATCGGCCGATTCGCTCTTGACCACACCGTCTACGACGGCACCGGGTCCACTCTCGTCGACATCGTTTAGAACCCGGCGACCGCCGATCCCAGTCCCCAAAACGATTCTAAAAACTCTGCGTCAGCTTTGCGCAAGCTCTGCGCCTCCGCGGTAAAAGTCCTGAATTGCTTCTACAGTTGACTCCGGCTCTCTGGGAGATTCGCGAATCGTCTCC
>CAZHRJ010000223.1:0-2624 GCA_964534765.1 uncultured bacterium
ATCTCTCCCTCGGAGAAGTGCAAAAAATACCTGTTTTCAGGTATTATTCAGGTTTACTCTTCTTCGTCACCTCTTTTTTTTCCGCATTCCCCGTCTTGCCTTTGTCCGCGCCCGCGCCCGGGCTCTCAGCCTTCGCCGCCTTCTTGTACGACTCCGACCGGTAATCGGTGGTGTGAAATCCCGTCCCCTTGAAGAGCAACCCCGCGCCCGCCGACAGCAGTCTCCTCGCCTTCGGCTTGCCGCACTCCGGACATTTCCTCAGCGGTCCGGCCTTCATCGCCTGAAACGCTTCCCACTGGTACTCGCAGTCTGTGCACTCGTACTCGTACGTCGGCATCCAACCGAATATATATTCCAACGCGCCCGATTTCAATTTTTGTTTCACTTTCTTGTTTGACTTGCCCTCCGGCCCCGGATACACTTGCCCCACGATGGAGTTCATTCAATCAAATCGCGCGCCCGCGGCTGTCGGGCCGTACAGCCAGGCGGTGTCCGCCGGGGGTTTTTTGTTTCTCTCCGGACAAATCGCGCTGGACCCCGGGTCCGGTGAGATCGTCGGATCCGATATCGAATCCCAGTCCCGGCAGGTTCTGGCCAACATCCACGCAGTTCTCGAAGCCGCCGGCCGCCAGATGTCGGATGTGGTTAAGACCACCGTCTATCTGGTCGACCTGGCTGATTTTCAGAAATTCAACGGGATCTACCAGTCCGCATTCGGGTCTCACCGGCCGGCTCGCGCAACGGTCCAGGTCTCGGCGCTGCCCAAAGGCGCCAGACTCGAAATGGATGCGATCGTCTCCACCGGCCATGGGTCGCCATGACGCAGCCGCTCGAGAAGCTTATCCGGGTCGCTCGCGGCGCCGACCCGGCCGACCTTGTATTTAAAAATGCGCGCGTCCTGGATGTGTTCGATTGCAAAGTCCTCGACCCGATGGACGTGGCGATATCGGGCAGTAAAATCGCCGGGATATCGACCGAACGATACCGCGGTCAAAGGGAAATCGATCTCAAGGGCCGCCTCCTCATACCGGGTCTCCTCGACGGACATCTCCATGTCGAAAGCACGATGCTGACGGTCGGCGAATTCGCGCGCTGCGTCGTTCCACATGGCACCACCACGATCATCATCGATCCTCACGAAATCGCCAATGTCCTCGGGCTCGACGGCATCCGGTTTATCCTCGAATCGGCTAAGTACCAGCCCCTCACGGTCCATGTCTGTCTGCCCTCCTGTGTCCCCGCAACGGACCTCGAAACCGCCGGGTCCAAACTCTCGGCGGTCGATCTCTGGAGTTTCTTCCAGAACAAATGGGTGGTCGGCCTTGCCGAAATGATGAATTACCCCGGCGTCATCCACGCCGACAAGGCCGTGCTGGAAAAAATCGAGCTGGCTCAGTCCATGGGAAAACGCATCGACGGCCATGCCCCGGGACTCCGCGGGAAAGACCTCAATGCCTACGTCTCGGCCAATATCAAATCCGATCATGAGTGCATCGGCAGGGACGAGGCCGCCGAAAAATTGTCCCGCGGAATGCATGTCATGATCCGCGAGGGCAGTCTCGCCAAAAATATGGAGGAACTCCTGCCTCTGGTCACCTATCGAAATCATTCCCGGTTCATGTTCGTCACTGACGACCGCCACCCACACACCCTGCGCGATCACGGTCATATGGACACCATCGTCCAGAAAGCCATCCGACTCGGGCTCGATCCCATCATCGCGGTTAAAATGGCGTCTTACAACACGGCCCATTATTTTAAACTCGAGGCACTCGGCGCCGTCGCGCCGGGATATTTCGCCGATCTGGTCGTCGTCGACGATCTGAAATCTTTTACGGTCGACATGGTCTTTAAAAACGGTGAGCTGGTCGCGCGCGATGGTCAGATGCTTTACACACCGCCGGTACAGAGAGACCTCGAAATCCGAAGTACCGTCAACATCAAATGGCTTGAACCATCCGACTTTTCCGTGCCGGTCCGGCAGGGGATGTTGCGGGTGATAGAAATTATCCCCAAGTCTCTCTATACGCGGGAGGCGCGCGTCAAGCCCACGGTTCGAGGCCATGAGGTTTTGCCCGACTCGGGCCAGGACATCGCCAAAATCGTCGTCGTTGACCGCCACCAGGCCAGACACGTGGGGGTCGGATTCGTGCGCGGGTTCGGGTTGAAATTCGGCGCATGGGCGCAGACCA
Source organism: uncultured bacterium (assembly GCA_964534765.1). Lineage (GTDB taxonomy): Bacteria > Lindowbacteria > 2-12-FULL-62-27 > 2-12-FULL-62-27 > 2-12-FULL-62-27 > CAZHRJ01. The sequence continues at coordinate 2,193 of CAZHRJ010000223.1, forward strand.
TCGCGCATGACTCTCACAACATTATCGCCGTCGGAATGAACGATGCGGATCTCATGAAGGCCATTATCCGCATCCGAAAAATCGGCGGCGGCATCGCCGTGGCTCAGAATGAACAAATCCTCGAACAGCTCCCTCTGCCCATCGCGGGGTTGATGAGTGACCGCTCCTTTTCGGAAGTGACGGAATCGATGGACCGGTTGTTTCATGTCTTGCGGGACAACCTGGGGTCTCCCATCGGTGATCCCTTTATGACTCTCTCCTTTTTGGCCCTGCCGGTGATCCCCGAATTGAAAATTACCGACCGCGGCCTGGTCGACGTCAAAACATTCAAACACATCGACCTCTGGGCGGACTGAAAAAGGGGTTCCCGATATTCACCTCCTGACGATCTGATGGACGCCCCGCGCATGCGATCTTTGGCGGTGTTGGCTG
>CAZHRJ010000224.1:0-2546 GCA_964534765.1 uncultured bacterium
GTGAGGAAACGGAACGGCCTATTCGCCGTCACCGCGCCTCACCTCGACTCTACCCGTAGATGAGCGTATGTCTCACAACCGGCCGCCGGAGATGAAACAGAACTCGCTCATCGTTCCCAAGTTGCAAAACAACTTGACAACTTACGGTCTGGGCTTGGGCTTTTGGGCGGGAGAGCGGTCAGTATTCGATAAATTCTTCGGAGTAGTGGGTCAGGTCAAGTCTTTCTTCGTCGGGGATCGGGCGGATGCCCCACTGTTGCATGGCCAGGGCGCCGAACAAGAGTTCGATCGCCCGGCCTTCTTCGTCGCGGCCGAGATCGTCGATGACAAACGCCTGCACCGCAACACGCTTACCCTCGATGAACCCTTCGATATTGCACATGAACTCGGCCGTTCGGGTCTTCCCTCCAAGACCGACTTGAAAGGGAACCGACATCGGTTGGGTCGGAAGTTTTCCGAGGGTGGATCGAACAATGTAAGTGTTCTTCGACCCCGTGTCAAACAACGTCCACATCCCCCGACCATCTTCCCGGATATCCGCATAAACTCGTCCCATGCCGGAAGTATCCTAAACTCCGCCGCGCCCGTCAAGCCACCTGCGCCTCGCCGTCTCTTCGCGACGATGCTGAATCGCGTTTGTAAATATGCAAACCTCCGTCCCCTTTTCTGCTTTCCACTTTTCACTGCCCAAGCCGCCGCCCCGTTCGCCGTGCCTTCTGGCGGCGCGTTGGCGTATCCCGGTTCGGGTGACAAGATTTCTGAAGGCTGTGTTGCATGAACCCCGAATCCACAGCCGGAAATAACTTCAATAACTTAGGGGCTGGCACTAAGTATTCGGTATGCCGTCCGATTACCTATTTATATTGAAATTTCTGTGGCAATAACCGAGATTTCAAGGTATAAATAATCATGATCCGGCGGATCGACAGGGACATCCTGGAACGGCTCTTGAAGACCCACCCGGTGGTTGGGATTGTCGGCGCCCGGCAGGTGGGCAAGACGACGCTTGCCCGGAGTCTGCCTGCGGCGGCCTACTACGATCTGGAAAATCCTGACGACATGGCGCGGCTGGCCGATCCGATGCTGGCCCTGAAACCCGCCCGGGGTCTGGTCGTCATCGATGAGATCCAGCGCCTGCCGGGCCTCTTCCAGATTCTGCGCGTGCTGGCCGACCGGCGACCCCTGCCGGCTCGATTTCTCGTGCTGGGCAGCGCCTCCCCCGAGGTTCTGCGCCAGGGATCCGAAACTCTCGCCGGCCGGGTCGTCTATCACGAACTGAAAGGATTTTCCATCAAGGAAGTCGGCGTCCGAAACCACGCGAAACTCTGGTTGCGCGGCTGTTTTCCAAGATCATTTCTGGCGAGAACCCATGGTCAAAGCATGGATTGGCGGCGCGGATTTGTCCAGACATTTATCGAGAGAGATCTGCCGCAGTTGGGCATCACCGTCTCATCCGCGACGCTCCGGCGGTTCTGGATGATGCTCGCGCACTATCACGGTCAGATTTGGAACTCGTCGGCGTTTGCCCAATCATTCGGCGTGGCCGATACCACCGTTCGGTATTATCTTGATCTGTTGACATCGGCGCTGGTCGTCCGGCAACTCAGGCCGTGGCATGAAAGTATCTCGAAACGGCAGGTCAAATCACCCAAAGTCTATCTCGCCGATTGCGGCATCCTCCATGCCCTCTTGAATCTCCCGGAACAGGCGGATCTCGACGCGCATCCCAAGTGCGGGGCGTCCTGGGAGGGATTTGTGATCGAACAGGTAGTGAGCAGGCTGGGCGCGAAGCACGATGAATGCCACTTCTGGGCAACCCACGCCGGCGCCGAACTGGATCTTCTGATCGTCCGGGGCAGACGGCGGCTGGGGTTTGAGATCAAGCGGACCGGTTCTCCCTCCGTCACACCGTCCATGCGTCACGCCGCCGCCGACCTGCGCCTGGACGAACTCACCGTGATTCACGCCGGCGACCGGACGTTTCCATTGTCCCGGAAAATCCGCGCGGTCGCTTTCGAAAGGATTCTGAAAGACCTCCACCCGCTGTAGTGTTCGCGTCAGAAGAGGGGATTGGTTTCGCGGATCTCCTGCAGGAGCCACTTGTCGGCGGATTTTTCGAGGCGGAAGAGGGCAATGCCGGTGGCGGTTTCCTCCGCGCCGGTCGCATACACGCGCCAGCGGCGCTGCCAGCGGAAGGTGATTTCGAGGACGTTGTCGCCCGGGACAACGGTCGAGGCCCAGACGCCCTCGTATTTGATCGCGTCCACTCTGTCGTAGAGCGCGCGGATTTGGTTCTCGAAGGCGATGCGGTCGGTCTTGAAGTTCAGGCTGACCCGTTTCATGAATGACAGAATGTCTTCTTCCGCGTAGGCGTTCAGGATCTCTTTCACCGCGCCTTCCGCCTCGTCTCTCGCCGCCACCACTTCCGGCGCCGGGCCGCCCCATTTCAGCGCCGCGTCCGCGCGCCAGACCGCCTCGCGGTAGTTCTGGGTTGTGACCTCTTCCTCTGTCTTATTGGACGAATAGGACAAGGTAAAACTCCCGTC
>CAZHRJ010000225.1:0-2544 GCA_964534765.1 uncultured bacterium
TCGAATCCCGAAGAGGCGGACCGGATCCTGGAAAAGGAGAATTTTGACGGCATTGTTCTTGACATTCTCATGCCGGGTGAGTCCGGTGTGTCGCTTCTTAAGCGCATCAAAAAGCGGGATCCGTTCGCGGAAATCATCCTGGTCAGCGGACACGCCACGGTTGAATCGGCCATTGAGGCGCTCCGGGCGGGCGCGACGGACTATATCGAGAAGCCGTTCACGGACAGCGAGCAGGTAGTGGCGACCGTTGAGCGCGCAGCGCAGCGGAGGCGCGCCAAGACCGGGCCGTGGGACATTCTTCTGGTGTCCAGCGACCCTGGCGACGTGCCGGCTGTGGTGAACGCGCTGAAGCCGCACGGTGTTGTGGTCGTGGAAAACGGCGAGGAAGGCATCCGATTTTTATCCAGCCGGATCTTTCATCTGATCGTCCTCAATCTCGACCGGAGCGACGCTTCCGCCGTCGATACTCTCCAGGAAATTCTGGACCGGTTTTCGGCCACCCCGCTGATCGCGTTGACCGCCGCCGGAGACGACGAGATGGCGGCCCGGGTGATCGAAATGGGCGCGGAGAATTTTGTCCGAAAAGACGCCATCAAAACCGATCTCGGACAGGTTGTGGTCGACGTCCTCGATCCGAACCGCGCGCTTCTGCCGAGCATTCGGGCGGAGGAAGTCGACGCGCTGATGGGACCGAGCGGCGCGTTGCGATTCATGTCGAGCGGGGAGAGTTTTTACCGGCTGCTGATCAATTCGATGGCTGAGGCCTGCTATGTCGTCGACAAAAATGGCACGATCACCTTCTCCAACGAGGCATTGGAAAAGCTCTGCGGCCTCGACAAGGACCGTATTCTGGGCTGGCGGGGGCACGACTTCTTCTCGGATGAATCCCAAAAACGCCTTCAGAAAATTTTCCAGGGCCTCCGCGATGAAAAATCCCCGAGAACGTACGGCCTCGAGGTCGAGCTGAAATCGTCTGACGGCGGATCGCTGCCGGTACTGGTCCGCGGAACCACGCTTCATGGATCAGAGGGGGAATACGAGGCGTCGTTTGTGATCCTGACGGATATCCGGGAACAAAAGGAGCGCGAGCGGCGGCTTGAGGAGTTGATCGCGATGCAGAACGATTTCATTTCCATGACCTCCCACGAACTCAACACCCCACTGGCCGTCATCGCCGGATCGCTTTCCCTGCTCACGGAAAAGGCGTTCGGGAGCATGAACGATCAGCAGATGAAGCATCTGTCCATCGCCGAACGAAACGTCGGGAGGCTGCAGCGACTGGTCCGGGACCTTCTGGACGTCTCACGCATCGACTCCAAACGTCTCTCGCTTCAGTGTTCCATCATCGATCTTCGTAGCCCCGTCATGTCCGCCTGCCAGGCGCTCTACACGTTCGCCCAGGAACGAAGCATCCAGCTGGTCTATCCGGGGGCCGATGCGAGCGTCGTCAAGGCTTACGCGGATTCGGACCGGATCGAACAGGTCGTCATGAATCTTGTGAACAACGCCCTTCGATACGCCGCAAGCATGGTCCATGTTCAACTGGTGGACGGCCCGGACAAGCGCAGGGACGACGTGTGCATCGTGGTCGAGGATGACGGGCCGGGGATTGAGGAGGGAGACCGGGCGAAGCTCTTCACAAAATTTTATCGCGGTCAGCGCCCCTCCCAGGCCGGGCGTGGGACGGGGCTTGGGCTGGCGATCGTCAAGGGAATCGTCGAGGCCCACGGAGGAGGAATCGATGTCGAGGGCCGTGCCGGGGGTGGGTCCCGATTTGTTGTCACTCTCCATAAGTCTCCCCTCCCGGACGTGCTCAAACCCAAAAAGCCGGCGCCCACCGAGGCGCTTCAGTCCCTGTAGCGGGTCGGATGGCGAAAGGAGCGGCAGTGAGCGAGCCGGCGCGGCGGCGAACCATTTTGTTGGTCGATGACGAGGAAGATCTTCTCGAGGTCCTGACCGACTTTCTGATCACCGCCGGATTTCAGATCATCGGCGCCCGCGGCGGGCGGGAGGCGCTCAGGCAAATGGAGCGGAATGTCGTCGACCTGGTTGTCCTGGACGTCATGATGCCGGACCTGTCGGGATTTGAGGTTTGCAAGCAGATTAAATCCAACCGGGATCGATACCTGCCCGTGATTCTCTTGACCGCCCGGGGCGACATCGAAAGTCTTGTCAGCGGGCTGGGCCAGGCGGGGGCGGACGACTACGTGGTGAAGCCATTCAAGAACCCGGAACTGGTGGCCCGGATCCATGCGGCGTTGCGCGTCAAGGATCTCTATGAACTGATTTCCCGCCAGAATATTCTGCTGACGGAACTGAGCAACACCGACGATCTGACCGGCCTCTTCAACCGGCGGTTCATGACCCGCGCGTTGAACGAGCGAATCGAGAAGCTCAAATCGGGCGATGGAGTGCTGACATGCGCGCTCTTGGATCTCAACAATTTCAAGCAAATCAACGACTCGCACGGGCATCTGGCGGGAGACGAAGTTTTGCGGAAATTCTCGGAGTTGATGAAAGCCAGTCTCGACTCGAACGATATCT
>CAZHRJ010000226.1:0-2525 GCA_964534765.1 uncultured bacterium
CGGCGTCGATAACCAGCACTGCAGCGGTTTGGGCCATGGCCTCGATGATCAACACGCCGGGCATGATTGGATGGCCCGGAAAGTGCCCTTCGAAATAATGCTCGTTGATGCTGACGTTCTTGATACCGACCGCGCTGACGCCGCGGACCACGTCGATGACCTTGTCGATCATCAGGAACGGATAGCGATGGGGAATCATATCCATGATTTGATTGACGTCGAGCGTCAAACCACCGGCCGCGGGTTTGTCGTCCATGCCTTACTCGCCTTTCTTCCTGGTCATGCGCTGAAGCATGGCCTGCTCACGCAACCATTCCCGCATCGGCCGCGCCGGAGAGCCGCCGACCTCCGTGCCCGGCTCAATATCTCGCATCACACCGCTTTGCGCTGCAATGCGGGCGCCGTTGCCGATCTGCAAATGCCCGGTGAGCCCTGCTTGGCCTCCCATCATGACGAAATCGCCGATTTGCGTACTCCCGGATATGCCGACCTGACTGACGATGATGCAGTTCCTGCCGATTTTCACATTGTGCGCGATCTGCACCAAGTTATCGATCTTGGTCCCCGCCCCGATGACCGTGTCCGGGCCGCTGCCCCGGTCAATGGTCGTGTTGGCCCCAATCTCGACATCATTTTCGACGATCACGCGTCCGAGCTGCGGAACCTTCAGGTGACCTGTTGCGCCGGGCGCGAAACCAAATCCATCCTGGCCAATGCGAACGCCGGCGTGGACGATGACCCGATCGCCGACGATGCAATAGGCCAGGCTTGCACAGGGGCCGATGACGCACCTCTCGCCGACGACGACCCCGCGGCCAATTACCGCATTGGCACCGATTTGACAGTTGGACCCTATTTCCGCGCCGGCCTCGACAATCGCGCCGGGTTCTACCCGACATCCCTTCCCGAGTTTCGCGGTACCGTCGATTGCGGCGGTTTTCGCCACGGCCTTCTTCACCGGCGCCTCTGGATAGAACGTCCAGGCTACCCGGGCGAACGCACGATAAGGCTCATCGGTCAACAGCAGCGCCATCCTCCTCGGCGCCTTGCCGGCCAGGTCGGAACTCACCAGGCACGCGCCGGCGCGGCTTTTGGTAAAGCTCTCCACATAGCGCCTGTTGTCCAGGAAACTGACGTGATCGGCGCCGGCATCCGAAAGCGGGCGCACATCGACAAACTTTGCCGACGGATCGGCGCCTTCGCCGATCCGCGCCCCCGAAACCTCCGCCAGATCCTTTAAGCTAAATGGTCCGGCAGCGGTATAAAAACGCGAATCGGCCATGGCCTATTTTCCAGGTTTCGCGACCTTCTTTCCCGGCTCGGCGACGGCCACCTTGGGAAGCTGCTTGTTCAGTAATGACAATATGTCCTCAGTCAGGTCCAAGGCCTTGGAAGTAAATGCCGTCTGGTCCTTGCGCAGAATCATCGCCAGTTTTCTATCCACAGCCATCTGCGAAACGATCTTTGCGTAGACGTCGTTGACCTTCGCCATCGCGTCGTTACGCGACGTGTCGAGCTCCCGCTGCCGCTGTTGGACCAACTGTTGGACCTCGACGACACGCTGCTCGAATTGCCGCCTTTTTTCGGCGAACGCGTCGGGAGAGAGGATCGTACGTTGCCGCGCCAACTCCTGATTGGCGTTTCGGATCTCCTCGCGTTGCTTTTCTATCTCTGCCTCAAACTTCATCCCGTACTTGTTGATCTGTTCCTGGATGTCCTTCACCGCCGAGGCATCGCGGAGGATCACCCCGACGTCAAGAACGGCAAGGGGAAACGGTATGTCGAACTCGACCACCTTTTCCCTGATTGCCGGTTTTTCCGTTTTGGCCGGTTCCGTCTTCGGCGGCTGCGCCTGTTGCGCGTGCGACTGTGAAACCAAAAGGAAAAGCCCCAGCAGTACGGTGAGTGGTAACGTGCGGAATTGGCTCAACTTTGTCTCCTAAAACCGAGTGCCGAAATTAATTCTAAAATTCTCCGTGATGTCGAAGTCCTCCTTGATGATCGGTATGGCGGCGTCGATCCCAAGGGGCCCGAACGGCGACTGCCAAGTAATTCCGGTGCCGACGGCGACGCGAATGCTGCCGGTATCCCTCACGAACGATGCCGAGGGTTCGAGTTGACCGATGCTGCCGAAATCCGTGAACGCCCGACCATTGATCCCCAGCTCAGGAGGCAATCCGATCGGAAATCGCATTTGCAGCGAGCCGGAGTACATCCATTCCCCGCCCAACGAATCCCTCGTGATGATGTCCTGTGGCCCGACTCCGCGGGTCGAAAATCCTCTCAGGTCGTCGCCGCCCAGATAAAATCGTTCCAGTAGATCGACGTTTTTGCCGAGGCCGATAATATAACCTCCGCTGCCGGTCACCGAAAACACCCATTCATCGGCGATCGGAAAGTATTTGACGCCGCTGACCTTGTTCCGAAGGTGTCGAATGCTGCCGCCGAGCCCCGCCAGATCATTGTTTATCCGAAACACATACCCTTTGGTCGGCAGAACCACGCTGTCGCGCCGGTCATAGGTC
>CAZHRJ010000227.1:0-2469 GCA_964534765.1 uncultured bacterium
CAGCGACCCTTCCGCGACCATCCGCCCCTGCGACAGGATCCCGATGCGGTCCGCCAGCCGCGCGACGCTGAACAGTTCATGCGTTGTGAGCAGGATCGTACAGCCGCGGTCAGAGAGTTCCCGGAGCACGGCGGTGAAGAGGTTGTTACGCGCGATGGTGTCGAGCCCCAGTGTCGGGTCGTCCAGAATCAGAAATTCCGGACGCGAAGCAAGACAGAGCGACAATGCGGCCAGCGCCCGCTCTCCTTTCGACATCTGTGACGGCGGCGCGTCCGCGCGGACGGGGAACGAGCGCAGACACTCATTAAAAAAATCGTCATCCCATGACGGATACATCGACTGATACAGCTTCGCCGTCTGCCTGACCGAAACGTGCGGATACAGCGGGTGGCCTTCGGGCAGATACCCGATTCTCCCGAACTCGCGCGGCCCGAGTTTTCCCGAGGCACAACCGAAGATGTGAGCTTGGCCGACGGTCGGTTCAAGCAATCCGAGCAGGGCCTGAAGCGCCGTGGATTTGCCGGCGCCGTTGCGACCGAGCAGGGCATAGATCGTACCTGGCGTTATGGAAAAGGTTATATCTCTGATGATATCTTTCGGTTGACCCTTCTTCAGGACGCTGACCGTGACGCGCTCAAACCCCGCTACGCCGTCTGGCGGGCGGGTGCCCGCCTCTTCTGCCGCCTTTCCCGCCGCGCCGCTATCCGGCAAGTTTCCGTTTCTCCGCGCTTTGAATCTGGTTGAATGCGTGTTTGGCCAATCCGGCGAACTGCCGACCGTCCATGCCCGTCACCCGCGCCTCGACCGCGGGCGACATCAGCATCCGCTCGACCTGCCGGATGGACTTGGATGAAGGTTTCAAACTGTATGAAATGAAACTTCCCGATCCTTGAATCAGCGTCAGCATGCCGTCTTTTTCGAGTTCCCGGTACGCGCGGGCCACCGTATTCGGGTTCACCGAACACGATTCCGCCACTTCCCGCACCGTCATCAGCGAGTCGCCCACTTTCAGTTCTCCCGTGGCGATCTTCAATTTCACCTGCTCAACGATTTGCTGGAATATTGGCGTCGCCGAAGCCGGCTCAATCCTGAATTGCGCTCTTGACATTGTATTAGTGAGACTAATACACTCTGCGCGTGAAGTCAAGGCGCATTTGCGGCAACGCGCGGAGCCTTATCAAAGCGGCGTGCGTGGTATTGTCAGGCGGGTTCATTGGATATGCCGCATCTCCGGCGCGCGCCGAGTGGTGGCGGCCGGCGTTTTTAGGCGAGACGGCCTGGACGCTGACATCCAATAACCCCGCCACGCGCGTCTTCATCACGACCGCCACGCAGCTTATTGACAGCAGTATAATTAATGATAGTCAGCCTCCGTCAGCAATGGAAGTTTGCTGTGTTTGATACACGACCGCAACCGATCCGGTTGTTTCCGAAGACGGTTCAGTTCGGAGGTAAGCCGCCGGCGAAGGGCGTGTATATCGGCAGGTACGAAATTGGCCAGTCGGTTGTACTTCGTGCCCGTCCAGACATATTCGTCGGGGTCGAGTTCCGGCGCATAGGCCGGGAACTTCTCAGTGACAATCTCAGGATGCTTGGCGAGATATTTCTGAACGACCTTGGCTCGATCATGAATGTTACCTCGGTCCCAGATGATGGTCAGAGGTCCGGGGTGATGGCGTTTGAGCAACTTCAGAAAGGACACGGTGTCCTCTCCGTCAACATTTTCGTTGTCCGGAAGCAGTTGAAAACAAAGCCCCAGACGCTTGCGCTTCGGGCTGACCGTGATGGCGCTGACAGCGGAGATTCGATCCCGTCTGTCCCAGCACGGCAAAATGGGGGTTTGACCCCTGGGGGCCAGCGTCCGACGAACGGTCGGAGTCAGCATGAATCCCGATTCGTCTTGGAAAACAAGGGTGCCGCCCCTCTCTTCGTTGTTTTTTTTATCCTCGGAAACTCATCCCGTTTCCACCGCTCAATCTCCGGTTCATTTCGCTCTCGGGCACGCTTTTCCGGTTTCTGGCTGCTCCATCCCAAGCGGTCTTTCAGGATATGCCGGACATGTTCCGGATGGTACTGGATCCTAAATTCCCGCCGGATCAGAACCGCCGCACGCTTGGCCGTCCACAATTCGTTGGACCATCCATGGGCTACAGGGCCTTTCAAAAGTAATTTGACCAATCTCTTGTCTTGGGCGGGGGTCATCAGACGTGGCCGGCCCAGATGGGGCTTGGCGGCCAATCCATCAGGCCCTTCTTCAGCCATTTCTTGCCAGCGATACACAGACATTACGCCGCATCCTATCCACTTCGCTACTTCACTGGGTTTATGTCCTTCTTTCAGAAGGGCGACGGCGCGCCTCCGCCGCCGTTCCAACTCATCGGTTGTCCCCGGTGGTCTCATCTCCTCATTTCCCCTATCCCCACCCCCTACTGTCACCCAGCCTATCATTAATAACACTGTAGTCAATAG
>CAZHRJ010000228.1:0-2433 GCA_964534765.1 uncultured bacterium
TGCGGCGCGACGGCCGGAGGAACGGCGACTGTGGACATCCGATTTTTATACATGCGTGAGCATTCGTTGATGGGCAGTTACGTGGGTACCCGCCGGGAGCTTGAGCAGATTCTTCCGCTGGTGGCCCAGCGCAAGATCCGGCCGGTAATCGACCGGACGTTCCCGTTGTCCGAGGCCCGGACGGCCCAGCAGTGGATGGAGGACCGACGGAATTTCGGGAAGATACTTCTCTTGCCGGAGGGTTGATATGAGGCTTTCCAGGTCCACAAAAAGGGTGATGAACCTTCATTTTTTATTTTACAAATCGCTCCACCCGTGCTATGGTACGTGACTTGTTGGCGTCTTCGGGCGTCGCTCCCTGTTCTTAAGCCAGATCTTAAGAGCAAATTCATAGGGAGGCAGTGGAGAGTATGCGGTTGTACGAGTGTGTACTGATTTTTGACGTCCAGATGACGGACGGGGCCAGAGACGGGTTGATCCAGGAAGTGACAGCGATCATCACGGACAGCGGAGGCAGTCTTGTTGAGGCGGTGCCGTTCGGTGTGCGAAAGATCGCATTCGAAGTCAAAGGCCGGACGCGTGGGGATTACCGGATCATCCGATTCACCACCAGCGGCCAGACTCTGCAGAGACTTGACCGGTTCCTGCGATTGAAAGAGGATGTCATCCGGTACATGGTATCGAGGTATTACCCGCCCAAGGCGGCGGAAGATTCGAAGCGGAAAGACAGGCAGAAGCCGAAAGTAGAAGAGGCGGCACAGCCGGAAGGGGTGACAGAACATGGCCAATTTGAACAAAGTGTTTCTGATCGGTAATATCACGCGCCAGCCGGAGCTCCGGTACACGCCGGGCGGTTCGGCCGTGACGACGCTGGGAGTGGCGGTGAATCGCCGGTTCAAGGACTCAAGCGGCGCGCTGAAAGAGGAAGTGACGTTTGTGGATGTGAGCGTATTTTCGAAGCAGGCGGAGGCGTGCGCGCAATACTTACAGAAGGGCAGTCCAGTGTTTGTGGAGGGCCGGCTGCATCTTCGCAAATGGGAGACGCCGGAGGGACAGACGCGGACGAAACTGGACGTGACGGCGGAGCGGGTGCAGTTTCTGGGCAAGCGGTCGGACGGTGCATCCCGGGCGGCCGAAACGGAATCAGCGGAGCCCGCGGGCGCCGCATCGCCGGCGGGCGGTGGAACATCAGGGGACTCGGATTTACCGCCTGATGACGACGTCCCATTTTGAGATGGGATTGGCATAAATGAGGGAAGAGCGCCGCCGCGGTTTTTTTCGCAAGGGGAAGAAGAGGCAGTGTGTGTTCTGCAAGACCCGTCGGGAGCCGTACTATCTGGATCTGGAGACGCTGGAGGGATTCATGAGCGACACGAAGCGGATCCTGCCGCGTCGGGTGACGGGCGCGTGCGCGCGGCATCAGCGTCGTGTGACGAAAGCGATCCGGCGAGCGCGGTTTCTGGGATTCATGCCGTACGTGCCGGGGGTTTAGTCAGGAGCGAGCCCGGCATGCCGAAACTCATTCTAAAAAAATACGTTCCGAATCTGGGCCAGGAGGGCGACGTCGTGGACGTCAAGGCCGGGTATGCCCGGAATTATCTCCTACCGAGGAAGCTGGCCGTCCCGGCCAGGGGCGGCGCGATGAAAGTATTGGAGCAGGAGCGCCGCAGCCGGGAGACGCGGATTGAGAAGGAGCATTCAGACGCGCGGCAATTGTCTGAACGATTGTCAGGCGTGCAGGTGTCTCTGTCGAAACGCGCGGACGAGGACGGCACGCTGTATGGCGCTGTAAGCACAGCCGAGATCGCTCAAGGTCTGGTGGGGCTGGGTTTCCCAAAACTCAACCCGGATTCCATTCGCATTCCCGCCCCGATCAAGCGCATTGGAGATCACAGTGTCGAAGTGGTCCTGGCGAAGGGAATTCGCGCGCAACTGAAGGTGGCCGTTCAGGCTTCCGTGTAGCAATTTATTTAGAGGGGGGTGGGGCTGATGGCCGTGCGGCAACAGGTCGACCAGCTTCGTGGCCGGATAGCGCCTCATAATCTTGACGCCGAAGAGGCCCTGCTCGGAGCCGTTTTTGTTTCCAAGGAGGCCGTGGCGGACGTTATAGAAGTTTTTTCAGACGAGCCGGTATTTTACAAGGAATCCCACAATCTGATTTTCAGTGCCGTCAAAGATTTGTTTCAGAGAAGCCAGACCGTTGATGTTGTGACACTGGCGGAGGAATTGGAGCGCCGAAATGAGCTGGACCGGATCGGCGGGGTGTCCTATCTCCATGGCCTCAGCGCATCGGTGACCACTCCGGCCGCCGCGGTTGATTATGCGCGCATTGTTCGGGACAAATTTCTTCTCCGGAGGCTGATTGAATCCTGCGCCGAGGTCAGCGCGTCCGCCTACGCGGACGAGGATTCCGTGGAGGTGATCCTGGATCAG
>CAZHRJ010000229.1:0-2427 GCA_964534765.1 uncultured bacterium
TCCCCTCGGAAACTGCCCAAAAATACACCGGTTCGCCGTTTTTTCAGGTTCAATATACCACTGCTCCGGCCGGGCCTGGCCGAAATAGGCGCGGGCGGTCTGCAATGTCTTCTGCGTTTCGGAGATCATCGGGTCCGCCGTCTCCGACGCTTTGAAGCGCGATTCCGTGAGCCTTTCCGATTTGTCTCTGATGCTCACACCGGCGTAGGCCGCGGCTTTTTTGAGCGCGGCGGCGACCGCCATGTCTTTGGCGTCGACCTCGGCGCTTGCATTTTCCGACGTTCCGACAAAATAGTAAAAACGCGCGTCCGCGGTGGGCGGGACATTGAGCCAATCCGGCCGCGACGGAGGGATAGCCTCGATCAGCTGGACTTCATCACCTCCTCGATAGTAGGTCTCCTCCGTCGACTTGCAGCCAGATGCGGCCACCAGAAGCAACCATGCAGCCGCGATCCTGTAAGAGTTTCTCATGGGATAGGGTTTGTCACCGCCTAATCCAGTGAAAATCCGTTTCTCTCTATCTCCTCAAACGCTTTCATCATCGCATCGGCCACCTCTTTGGAATTGATGTCTCTCGCCGCCGACTTCTGTTCCTGCAGTTTCGCCCTTTGCGCGCGCATGACTTCGGCCAGAGATTCGTCCAAAACGCTTTTTGGAATTTCGGCGAGGACAAAGGCTTTCCAATAAACCGCGCTCTGGGCGTCCTGCCACTTCTCCAAATACCAGGACGTGGGCTTGAGTTGAGAAATTCCGCCCTCTGAAATTTGTTTTTCATATTCGCGTTGAACCCGATCCGGGTCGATGATCTGCGAACCCTTACCCACCTGATCGATCACGTTTTTGACCATAGACTTGACCTTGGTGCTTGAATACTGCACGGCCTTCTTTCGGGCGGCCTGCTCTGCGTCGTCCCGCGCGTATTTTTCCGTCGAATATTTGTCCGACATCGCCATGAACGCTACACGGTCGCCTTTCGTCTCAACTTCGGTGTACGTCCACTGCGGACGTTGTTTTTCCGTGCTCCAGATCAGTTTTTCTCCGGGATTGGGCGTTTCCGGCGGGGCCTCTTTCTTGCATGCTGCAAACGCGAATAACACCAGTGTGCTCACGATGATTTTCCGCATCTTCATCGGGATTCCCTCCTTGCCGTTATCTTGAGGCTACAGAGTAGCATCAAATAAAATCTGAAACATCAACGAAGTCGTCGAGCCGCCGTGCGTGAACGTGATTGAACCCGTGCGCCTATGACCGTCATAGGCGCACTCCGTCTGTGCCTCTCGACGCGCGTGGGATGGGTCGCGGGCGCGGGAGCGCTCGCGCTCCCGGCGCGCGGCAAGGAGTCGGAGTCCTAGTCCGGGCCGCGCTCACCCGCGACAAAACAGGGCCATCCGTGAGCGGCTGGCGCTCGGACTTCCCTGTCCTCGCGATGGAGCGAGGGACCCTCCCTCGCGCTCCCTCCCATATTTCCCCGCACTCGAAAAAATTCTCCGCTTCAATGCGCTTTTCTCCTTGTTTTATTTTCGGTGCGACTTGGGCGTCGATCTCTCCGAACCCCTGGCGAGAAACCCGATCACCCGCGTCTGACGGGGCATCGTCCTTTGCATCAATTCCCGGATCGCGTCGAAGACGATCTTGAATTGTGAATCGTATTTTTTCTCCAGCACGGCCAGCTTGCGCGCCAGTTCCTTATTCTCCGAGAACATTTTTCTTAACGCGACAAACGTGTCGATGATTTGGATGCTCACCTGAACCGCCCGCTTGCTCTTGAGAACGCTGGCCAGCATGGAAACTCCGTGCTCGGTGAATGCCATCGGATAGCTCGTCGAATGTTTGAGCGTTTCGAACCGGTGCCAATTTGTCACCAGTTCATCCCGCTCCTCTTTCGTCAATTGGAACATATACCTTTCCGGAAAGCGTTCAATATTGCGTCGAACAGCGCGATTCAGCGCTTTGGTGGGTACTTGATAGAGTTCTGCGAGGTCGTGGTCGATCATGACCTTTTCGCCACGAATGAAAAAAATACATTTCTCGATCATTCCGGCCGGAATGAGATTGCTCATATCGTCACGGACCCTATCACGGTTTGGAGGTGGTCACAATTTGTGACCACCTCAATTCTCTGCTCCAGTCACAAATTGTGACCGGTTCAAATCACGCACCAACCTTCTCCTTGAGCCTCGCCCGGTCGAGCAGCGCGTCGACCACCTGAACAATCTGCCGCCGGTCCTCCGGCGACAGCCGCTCCACTTGCTTGAACCTCTGCCAGAGCCGGTCCCGCTGAGGTCTCGCCCGGATCTTCCGCGCCGGCTTTGTCCCCAACAATTCGTCCGCCGTCACGCCCAGCGCCTTCGCAAATTTCGGCAACAGATGGATCGGCGGTTGTCCGCCCTGGCTCTCGTAATAGATCACCATCCGCTTGGAAATTCC
>CAZHRJ010000230.1:0-2396 GCA_964534765.1 uncultured bacterium
GTGGATAAACCGGCGAAGAACAGGTTTGATCCAGCCAGGAGGTGATCAGGGCGGCGCGGATCCACGGTTAAACGGTAGGTATATTTCAGCGACTGGTCGCCTACCGGGCGAAAGTTACGGCCTTCATTGGTGCTTTTATAGACCCCTCCGGACAGGGCCGCGGCATAAACAATTTTTGGTTTCTGCGGATGAAAGAGAATAGAATGGACAGCCAGATTAGGTATTCCTTTGGACTGTTTCCAGTTCCGGCCATGATTCGCTGAGTACCACAGACCGTACCCATTTGGTCCTTCTTTCGTTTCGGTAGATAATCCGGCCAGGACGAGATTTGATTTCTGGGGATGAACCGCCAAGGCTTTAACGGCCGCTGACAACGGGCCGGGTTTCCGGCGCAACGTCCATTGAACTTGTCGCCCGTTGAAGAGTCCCTCGTACACATTGGGCCCGAGTCCGCCGGCGTACAGATGGGCAAAGGATTTCGGATCAACCGCCAGGGTCAGGATCGGATAGTCTTCACCGACCAGGCTGAACGATTGGCCGCCATTTCTGGAGACATACATTCCCGGCCGGTCCCAGGTCGTCACATAGAGTTGGTCGGGCTTTTTGGGATTGATATGGACTTCGCGGGTGGCAATGGCCCGCAGATTTCGATTCTCCGGCCGGAAGGTTTGACCGCCATCTGTCGACTTGTATACACCGTAGCCCATCGTGCCGACGTACAGTGTTCCGCCGTTGCTGACAATGTCGCTTAACTCGGTGCGCGGTAAGCTTTTGGCCCGAAGTTTTGTAAATGCTGTGCCGTCGGTCGTTTTCCGCAGCTCGCCGCGCTGGCCGCTGATCCACATCGTCGTCCCGTCGGAGCCGAGACCGTTGACCTCAATGTTGTCCGCCACCGTTTCCCAGGCTGTACCCGCGCCATTCAGGCGGAAAAGAAATCCGACCTGCCGAACGTTGAATTTCATGACCGTGCCGTGCTGAAGGTACAACCGATCGCGGAAAATGAATAAACGGCCATTCGGCGTGTACTGCAATCCGGAGCCCAAGGCTGTCCAGGTCTGACCCTTGTCCGTTGACACGAAAACGCCGGTCAGCTCGGTTGATAGATACATCTGGCCATTGAAGAACAGCAGGTGCTGCGGGGTGAAGGGTAAGCTATAATTGGTCGGGAGGGTGCCGCGCTTGGTCCACGTCATGCCGCCGTCAATGGAAACGAGCATCATCGGCGTGCCATCATGGGCATTACCGGGAACGTAAATGGTCTGCGGATCATCTGGGTCCAGAGCCACTGTTTTTGAACTGAAATTCGGGCTGTCGGCCGCGGTCAGCATGGCTGGGCACAGGCCGGACCAGCTGACCCCGGCGTTACTGCTTTTGGCGGCACAAGCGATTGCTTGGCTGGCGTAAACCGTTTGGCCGTCGGTCGGATGGGCAACGAAATCGTAAATACGGTTTTCCGGCAGACCGCGGTCAATGCCGATTTGCATCCAGCCGTTTGCGCGTAGTTCGTAAATTCCGCCGGAGTACATGGATGCCCAGAGCTGGCCGTGGATCATCGCCAGCCGGTTCACTACTCCGCCGGTTGGGCCGGCCGCCTGCTTCCAACCGGATGCGGAATGACTCTGCCTGGGCGGTAAAACGAAACTGACGGACAGGAACAGGACGACGCCGCCGGCGATTGATCGCCAAAGGTACTTCATTGGTTCTACATTACTCTTTTCCATATCCGTCGACAAACATTCATGTGATCAGCGAACCTTTTCTTGCTTCATCAATTGCTGCCGACGTCGAGCCGGGAATTTTTCAATGGCGTATCGGAGCATGGTCCGCGGCATGGTAGCGGCATGCCGGGCTAAGAACCGTTCTTCAATTTTGCGGTCGCGGTTTCCGACTTCGCGCAGCATCCAGCCGACCGCCTTGTGGATGAGATCATGCGGATCGAGTAACAGGACTTTTGCCAGACGCAGCGTGTCGCGGAAATCGCCGCGGCGAATAAATGCTTGGGTGGCGATGATGGCGATCCGGCGCTCCCAGAGATTTTTCGACTTGGCCAGACGAAATAAAGCGTCTCGTGGTTTGTCTTGCAGCCACGGTCCAAGGATATATGGTGCCGAGCTGTCGACAATGTCCCAGTTGTTGATATATTTCGTGTGCTGCAAATACGTATCGACAATCTTGCGGCGCTGGCGATCATCGGACTGGGAGAATTGAAGGCCGAGGATCAATACCGCGGTTAGACGGTGCTCATGGATGCGGCTGCGTAACAGCTGAGCGACCGCGGACAGTGGCAAGCGGCGGTACGTTTTCGCCAGCATTCTCTGTTGCGGGACCGACAGGCCGAGGAAAACATCGCCGTGTCCATAATCCCCCTTTCCGGTCTTAAAGAACCACTGCATCTT
>CAZHRJ010000231.1:0-2354 GCA_964534765.1 uncultured bacterium
CTCAAAGGGACCCTCCTTCAGATCCTTGTATTGAATCTCCGCCGCCATGTCCTCAACCCGTACCGGGAAATAGGCGTACTGCGTGTGGCCCACCATGACGTCCTTCAAGCTCTGCTCGTAATGGACCGGTCCCTGAAAGGTGATGGAATTGCCGGGGATATAGGCTGGGATAAAAAACGGGAATCCGCAGATATGATCCCAGTGAGTGTGAGATAGAAGGATGTTCGTGTTCAATTTTTCCTTGCGGGCCACAATCATATCGCCAAATACCCGGAGGCCGGTGCCGCCGTCGAGGATGATCAGTTTGTTGTCGTCAGTGCGAAGCTCGATACAGGTGGTGTTGCCGCCGTATCGGACGGTTTTGGGACCCGGAGCGGGTACGGAACCGCGAACGCCCCAGAATGTGATTTTCATTCGATCCGGCCTCAGCCGCCGGCGGACTTGAGAAATGCGGAAGCTTTGCTCAATTCCTCATCCAGATGAGAAAACACTTCCTGGACCGTCGCCTCATCGATGGCCAGTTTGGCCATAATTTCCGGCGCCGGCGGCTCGACGTGGGCGCCGGGCATGCCGAAACCGTTTTGATTGCAGAAAATATTGGCCGCATAGACGACCGCCACGATCTGTGCGGCATCGCCGGCGATGCTGGGATCGTGATGTTCTTCGATCACCAGAATGAGATTTTCGCTGATCTTCCAGTGCCGCCCCAGCGCCGCTCCGATTTCCGAATGCGTGGCTCCCAGAATTTCGCGCTCGGCGACCTCCGAAGTTCCTCCGGCAGCCACCTTGTCCAGGATCTGATCCAACTTGTCCGGGAAGAGCTCGACGATGACGATCTCGCCGATGTCGTGGAGGAGGCCCGCGATGAAATATTCCTCGAGCATGCGGCGGTCAACTTTCAATTTTTCGGCGAATTTTTTGCTCATCACGGCTACGGCCATACAATGTTTCCAGTATTTGTCCATGTCGAATCGGCGGTGTTTGGTTTTGGAAAACTGACCGATGACCGCGGTGGAGATGGCGAGGTTTTTGATGGTATTGACGCCCAAGAGGATGATGGCGCGGTTGAGATTGGTGACCTGGTCCGGGAGACTGAAATAGGCCGAATTAATCAGCTTGAGCACTTTAGCCGTCAGCACGGGATCGACTTTGATGACATTGGACAGATCCTGAGGCGACGCCTTGAGATTGTTCGCGACTTCGATCACTTTTCCCACCGAAGTCGGCAGGGCGGGAAGTTTATCGACATTGGCGATGATTTTATCGATGGGAAGCATCGTGGACACCGTCAGGGACGCCCCGACAAAATCAGGCCTTCGAGGGCGTAGGCCTGGAATCGAAGCCGTTTGGCATCCCCGGCAAGATTGCCCTTGGTCATGGACCGGCCGACTTCCTCGATGACGCGGAGCGATTCTTTCAGACGCTGAAGATTTGCCGCGAGCATCGCGTGATACGACCGGTAGGATCCTTCCAGCCCGTCCCGCCGGAACGCGCCCGGATCGCCAAACACATCCCGCGCGTCAGCGAGACGGCGCAGCCCCACCCGAGTCCGGAGAGCGGAGATGCGATGGCGAAGGGATTTGAGCTGAGAGAAATCCGAGCGTTGCCGGCGGCTTCGGCCCAGCCGCAGGGCGTCTTCAACGACCCTGCATCCTTCGAGGGCGCGATTGAAATTAGCATCCAGCATGCGCAGGAGCGGGACTGACCGTGCGAGGGCTGTGGAATGGGACTTGGAGCGCATCAACGTTTCTCCCCGATATTCTTCGGCACTGCCACGCTCCGGACATTGACATTCACTTCCCTCACCCGGAGCCCCGTCATGTGCTCGATTTTCCGTCTCGCGTTCTGCTTGACCTTCCAGACCAAATCCGGAATCCTCACTTCGTCGTCCACTTCGATGGTCAACGTCACATCGACCAAATCCTCGCCCATTTGAACTGATACGCCGCGGGTGGCTGGATTTTTACCGAGAAGCTCCTCCAGGCCCTCCCGGATCGTTCCGACCAGTTTGTGAACGCCGGCCACCTGAAGGGCGGCGATGCCCGCGGCGGTGGCGACAACTTCGTCGGAAATCTTTACAAATCCCAAATCCTGAACGTCGTCAATCATAGCCTCTTCCTCTTCCCGGCAAGCACCCTATCCCGCCAAGCTATCCCACTGGCCACGCGATGTCAACAAAAAGATGGGGGGCTAGGCCGGCGAATCATTGCCATCCCTGGCAATCGCCGGCACAGACCATCCATGGGCTAGGCCGGCGAATCATTGCCATCCCTGGCAATCGCCGGCACAGACCATCCATGGGCTAGGCCGGCGAATCATTGCCATCCCTGGCAATCGCCGGCACAGACCATCCA
>CAZHRJ010000232.1:0-2353 GCA_964534765.1 uncultured bacterium
ACAAAAGTCGCGGTTCTTATGCGTTTCGCCTACGCAATTCCGCCTTTAGGAACTTGGTAAGTGCGTTCAAATCGACTTCGAGTTTGAAAAACAAGTGAATGATTCTGGAGCGCCACAAACTTCGGCGCGATTGTGGCGAATCGCGGAGAAGGATATTTAACCGTCCCGCTGCGTCTTGAAAGTCCTCAATTTCATCCCAGGGGATCAGGCGGCCGCGAGAGAATATCAGGATCGTTATCCCGTTTCGATCGACCCTGAGCTTTTGACTGAACACCAATGCGAAGGTTACGACGGCAAGGATCGCCGACCCCAGCCAAAGAAAATACGTCGCGTCGCCTATGTCTACTGCCCATGTGAACAGCCACAAAAAACCCAATGCGCCAAGTGCAGAAAAAACGGCGAAATAGATGGTCATAAGTCTCGACATCGGTATCGTCACCGGCAGTCGAAATTCCAAATGCCCGTCATCCGCATCGGCATAAGAGGGGCCCATTGTGCCCTTTGGTTCGATACCCGCAACCGCTGGCAAAGCATCCGCAACAGTTTTAGAGCGGACTAATAGGAGTGAGAGTAACAACAAATATTCCCGGAAAATGAAAATGACCGGCGCATGTCCCCGTATTCCCATGAGGCCGATACCGTCGTCCCAAGTTGGAACGTGAGTATCAAGCGTCTCGACAAAATCCTTCACTGAAAAATACAAAAAAGGCGGAGCGACGAAAAAAATCCAGGAGAACGCAAGCAGTAAATTAAGTTTCAAATCAATGATCGGCGGTTGCCATATAAATCCCGCGATAAACAGATAAACCAGAGTCTGACCAAGCGGCACCGTCAGCACCCAGCGACCGAACCACCATCGATCATTTGTAATTACAAACCGATTGATCAGGAGCAATGGGACCGCATGCGCCAGCATAGATATACCGGCGACCAACGCCATTTTCGCTAACCAATCGGTCATCGCTTCCCAAGCAACCACTCGTTGAAGTTTTGTAACTAAGTATAGTGATATTTGCACCGAGTGGTCGTGCCAATTTCTAAGGACAACTGGATATATTCCCGGCCCGTTCACGCCGCCCGCGGCGCAACCTCCTTGTCGATGCGGCGGCGCGACGTTTCCTTGACGACCGCCAGGTCGTAGTGGGCCTGCAGGTTGATCCAGAACTCCGGGCTGGTGCCGAAATAGCGGCCGAGCCGCAGCGCGCTGTCGGCGCTGATCGCCCGCCGGCCGCGGACGATGTCGTTGACCCGCGAGCGCGGCACCTTGATCGCGTTGGCGAGAGCGTAGACGCTGAGGCCCAGCGGTCGCAGAAAATCCTCGCGCAGGATTTCGCCGGGATGGACCGGTGGAATCCGCCTGCCCGTCACCACGTCCTTGAGGTCGATGCGCCCTGCGTCCAGGTCTTCGCGCTTGATGGTCATGGTTTCACCCTTAGTGATAATCGACGATCTCGACCTCCCAGGTCTCGCCGTCGCGCCACGCGAAGCAAATCCGCCATTGGTCGTTGATGCGGATGCTGTGCCGGCCGGTCCGATCGCCCTTCAGGGCTTCGAGGCGGTTGCCCGGCGGAACGCGGAGGTCGTCCAGGCGCCTCGCCGCATCCAGCGCTTGCAGCTTGGCCCTGGCGCGCCGCTGGAGTTGGTGAGGCAAGCCGCGGACCGCGTGGCCGGCAAACAGCGCCGCCGTGCGCTTGTCGGCGAAGCTCCTGATCACGGCCGCCGAGCGTACCGAATCACGGCACGTCGGTCAACGGAAATCGTACCGAAAATCAGGACGTATCGCCTAACGATACGACTGGGCTCACCTCCGGGGTTTCGGTCACGCGACCGGCATCGGACGGACCGGTGCCCGAGGCCGGCGCGCCGGCATGGCCACCTTTTATCGGGAAATCTTTCCGATACCTCTTGACAAACATCCTATATAGTTCTATATATGTTCTTTTCCCCGCCGTTTCGGCCAACGACGCGGCGAGGACCGCTCTTGGACATCGTGAATAGGAACTTGCGGCGCTCGCGGGCGCCCTGGCGCCCTGGCATCAAACCCACAGGCGGGCGATGGCGACCCGCGGCCGATTCAAAAAGCGGCGGCCCGGAAAAATGCCGACAACGGCCGACAAAAGCCGACGAAAGCCGACTTTAAAAAAAATCCACGGACCTTCGCCGGCGGCCGCGCCGGACACGCCGAAATGGTTAAAAATGATGAGAAATGATGAGAAACAAAAAATTTTCCGGGGCGTGAATCTGGGCGGATCAACGGGTTGCGCGAAAGCCGGCGGCCGGAAATGATGAGAAAAAGATGAAAACGTGACGAGTACCGGACGAGTTCCGGACGAGTTTCCGACGAGTTCCGGAC
>CAZHRJ010000233.1:0-2347 GCA_964534765.1 uncultured bacterium
ACGAATCATGGAGTTTCCGGCCTATGGCCGTGTCCCGGAGCGCCGTGAAATGGGACAGCTCGACGGCGCCGGCGTCGTCCAGGATGGTTTCACGAATTTCTGAAAGAATGGGCACGGCCGCGCCCGCCAAATCCTTCACCTCGCCGAAATCCAGCTCGATCCGGATCGGCTGAAGCGGCCGCAGGGCTTCAACCAGCCTCGCCAGATCCTTCGCCGAATCGAGGGTGACCGCTTCCGCCAGATGCACCCGCAGCGCGTCGCGCTTGGAGGTCAGGCGATAGGCCAAATTTTCGTAAATCGGCTTGTCTGAATCGACCTTGTGCGCCGTAACCTTGTCGATTTTCTCCGAGAGCATTTCAATGTCATCGATGGGCTTGACGATATACTCCTGCGCCCCGCGCTGGATGGCCTCAAGGACCTTGTCCTTTGTGTTCATCGACGTGAGCATGATGATGGGGATATCCCGGAGGGCGTCTATTTTTCTGAAAACGGAAACCGCCGTCAGTCCGTCCACATCAGGCATGAGAATATCCATGAGCACCGCATGGGGCCGCCAGGTCAGCGCCGTCAAAATGGCGGTTTTCCCGTCCGGGGCGATTTCGATTTCGAAGCCTCTCTTTTTGAGCAACGCCGATACCATGCGTCTGACAACTTCGTCGTCCTCGGCCAGAAGCACGCGCGCCATGCCGATTTTCTATATGAAGGCGGGCTGTGCTGTCAACGTGCCAGCCTCCTGATCTGCTTATACGGCTGTACTACGAAATACGAAATACGGTTCCGATTGGACAAATAGTTACAAATTTGATACTGTTTTGTCGTGGGCAAGATACGGAGGGGCAATTTTATCTTCGTAAGTTGGGTGGGAGATCACGGCCACCACGTTCATGTCTATCGGGATGGGAAACTCGTTTTGAAATGGGACTTGGATAAAAATCGTGTGATCAAGGGCAGGATGACCGGAAAGCTAAGGAAGCTGATTGATCAGCTTCGAAAGGAAGGGCTGTTATGAAAATTCGGAAAGTTGAGGCGAATAACCGCAAGAAATGTTTTGAACTCGTCACGTCGGCCGGTCGTGCGCTGGAATATCCTTATTCCAGGCTTCGGATCAAGCCGGCGGCGCACGACAGAATCGCGGATGTCCGGGTTGACCCGGAAGTCGGCGGTGAGGGATTTACCTACGTTCTGGTATCCGGAAAAGAGGATACGATCGTCTTGGATCAGGTGCTCGAATACAACAAGGATACCGATTACTTGCGGAATATGCTCCTCTACAAACTGTCTCTGAAGGCCCAAAAATTGGTACGGGAACGCGGTGTCAGCAAACGCGAGATCGCTCGCCGGCTCCGCACCTCCCCCATCCAGCTCTACCGTATGCTGGACCAGACTTTCACGGGGAAGACCCTCGACCAGATGGTGCGCCTGCTCACCGCGCTGGATTGCCCGGTCGACGTCGTTTTCAAGAAGGCGGCCTGATTTCAGCGACTCTCATTTCTCCCTGTCACGCGGCCTTAAGCATTGACTCAAAAGCGGCTGCCGTTTCCAGCCACCTGACGGTGTGGTTCCAACCTGCGGACATTGGGGCTATTCTTGACTGCCTCAATAAAATGTAGGACAGTTTCACCATGAAACGGTTGACACGCCACCCCTATGTGGAATCGAAAGCGGATATTCTGGGCGGCTCCCCGGTAATCCGGGGGACGCGGACGCCTGTTCGGGCAGTGGCCCAGCTTTGGAAATTCGGCTTGCCGCCGGAGGAAATCGTCGACCACCTGCCCCACCTGAATCTGGCCCAAGTATTCGACGCTTTGAGCTATTATCAGGACTGCCGGAAACGGATTGATGGTGAAATCCGCCAGGAATGGCCTGCCCATCTCCCCAAGCGTTCCCGATCTGCCGCCTGACCTTTATTTACCCAATTTCCCAAACTCTATTTTGACGAGGATGTCAGCGTCGTCCTTGCCAAAACCATAGCGGCGCGCGGGTTTGAGGTTGTTACCGTGCAGGACGCCGGGCGGCGGAGCCAGTCGGACGAGTCCCAGCTACAAGCCGCCGTACAGCGTGAAGCGGTGCTGGTCACCCACAACCGGCTGGATTATGAACGGCTTTTTGCCGAGTGGGCGGAGGCCGAGCGCGAGCATTACGGCATGATTCTGGTCAAACGCCGCCGCCACGTTTCCGACATGGCCTCCCGGATTCTGGCCGTTCTCAATAAACACTCGGCGGAGGATTTCAGGAACCGCATATTTTACGCATAGCGTCCCGCCGCCGTATTTGCACTGGACAATTTCTCATCAGAACTTCCCCGCCAAGTGAAATGAAACATGACAAGCAATAACAGGGGCAGACG
>CAZHRJ010000234.1:0-2306 GCA_964534765.1 uncultured bacterium
AGGAGACGAGCGAAATCCAACGGGTGCTTCGGGCGGCGCCAGCCGCGTGAGTCGGGGCGGCTCGTGGGACGACTACCCGCAGTACCTGCGGTCCGCCTATCGCAGCAACTACGGCCCCGGCAATCGCAGCCTCTTTCTGGGCTTCCGCCTCGTGAGGTCGTCTTGAATAGCCCTTTGTCCTTTGTCCCTTTTGCCCTTTGTCCTTCAGAATTATACTGGTTTACGTGCGGAGAGTGTTGGCGAAGAAGGGCGAAGCGAAGCCGCCCTTCCGCCAACGCGGGGCGCAGGCGAGGCGTTTTGACTTACACTCCATGAGACAGATCAAAATCATCACGGTTTCGTTTGATCCGGAATCAGGGGAATTCGACGATTCCGAGTTGCGTGAGTTTCTGGCGCAGACTTCCGACTCGGAAATACACGAGGGATTTTTTGTACATGCGAAGCGGCCATACTGGACGTTCGCGGTTTCTTACACGCAGTCCGTGTCGATACAGGCCAGAACCCCCAAGGACGGCAAAACGAACTACCGGAACCTGATGGATGCGCAAAAAGCTCGATATCACAAACTGCGTCTCTGGCGCAACGCCCGCGCGAGCACGGATGGCGTTCCTCCGTATTTGATTCTGACCAACCGGAACGGAGCCATGAACACATCAGCGAACGGCTGTTCGAGGCGGGGTCCATGATTGGCGGATGGATCCGGTATCAGGAGACAAAATCATGAATCGGGTGGGCGGGCTGTTCGACAGGATATGCGATTTCGCCAATCTGCGCCGCGCGGCCGCCCGCGCGTTCAGAGGGCCCCGTTAGTATGGGGGTACAAATTTACAAACCGAGGTGAGAGTGGTATGATGCATGGAGAAAGATGGAAGGAGGGAGTGCCATGAAATTTATCGTCACCATCAGCCGGGACGAGGACGGTGTGTATGTGGCGGAATGCCCGTCCATTCCGGGGTGCGTCAGCCAGGGGAAAACCGCGGCCGAGGCGAAAAAGAATATTCGGGATGCCATCCGGGAGTGTCTGGAGGTTCGCACCGAAAAAGGCATGCCTCTGACGGTGTCGACGGCCTCGGTTGAAGTCAACGTATAATGCCTCCGGTTCCTGTTCTAAAGCCGCGTGAGGTTGTCAGGGTTTTCCGGACTCTGGGCTGGGAAGTTTCACGCCAACGCGGAAGCCACATCATTATGACGAAACCCGACCACATCTCAACGCTGTCGGTTCCCAACCACCCTGAAGTCGCGCGTGGAACGCTCCGAAGCCTGATTGCGCGTGCCGGTCTGACCGTCGAGCAATTTCTGGAACCTCTGAACAAATGACGAAACGGTTGTATGGTCAGGGTCCGGGACATATCCTTCAGGCTGCAGTCGCTCTGTCTCTGCTGTTCGCCGTCCTCCCCGCACGCGCCGAGATGAAAGGTATTGTTGTCGCCGACCGGCAGAGCGGCGAGCGGCGGTATCTCAAACTCTACGAAAAAAGCTGGGCCGTCTGCATCGGCGTCAACAACTACGATCGCCGGCCGTCGCTCGAATGGGCGGTGAACGACGCGCAGGCCGTCAAGGCGCGCCTCGAAAAAAACGGGTTCGACAAAGTGTTCGTGCTGACGGACAAGGACGCGACGAAAAAAGCGATCGAATCGCTTCTGGGCGATCAGCTTCCCCGGCAGGTCGGGCCCAACGACCGCGTCGTGATCTACTTTTCCGGCCACGGCCAGACCCAGGATTTGCCCGGCGGGAAACAAAAAGGCTACATCATCCCGGTCGATTGCCCCGCCTCCGACTATTTTTCATCCGCGATTTCGATGTCAAGCATCCGGGAACTGTCCGACATGATTTCGGCCAAGCACGTCTATTATGTGATCGACGCGTGTTATGCGGGCGCCGGCTTCAACAAATCGTCCGGCCTCGACCTCCAAACTCGCGGGTATCTCGAAAAGGTCACGTCGTCACGCGCGGTCCAGATGGTGACGGCGGGCGGGGCGAAGGAGCAGGCGGAGGAACGCAACGGGCACGGGGTGATGACTTCGTATTTTCTGAGCGGACTGGCCGGGGAGGCGGACAACGACAACGACGGCGTGATCACGGCGTCCGAAATGGGCGCTTACCTCAAACCGCAGGTGTCGCGCAAAACCGAGAACCGCCAGACGCCGCAGTACGGCCGGCTGGACGGCGAGGGCGAAGTGGTTTTCTTAAGGCCGGACAAGGCGGCGGAGGAGAAACTCGGAGCGGTGGTCCTTCCGAAAACGGAGGAGGTCTGACTGAATTTGAATCCGCGCTGGCGAAAGATTTCAGCGTGATGATGGAGATGG
>CAZHRJ010000235.1:0-2281 GCA_964534765.1 uncultured bacterium
AATGCATCATTGCACTATCCTGCAAAAGAGCCGTTCCAGACCCCGGACATAACGCTCTATATCGAACAGCGGCGCCGTAGGCCGGTTGGCCTCCAGTTTTTCCCGAATGCCTTCGAGCTCCGCGGGGTGCGTGGCGAGATGAACCCCTTTTTGCACGTATTCCTCCGAGTCCTGACAAATCAGTTCGGGCAGCCCCACGGCAGTATTAATGCTGGCGCACATTCTCGACAGGAAATTGTCCCCGCGCCGGGTCAGCACCGGCAGACCCATCCACAGGGCGAAAATGGCCGTGGCCCCGGCATTGTAGACAAACGTATCCAAAAACAGATCCGCCAGCCGGTACCTGGCCAGGTAGCGGTCAAAATCGACGTTCTTGCTGAATACCAGGCGCCCCGGATTTACGCCGGCTCTTTTCGCCTGTTCCCGGAGATTCCGGATGGCCGTCGCACAACCGTTATCCAGCAGCCACAGGACACTGTCCGGCACCTGCCGCAAGATTGTCATCCACGCCGAAAATACCCCGGGGTCGATCTTCGAGAGTCTGTTGTGACAACAGAACACGAAAGCCTTCTCGGGAATGCCGAGGTCCCGGCGGCGAATTTTTCCCCTGGGATCCGGCAAAGCGCCGGCGGGCATGAAGCAGTACGGAAGATACAGAACCTCTTCCCGATAGGCATCTGTTTCGCTGCGCGGTATGACGATTTCATCGGCAATCAGGTACTGAATGAAGTCGGCGGCCATGGTATCCAGATACCCCAGAAAGCTGATCTGTGCTTTTGCGGGCCGAAGCGCCGCGATCTCCGTGTATGCCATGTTCGTGTAGCCGCACATGTCGATGAGCACATCGATCCCGTCCTGGTGAATCGTACGGGCCGCGTGTTCCGCCGGTAACCCGTAGAACGACCGGAACCGGTCACAGCCCCGCCGGATGACTGCGGTGTATTCATCGCTTACCCCCGCCAGGGAATAGCCGAAGACCTCGAAGCGGGACCTGTCGTGACAGCGATACAGCTCGCGGGTGAGAATCCCGATCGGATGGAATCGGAAGTCCACGGACAGATAGCCCACGCGGATCCTGTCCGAACGCGTTCGGTTGAGTCGCTGCGTCAGTCTTTGCCGGGCCTCGGCGACCTTCGTCTCAATCTGCCGGGAACGATGTGCGGCGACTCGGCGCCGGAATGAGATGGGTATCTCGAAAAAATTGAGGCTGAACGGGTCCAGGGGTTCGGTGTCAGGCCCGCCGATGTGACGGCTGACCGCTTCCTGGAACTTCCCGGCAAACTCCTCCCGCCTGTCGAATTCACAGGTCTCGGCGAACGGGATGGCCATGTTATTGAAAACCACGGCCGATTCCGGCAGCTTCTCCAGGAGTTTTTTGTAGCACCCCAGGGCGGCATCATAGTCCCGCAGTCGGGCCCAGGCCGCCCCGAGCGCATTGAGCGCCGGCAGATTGTCGGGATTGATCGCCAATGCCCGCTGATAATGATCCACCGCCTTTCGATGTTTCGCTTGAAGCCGAAAGACATCTCCCTGGAACTTCTCGGCCATGTCCAGCCCCGGGTTTTTCTCGATCGCCCGGTTGAGGTGCAATTCCGCTTCCGCGAGATCGCCGATATGCAAACAGCACTCTCCGATAGCCATATCGAGCGCGCCATCCCCGGGACGGGCAGCGACGGCATCGCGATAAAGGCGTATCGCCTCCCGGTAACGGCGTTTCCGCTGCAGCGTTCTCGCCAGATCGGCTGCCCAGCCGGTTCGCTCCGGGGCGAGTGTCATGGCGCGGCGATAAGAGGCTTCCGCCTCATCCAACAGTCCCTGGCGTTCGCGGATGAGGCCCAATAGCAAGTGAGCCTCCGCGTACTCGGGATATTCCCGAGTCAATCGCGTGGAAATCCCCGCGGCTTCCTGATGGTTGCCCCGTTGGTGCTCCGCTATCGCCCGCTGCAACCGGCGCTGCTTCTCATCCATGCTGCTGCTCACGGATCGTTTTCTGGTGCCAATCGCCGGCGCTGGACGGTGCATCCCATTGTACTGCAAGGCAGCCATAAACCCCGCCGCCAGCGCATGGTGTCAATCCGTAGGGCGGGACGAGCGTCAGCGAGTCCCACCATTTATAAACATCATCGCCAAAAGTGGTGGGATTCGCTCTCGCTCATCCCACCCTACGGGCTACGGGCGCCCGGAGGCGTCCCGACGCCGTCCGCGCTGGGTCCGCCCAGCGGCGACTAGTTAGCGCGCGGGAGAGGAGGCCATAGTTGTTATAATCGGCGCATTTTCTTTG
>CAZHRJ010000236.1:0-902 GCA_964534765.1 uncultured bacterium
ATCCGACCCGATGAGAGCCCTGGATTCCCTTGCCCTTGGCGATTGAAACGGCGAATCCTTTACTGGGATCGGCGGATTGAAGATTGAAGTCGGGGGAGCTTGTGGGCTCATAGGACCGGATTTCCGTTTCTTCGAGTCCGAGCGCGTGCCAGACGGGATCGCCGTTTATATCGACCCCCCATTCCGGTTTCGAGAGCTCTATGATTACATTATCAACCTGTGGTTTTTCCGGGTGATTGGTCTTATGTCTTATCCTATTCACCCCGACCGGATCGTCGGCGAAGGAATTATTCGCGTTGTCCCAGAATCCCCGAAATCCGGTCAATTCGATTTCCACATTCGTCGCATTGGTTCCAAGATCGAGTTCCCGAGAAGGGGGCGAAGGATCGCTCATAACCCCGGTCGCCTTGTTCCACCACCTGAATCTCGCCCTCAATTTTCCCGTGAAAAGTCCTTTATTTATCCCGCTTGTCGGATATTCCACGGCCGATATTTCACCGAATTGCACGAGCAGTTGCGCCGGACTCACGCCGTGATCCAATTTCCAGACGAAGCGCGGCAAATTCTTTTCCATGCGAAGCCCGATTGAAGCCGTCGTGAACGCCCCGGCGGTCCATGGAACGTCTATTCTCGTCCATTGTCCGGCCTGAATCGGCTGATCGATCGGAACGATCTTTCGGGTTCCGCCGAGGGAAACGGCGTCGGCGAAGACGAGCGAAAAGGTCCCTTCAGGCGCGTGGAAAATGACGGTCGGATCGGTCCTGGGATTGGCCGTCACAAGCTTGATATAGGTTCTCACGCGCGCATGATTCGCGCTGAAGACGAAGGTCACGTTTTTTCTACATATATCGAACGGCACGTCGTCTATCAGCGCCGGTTTGAGCTCGGCCTCAGTATAGGCG
>CAZHRJ010000236.1:912-2253 GCA_964534765.1 uncultured bacterium
CGCCTGAACCAGTCGGATCATACCATGGGGCGCTGGTCGGGTTGGCCATCACCACGTTGCCGGACTGCGCCGACGTAAATCCCGTCGTCGCGGCGTCGATCACGCCGACCGATTCGGGATCAGAAAGCAATTGCGGTCGCCTGGCCGGCGCTTGCAACCCCGCTTCGCGCGGCCAGCCCTTTACCGTTATCGGCTGAGATCGCGCGTCGAAAACATAGGCCGCGTCTTTGAAAAGATGAATGCGTGGATATTCGTGCGGACTCATTCTCCCGGTCCAGGGATACCCGTTATAGAGCGATCCGAGCGACGGGTCCTCGGCGTTGAGCGACAGAACGGCGATCGCTTGAGTCGCGGAATTCCAGTTTCTGGGGTTTTCCGAAGCGTTCTCCGCCCCTCGTCCGGGCATGAATCCGAGGGCAAGGACCCGCCGATTCGGATCGGCGAGAGTCCAATCGACGATCGCCAATCCGACGCCGACTTTTCCGAAGACCGTCTTGGCGTTGAAAAGCACGAGTTTTTTGGTGTTATCGAGGGCAATGGCGCTGGTGCGGCGAAGATTGGTGGTGAACGGCCGCGACCAGCCCGGCCATGGCTGCAATTTCGCCCGCCCTTCGATCACGAACATATTCTCCAGGTCGATCAGTCCGTCGCCGGTCGCGTTGCCAGGAACGGGAAGCCCGGCGAATCCGCCCTTAAACTCAAGGGGGCGCACTCGTTCCAGCGCGATGACGGGCGATACGGCCATTCGTCACGGAACCTTATTGCCTAGATACTCGATCCTGGCGGCAAGCAGATTGTCGAGCTCCTGGAAAAGGCCATGGCCTTCCTTGAAAAACAAATCGAGCGTGTCGAGGCGTCCGTTCGCCATGATGGCCTCGGCCGTCATCGTCGGATCGTTGATTGATCGGAACATTCTGAGTCGCCGGAGATTGTCGTGTATCGCCTCAAGAAGATGTTCGGCCAGAAGTTCCCCGGCGAGCGTGCTTCTGAAGGCCCTGATCTCGCGGCGGGCCCGATCGCATTGCGCGGCGTCCAGATGTTCGCATCCGAATATAAAATCCACGGCGATTACATCCTTACTCCGATCGGTCAGGTCGGTTCGGCCTGCGCCCGCTCCCTAATCATTCGGTTCAGCCGCAACCCATCGGCAGGTCGGGTATCTTGTTCGAGGGCGCCAGGGCCCGCTTGGGGTTGTTCAAGCGTTCCGGCGCGGCTTCGTCCCTGCCCACCGCCGCGAAGATTCTCAATCATGGCCATATAGGCCTTATGTTGCGCGACATGAATCTCAAGGTTCGTGAGAAGCGGTTCCGGCGTCGAGCCGCCGGCGATCTTGCTCTTAAG
>CAZHRJ010000237.1:0-2252 GCA_964534765.1 uncultured bacterium
GGTGTAGAGACTTGACGGGCGGCGCCTGCGGCTAAAAGGCCATGGCGAAGAGAAAGTCCAGACCACGAACCCGGCTATGGCCGGGGCGGCGAAAGCCGTAGATGGCACGAAAATCCTGTGGCCCGTAAGGGCCGTGAGGGTTCAATTCCCTCCCCCGGCACCATTCTTCTCTCGATCGACCATGCAATACCCACCCTGCCGCCGCTCTTTGTTCAATAGCACATTATTCTGGTCAAAGACGAGGTTGAAGTCATCGACATGGCGGACGATGATGAATGCGCCAGTTGCTATTGTTCCTCACATTTCATACGATTGCGCGCAGTAGTGACAGATTCGGACGAGGATCAAATCAAAAGGAGTGTGTATGAGACTTCTGTACCGACTGGGTATTGTGATGATCTGTTTTGCTCTGATCGGCGGGCATTCTATTTTTGCCGGAGAGCATTCCCCCGGTATGACGCCCCACGAGGCTTTATTGAAACTTCAGGATGGCAATACGCGATTTGCCGAAGCCCAGAACAGCCATCCGCATCAGACCGTGGAACGGCGGCTGGATGTGGCCAAGGGCCAGCATCCGTTTGCCGTGATTCTGAGTTGCGCGGATTCGCGTGTCCCGCCCGAAGTCATTTTTGATCAGGGCTTGGGCGATCTTTTTGTCGTTCGGGTTGCGGGAAACGTTGTGACGCCGGAGGTGCAGGGGAGCATTGAATATGCGGTGGACCATTTGGGCGCAGGATTGATTGTGGCGCTGGGTCACGAGCGATGCGGCGCCGTGTCGGCGGCGTTGGCGGGCGGCGAGGCGCCGGGACAGATTGGAAGTCTGGTCCGCGCGATTGCCCCGGCGATCGAATCGTACCGTGAAAAGTTTGAAGATACTCCGACGCTGGACGACGCGGTGCGCGCCAATGTGGAACGGGTAGTGCATCAACTCAAAACCAGCGCCCCGATTCTAACGGAGCAGATTGAAAAGGGGCATGTGCGTGTGGTCGGCGCTCGATACGATCTGGACGACGGCCGGGTCGACTTTATTGTGCGGGATGGTCTGGAAGAATCACCCGCCGCTGAAGAGAAGTCAGGAAAGGAGAAAAAGGAGGAAGGGGATTAGCGGACTGCTGACGATGTTGACGCAGTTTTATCTATGAGGCGGCGACCGGATTTGAACCGGTGAATCGCGGTTTTGCAGACCGCTCCCTTGGGCCACTTGGGTACGCCGCCATAACGTCCGATGGTTTCATCTACCAGCGGATGTGAATATATCGCTCCAGGTGATCGATCATCAATTGTTGTTCTTCGATGATCGCCTTGACCAGATCCCCGATGGAGACCAT
This sequence comes from uncultured bacterium, assembly GCA_964534765.1. Lineage (GTDB taxonomy): Bacteria > Lindowbacteria > 2-12-FULL-62-27 > 2-12-FULL-62-27 > 2-12-FULL-62-27 > CAZHRJ01. The sequence goes on from CAZHRJ010000237.1 coordinate 1,329, forward strand.
GCCCATCAGGGTACCGTGATCGAGGATCGGCAGGTGACGAATTCGCTTGTCGGTCATCAGGGCCATGGCCTCTTCCACCGTATTTTCCGGGCCGACATATAACACCCGATCGGTCATGATGTCCTTAACGGGGGTGTCCTTGGACGACCGGCCCTTCAAGATGACTTTTCGGGCGTAATCCCGCTCGGAAAGAATTCCGACGATGTCCTTTTCTTTCATGACAAGCAGAGCGCCGACATTTTTCTGCGCCATATATTTGAGGGCGTCAAACACGGGCGCGTCCGCACCCACCACCCAGACATCGGAACCCTTTTTATCCAGGATCTGTCGAATCGTTTTCATGTCATGCGTCCAGAGCCAATCTTTTGGAACCCCGGCAGATCAAGCCGAGGATCGGAATTGAACCGACGACTTACTCCCTACCATCAAGCGGTTCCGTCAACAACCGTTTCGCTCGATAATAACACCCTTTCCATAACTATCAACCTCAACCTGCGCATCGAAAACGGAGGACAGACTGTCCGCGTCGGCGCCGAATCAAGTGTACAGCCCAAAGAAGCCGGGTCTACTCCGTGACTAACAAAGGCTCGAATCCCGTCATGGATATGGAGGTCTGGCATGGGGGTCTTTCGTCGATGGAGGATGTTTTCTGTCTCGCGCCCTGCGTGGTGCTTCGGCTGTTTCGGCTCGATCTGGGTCTTACAATGAACGAGTTCGGCAAAATGCTTGACATCCACTCTCAACCGGCCGCGGGTCGGAATGTTTCCGCGGAGGTCATGATCTCACGATGGGAGAACGGTGTGGTGGAGATGTCCGCCCAGTACAGGACGCGAATCATCAAACTCGCGCAAGACTCGAACTGGCCGTTTTCGAGCTATGCGTCCCTGCTCCTGCAATTTGAACAGATGACGGACAAGATACAGG
>CAZHRJ010000238.1:0-2246 GCA_964534765.1 uncultured bacterium
ATCTGTTCGGGACGCGAGTCCCAGGAAACCAGAAGCCTGAGTTTCGACAGTCCGAAATCATCCTGCGCCTCCGCCACCACCGGGACCTCCGCTACCGGCGTCACCGTCTCGTCCCGACTCGGCTGCCTGATCCGTACCACCGGCCGCTCATCCGCGATCGACTCGATCGGCCATCGGGGTACGGCCGACGCGGTTTGACCGTCGAGACCGATCATTCGCACCGACCAGTCACCCGATTTTTCCGCGATTCGAAATGAAGCGGAAATGCGGCCCGAGTGGACACCGAGCGGAACCGAAAATTCGCTGTCTCCGGACCGGACCGCCGCGACTCCGGATACGGCTTTGGGATCGGTTCGGCTGTCCAGCAAGACCAGCGATCCCGCCACGGCCCGAATGGGGCCGGGCTGATTTTTCTGTTCCGGCAGGCGCGTATACGCGGGCGGGCGGACAACCATCGACGGGTCGACAAAATTGGGCGGAAGGAGGACCCGCACCCGGTAGGCAAACGACACGGCGTCCCCGGCCGCGACGCGGTACCGGAACCCCTCCGACGGCTTCGGCACCACCGCCTTGAAATGGTCGCCGCCGATTTTCGACATGGCCAACTCGTCGCGCCGGCCATCCGGCCACTGAATGCGGAGCCGCGCCTCTTCGGGAATGACTCCCCGGGTCATCAGCACTATCTCGGCGTCCGATCCCTCGGCAACCGCCAGATCGCCTGACAGACTTCCGATTCGCGTGTCGGTCAGAGGATAGATTGGAATAAAGGGCAACAGGATGCGGCCGCCGTGCCTGAGGACGCCCTCGAAACTGAACAGGGCCGCGATGACAACAAGGCCGATGGGTGAAAGAGAGAGGATCATTTTTCGCCGGGACTGATGCGTCACATAGAGGCGGTTTAACGCGATGGACTCGCCGAGTCTGGCGCCTTCCTGGAGCAAAATTTCGCCGATGGGAGCGGGCGCCTTTGTCTTTCCGCCGGCGATTTCGGCAGCGGTGATGTACTTGTCCTCGAATTCCGGGTGGGATTCCTCGACGCGCATCGCCACGCTGCCGGGACTCGGAACACGCCAGTCGTTCCGGCGTTTCCAGATCCGCCGGCCGACAAACCCGATGATGCCGCCAAGGAGAATGTACCGCACGGGATCGGGGAAGGGGAAAACGTAATCGGCGAGTCCGGAAATGAAAATGAGGCTGACGAAACGCCCGGCGATGGCGGCAAACTCGGCCAACCGGCGGCGCTCGGCGCCGAACGTGGCGGCATACACCAGATCGTCCAGCATGAGATCCCGGGCGCGCGGCCCGTCCGAGTCTTTCTGTTCGCTCATGATTCGGCCGGCCGGCCGCCGGCCATGGAAGGCCCAGTGCCGGCCGCGACACGGATGTCCAGCGGCCGGCCGATCAGCAGTTCCGCGATACCCAGCAAAACCGCGACGGCAATAAGATACCGCCACCATCCGGTCGGATCGCGCGGAGCATCATCCAGAAGTCCGGCGATGTCGCCACCGGATGACGACACGCGCAATTTCGCGACGCCCAATTGCTCCATCAGTTCTCCAACCGGGATCGGCCGGATGTCGCCCTCGGCCGGATCGATATTGACGGCCAGGGATTCAGTTTCAAATTGATAGATGCCCGGCCGGCGCGCCGGACCAAATCGCGCCGTCTGACCGCGCGTCTCGCCGTCGATAACCCGGCCGTCAGGACCCGTCGCTTTCACGGGATGTCCGTCCGGCAAAGCGGTGCGAAAGACTATCTCGTCACCAACCAGCGCGCCGGCGCTGCTTCCCGCATCCGCTCCGCGCAAAATTCTCGTCAGAAGAATCGGAAAGAGCGACCGGAGCGGAACGTCTCCCCAGGACGCGTCGGCTGACACGTTCCAAAAAATCGACCGGCCGCGATCCAGGGGCAAATCGACCAGATAGGGCACGTCGTTTTCAAACCGCGCCAGTACGCGGGAAGCCGGGTTGGGATGGACGCCAAGGAAACTGAAAGCCAGCGGCGTGCCGCGCGTGGAAAAGGGCAGATCGTGAACGCCCGGCGGCGCGCGGCCCGGCACGGTCACCGACGACGCGTCGCCGCCTCCGGAGGCGATGCGAACCCCATCCTCGCGATCGACCCGGCCGCCGGCGGCGACCGGAAAGAAAGATCCCGTGTTGGCCGCGACCGGCCGCATTCCTTCCATGGCCGGCCCAAACGTCAGGAGAGTGCCGCCGCCGCGAATGAATGAGGGAATTTCCCGCTCC
>CAZHRJ010000239.1:0-2238 GCA_964534765.1 uncultured bacterium
ATGACCCACTGACCCGGCGCGGCCCGGTCGGAATTGCCGAATCTCGCGGCCGGGAGCGTTTCCCGGGCCTGAATTTTGAGGACCGCCACATCCGTCTTGTCGTCCCGGCCGACCACCTTGGCTTTGAACTGGTCAACCAGTTTATCCGTTTTGACATGGACTGTGATTTGATCCGCGCCTTCGATCACGTGCGCGTTGGTCAGAACGTACCCCTTGGGATCGATGATGATGCCGGATCCGAGGCTCGTTCGTTTCTGTGAGCCTTCGCCTTCGGGCATCTCAAACTCGAAAAACCGCCGGAACATCTCATCGAACGGGCTGGATAATTCATCTTCCGGCTCGATCATGGGATGCCGGAATGTACGCTTCTTGAGTTTGATCTCCTGCTCCGTCGTGATGCTCACGACGCTCGGCGAAACTTGCTCCGCCACGCCGACAAATACGTCCTGGAGATGCTCGGCGCTCGCCATGCCGCCCGACGCGTGCCGGGATTCCTCGAATGCCTGCGCGCTGTCTGTCCGGGAAGAGGCAGTCCGGAAAGGAAAGGAATCCCGGACCCACATCATGCCCAGGATCGCGCAAAAAAGGCCAACACTGACCGGCAGGATCACTTTTCGCATCATCGGTTTATTTCCTCGCGGAACTTGTAACTTCAAAGCGCCTCTTTGTAAACTCCGCCCTGTGAGGCTCGTTCAGTGGATGGACCCCCGACAAGGCCGCCGGCACGTGGGATTAATCCGGGAAGAGGAGGGCGAGGAGTGGGCGATCAGCCTGACGGCGATCCGGTCCGGCTGGCGGACCACCCTGGATGTGATCCGCTGGCGGATGAGTCATGCCGCCTTCCCGTCCATCCCGGATCGCCGGGTCGGCAAGCATCTCTGGATCCAGCTGCGCGCGGCCCGGTTCGGCGGCCGCCGGCCCTATTTGCTCGCTCCGATCGACCTGCCTTCAAATCCCTACGCGTTTACCCTATGGGGAGCGGGTGTGACCCATCTTCGGAGCGCCAAAGCGAGGGAAGAGGAGTCCAAAGCCGTCCTGGGCCGGCCGGCGTCATTTTATGATCTGATGTATGAGGAGGGCCTTCGTGCCGGCAAACCCGGCAAAGTGCCCGGCTCCCGGCCGGAAATTTTCTTCAAGTCGGATGGATATTGGACGGTGGGACCCAACCAGCCGCTTCGGATCGCCTCCACATCCAAACGATGCGTGCCGGAACCGGAAGTGGTTTCCTATTACTGCGCCGCCCCGGCTCCCCGCGGCCGGATCGGGAAATGGATACGGCTTGGGTACAGTCTGGGAAACGATTTTTCGGATCAGGGCTGGGAATCGGAAAATCCGCTCTATCTGCCGCATGCCAAAGTTCAGGATGGTCTCACGTCGATCGGCCCGGTTTTTGTGACCGCGGATGACCCGCTCTTTGATCCGGCCGAAGTGGCGATCCGGTGCCAGGTCTTTCGAGGCGGCCGGGTTTTTCAGGATTGCGGATCGCTTCGTACCGGCGAAAAACACATGGCCCACAGCCTCGCCAATATGGAATTCCATCTCTTCGACAATCGGCCCTTTCGGCCGAACGAAATCCGCGGCCTATTCTGGGGCACCACCGCCGTCTTCAAACTGCCGCTGTCTCCGCCCGATCGGATCAAAATTGAGGCGTCATCCGGACTCGATGTCCTGATGAATCCCACTGCCGCCGCTTGATTCCGCAAATTTGGAGGTCAAGGCCGCCGAGTGGTGGTGGGTGATGACATTGTCCAGGGAGAAATTCAAATTGAACAAAATCGACCTGAGCACTTGGCCGCCTTTCTCTCCGCGCCGCTCGACAAAACGCAGTCCTTCGCCTTCCCCAATCCCGGTCCCGACGCGGCAGGCAACGTGACCTTCCAGTATAACCTTCCCGCGCCCGCGGAGGTCACCCTCAAAATTTACGACGTCGGCGGCCGCCTGATCAAGGAGGAGAAGCGCCCTGGATCATTCGGGTCCAACACTTTCACTTGGGACACCACGAATAAAAATGGCCAGAAGGTCGGATCCGGTGTCTATCTCTATATTCTGGCATCGGACGGAGCCAAACTGTCCGACAAACTTGCCATCGTGAGGTAACCGAAGCGCCTGATGTTACGTCAAATTTGGTAAGTTTTTCCTTGATCCGAGCGATTCCGCTTTCCTCCGAGGAATCGGGAAGTTCTGCAGCGATTCCGCAAATAGGAGATAGAGGATAGCCCAAACCAAACAAAGACAAGC
>CAZHRJ010000240.1:0-2217 GCA_964534765.1 uncultured bacterium
AATCGGAAACCCAGAGGTTTCCATCCGGATCGAAATCCAGCCGCTGGGCGCCCCAGAGATTCGTCGGGCTGGGGGGAAACGTCTCGTGGGAGGTAAAATCGTTCATCCCAAACACCACATCCGCCATCGTATCCTCGGCCAGGGGACGCTTGTAGAACAGAACGCGGTTGTTTCCCCAGTCGGCCATGTAGAGGTTGGCGTACGCATCAACACCGAGCGAACACGGTTCCCGGATGCTCGACGCGCTCCGGCCGCCCGTGTTGATGGATGAATCGGAAAAATTCGGCTGGCCGATCACCGCGTCCGCTCGGCAGTCCTCTTCCAACGGCGCGTTGAAAATAAGTCCGCGATTGTTGTTGAGGTCCGTCACGTACAGGTTTGCGGATGGATCAAGCCGGACACGGTAGGGTTGGTTGAAGGAGAGGGATGATACGCCGCCCAGATTCGCGGTATTCGTGGTGAAGTTTTCGCCCTGACCCAGAACCCGGTCAGCCAGGAGGTCAGTGTTGAGCGGATCAAAATAAATAATCACCCGGTGATTGCCGCCGTCCGCGACATAGACATTTCGGTCGGCATCGACAGCGACGGAGAGCGGCCCGTTCAGTCCGGCCGCGCTGACCCCGCCGAGGTTGGCGGTTGCCGAGGTAAAACTGCCGCCCTGGCCAAGCACGGAATCCGCGATCAGATCCGTCCCGACCGGATCCCGGAATACCAGGATCCGGTGATTGCCGTAATCGGCCACGTAGAGATCGCCGCGAGCGTCCACAAACAGATCGGCCGGACTATTGAGGGATGTGGCGGTCGGTCCGGCAAGACCCTTGTTCGATAATCCATTCTCAAACCCATTCTGGCCGATCACGGTGTCCGCCGGCTGGCCGTTTGTTACGGCAAGCCTGTACGAATACATCACAACCCGGCTGTAGGCTTGATCGGCGACGAATACGTACGTCGTCTCGCCCTGCGTTCGGAATGCGCTGCCCATCGGATATCCGATGCAGGTCCGGCAGGCGCCGGTATCGGTATTCGTATAAAAATTGGAATGCCCCAGGAGCGCGTCCGCGGTAACATCCGCCGGCTGGCCGAAAAATGTCGGCGCCGGGAGAGCCGGAGCACGAACACTCGAGACATGGAAAGTCGCCGGAGTAATCAAGCCTGGCCCAACCGGCTGTCCCCGATCCAACCCTGTCGCGGAGGCCTGGAAGACCGAGTAAAGAATACAGATCAATGCCGGAACAATATGACGAATACCAAATCTCATCCCTCTATTGTATTCGGTTCGATCGAGAGCGTCAAATAAGCCCGGTCCCTGATGCCGGGCACAGACCCTCCTTGGTCTAGGCCGGCGAACCCATTGCCATCCATGGCAATCGCCGGCACAGACCCTCCTTGGTCTAGGCCGAAAGAGGTGTGGGATATTGGGCCGTGGTGGAATCATCCTGTCCGGAAAAGGCCGAGGACTCTTCCGGCTCAATCACGCGAGGCCGGCGACGCCGAGGCGACCGGCGCGATCGGCTCGAGGACGCCGCAGACCGGGCGGATCGAGATTCAGACCCGGCGGACACGCCGGCGCGGGCACGGTCGGCCTTTTCCTGCTTCTCACGAAGAATCTCCAACTCCATCCGAAGATCATCGAGGAGGGTTTCGAGTTTGCGCAGATCTTTCCGGCGACCCTTATTGGGCTTCACGCTCAACGCACGGATCGGTTTCACGAGCCGGCGCATGTCCTCTGTCACTTCGCCGTCCAGATCCTCCACGAGGCGGGTCAAATCCTCCGCGCGGCTTTCAAGTTTGGAGACGTAGTTCGACGCGATTTCCTTCGCAATGGATCTCAGCCGACGAATTTCCGCCTGCAGACCCTTTTTCAGGTCTGAAGAGGTCAACAGAGAATCACGCTTTGTTTCTCGCTTCACCTTTTTCGCAACCATACCCTTGTGGTTCCTTCCTGGAGAGAGAGCTTCCCGCAAAGTATGCGCACCATATCACTTTCACCCAATAAATGCAATTCCCAGAGACAGCCTAGTCCGATGCCACGCGGGCTATCATTGACCCTGGGAAGAGCAGAGGATGGGTGCGAAGCGTGAGAAGAATTCCGGAAACAGGGGAAACTACCTCACACAACTCTTGACCGCCGATCGGATCCAATAGCCGGCCAATCGGGGCGCCGGAATCCAACCGGTCGCCAACTTGCCGGGCCGCAATGAACATCCCGGCCTCAAC
>CAZHRJ010000241.1:0-2212 GCA_964534765.1 uncultured bacterium
CGGTGGCCGATTCGATCAGCGTCGATGATCCGCGGGACGGCGACATGGCGGTCCGATACATCCGGGAGACCGGCGGCTGCGCGATCGAGGTCAGGGACGCGGAAATCCTGGCGGCGATACCGTATCTAGCGCGCGGAGCGGGTGTATTTGCCGAGCCTGCAGCCGCCTGCGCGGTGGCGGCGTTGCGGAAGGCCGCGCGGGATCGTCTGATTCCCAGGCGATCTTCGGTCCTGTGTCTGATCACCGGCAACGGTCTCAAAGACATCAAATCGGCCCGTCTGTCGATCCAGAAAATATCGAACCCGGTCCCGGTCACCCGGTCAAACGCTCTCGCCGCCGTCCGGCAGATTTTGAAAGGGGTTTGCCGGTACTAAGGTGTCCCGGCCGACTCCGGCGGCCTGTCATCGAGGAGGCGGTCCAGCGAGTAAAAGAGTCGTCCCTCCTCCGTGAAGAGATGCACCACCACGCTTCTGAAATCGACCAGCACCCACCTTGAAGACCCCGCAGTTCCGTGGCCCTCCACATGGTGGGGTTTGACACCGATCGATGCCGCATGTTCCAGCAGGTGGTCCGCAAGGCTATGGAGATGCCGGATGCTTTCCGCGCTCGCCAGAAGGAACGCTTCGGCGATGTGGTTTTCGAGCGGTATGGTCCGGATGTTTTCCGCCTTCTGGCCGTCCAGAAAATCGGTGAGCGACCGGATCAGCCGCCTGGATTCCACGGACAGGCCGGAGTCTTCCCGCGCAGCTGCGGCCTTGCGCGTCCGGCTTTGGGCCGTCCGTGCCTTACGATTGGAAGCGTTCGTAGAGATGAGATCGCTTTTTCGGAATGAATCCGGCGTCCGAAATCAGCTCGCGGAGCCGTTTTTCGGTCGTGGTATGGACGGTCCCGGCGGCGGCGACGACGTTTTCCTCGATCATGACGCTGCCCATGTCATTGGCCCCGAAAAAGAGAGCCAGCTGGCCGATCTTCTCGCCCTGCGTCGGCCAGGAGGATTGCATGTTCGGCACATTGTCCAGAAAGATCCGGCACAGCGCCAGATGTTTGAGATAGGTGTTCGGCCCCACTGACGCGCCGTCAATCCGGGTGCCGGTCTGCTGATAGGTCCACGTGATAAACGCCGTGAACCCGCCGGTTTCGTCCTGGAGGTCCCGAATCCTGGCCAGATGGGTCAGCCGGTCTTCGACGCTTTCATCAAATCCGATGACCTGAGTGCAGGATGACCGGATGCCCAGCCCATGGGCGATCCGGTGAATTTCGAACCAGGCGTCGATGGTACACTGCGATCGGTTGACTTTCGTTCTCTGGGCCTCCGTCAAAATTTCGGCTCCGCCGCCCGGCAGGGTTTTGAGGCCGGCGGTTTGCAATTCCCGCAAGACGTCCCCAAAGGATTTTTTGGAAATTCGGGCGATGAAAAAAATTTCTTCCGCCGACAGGCCGTGTATGTGGATGTCCGGGAATTTTTCCCGGATGCCGGAAAAAAGGTCCACGTAATATGTCAGGCCCAGCCGGGGATTGAGTCCGCCCTGAATCAAAATGCCCGTCCCGCCGATGCGGGCCGTTTCCAGAATTTTCTGATGGATGACCGATTCGGGTAAAACGTAACCTCCCGCATCGCCTGGGTATCGGAAGAAGGCGCAAAAGGTGCAGCCGGTGACGCAGACGTTCGTGTAGTTGATGTTCCGGTCGATGACGTACGTCACGACATTGTCCGGATGAAGTTCGCGCCGGCGATCCATGGCCATTTCGCCGAGTTCCGGCAAAGAGGCGCGCTCAAAGATCTGCACGCCTTCGTCAGTCGACAGCCGGGAACTGATGGATGTCGTCATGATCGGTTGATCGAGTCCGCCGTTGGATGTGCGGCGTCCGGCGAATCGGTGTCGGCCGGAGCGATCGGCAGTGGAGGCAATTCGGCGGCCATTTTCCGAAAGAGGTCGATCGACTTCTGATGATCGGCCCCGAGCCGGTAGCTGAGATTTCTCACAAAATAGGAGAGGATATCCGTGGCCGAGACGCCCATATGGCCGTCTTTTCGCCGGGCGATCGAGTCGAGGCGGGTGAGGCCGAATCGGGCAACGAAGATCGGAACGGAGAACACCGGCGAATCCTGGACGAGCTTCCCGAGGAGGGTCCGGCGCCTGACCAAGAGGCCGGCTAGGAGGAGCAGGGCCGCGTCCGGGACGCCGAGCGCTCGGGCCATCGCCGCCATCGC
>CAZHRJ010000242.1:0-2208 GCA_964534765.1 uncultured bacterium
GCCCCATCGACGGCGCCTTGGGTGACAATCGCTCCCCGATCAATCGGCATCTGTTCGCCCGGCCAGTCCTCGACAGTGAACCAGCTTTCGGCTAAGTATTTGTCGGTCAGGAGAATCGCCGGCAATTGATACTGGTCGCTGAGATGAAAAGCGAGTTGCATGAACTGGAAACATTGACTGATGTCACCGGGGGCCAAGACGACACGAGGGAAATCGCCTTGGGCGGCATGGAGGACAAAGCGGAGGTCACCCTGCTCAGTCCAGGTGGGAAGTCCGGTCGATGGGCCGGGACGCTGCGCATCCACGATCACCAAGGGAGTTTCGGTCATGCTCGCCAAGCCCAATGACTCGACCATCAGGGCGAATCCACCGCCGGAAGTGGCCACCATTGATCGCACTCCCGCAAATGCGGCGCCGATGGCGGCGTTGGCCACCGCGATTTCATCGGGTAATTGACGCACCACGACGCCGCGCTCCGGACCGTGTTTCATCATAAAGGCCAAGAGCGAAGACGAGGGCGTCATGGGGTACCCGGCATAAAACTGGCAGCCGGCGGCCAGGGCTCCCAACCCGAGGGCATCGTTCCCGGGCATAAGCATTTTTTGATCTTCACTCTCAGGCCTTACAAGTTTCCAGGGGAACGGCAGCGGCCGATGTTCACGGACATATCCGGCTCCGGCCTCGGCGGCGCGAATGTTATCATCGACCACTGCGCTACCCTTCTGCGAATACTCATGATGCAAAATATCCTTCAGTGTTTGCAGCGAATGACCGAGAAGTTCTAGTGTTACGCCGAGCGCCACGACATTTCGCATGATCCGCTCGCCGCCGATGTCCAGTACCAAGCTCGTGAGTGGTACAGGAAAAGCAATGATATCTTTGCGCAATGGCGGCAATTGCTGCACTTCATCGCGGTCATAGATGAACCACCCCCCAGGCACTATCCGCTGCACATCATCGGCAATTGACTTCTCGGTTAAACCCACGAGGAGATGGATCTCCTGCCGGTGACTGCGGAGACGCCGAGCACTGATGGCCACTTGGCCGGTTGCCGGTCCGCCTTTGATAATCGAGGGAAATTCATCATATCCGTGCACAAAATAGCCGCGGCGAAGAAATATTTTTCCTAAGAGATTTGTGGCGACTTGCAATCCATAACCTCCGACACCGCAAATTTTCCAGTTAAACAAATTCACCGTCTCCATATCGGCAGTATACGCGCTCCCGATCGTACTGACAACGGATTTTCTAACCGCCAACCATGCGGAGAAACGCTTGCCACCCACTACGAATCGAATCCTGCCAGTAGTAACCGGCCAAGGCCAACAGCAGGAAATATGGCAATCGCCCCAAAAAAAACGCGATTAACATCCGGGACAAAGGGTAACGCTGCCAGCCGCTCAGCGAGCTGACGACCTGATCAGGGAGCGGGAACAAGGCAAAAATCACAATGGCCAAAAACAAATGCCGTTCCAGCCATAGCCAAATTTTTAGCCAACGCCGCGGCCGACGGGACGGCGGATGTCGGGGCCACAACCTCCCGAGGAGATACAGTGGGATCGTACCGAGACTGGCCCCGACTGCGGCCACCACGGCCACCACCAACGGCGACACCGCAGTGGCGGCCAACGGAATGAGTATGGCCAGACGAATAGGAAAAACAGGGATCAGGGGCAAAACAAAACTGACCAAGAAGACCGCGACCAACAGCCAGCCGCTGGGCATGTCGGCTAGGGCCGGATCGACTGGAGCATGGCTCGCTCTTCGTCGGTGGGGACGACGATCACGCGCGGATCCCCCGGGATGAGTAACCGCCGCAAGATCATCCGCCGGACTACCGCGCTGTGCTCACCAATCCCGCCGGTGAAAACCACGGCATCAACCCGACCGAGCACGGCACAGTAGGCCCCGACGTATTTACGGATCCGGTAGACAAAAACTTCAATGGCCGCCCGGGCGGCGGCCTTTTTCCGACCGGCGACGGACTTGAGCGGTGAGAGACCTGGGACAGAAAACCCAGCCGCCAGCAGAATTTCGCGCATATCGTCGAGTCCGGTCAACCCGGCCAGACCGCTACGATGCTCCAGTAATTCGATCAGGCGCCGGAGCGAATATCCCTGTCGCAGGAGGTACAAGAGGAGCCCTGGATTGAGGTCGCCGGCACGATGCGACATTACTAAACCCTCAAGCGGGGTAAAGCCCATCGAT
>CAZHRJ010000243.1:0-2177 GCA_964534765.1 uncultured bacterium
CTCTCCCTCGGAGAAGTGCAAAAAATACCTGTTTTCAGGTATTATTCAGGTATATAACCTGTGAAAAAATTTTTAACACGGAGGCCACGGAGTTTAGTCACGGAGGGCACCGAGGAGAATTATTGTTTTTCCTTGGATGAACCAACCTTGCAAACAATCCTCAGTGTTCTCCGTGCTCAGTCTCCGTGAACTCTGTGGTGAATTTTTTTGATTTTTTCACACGTTCTGTAGCGTTGTCGCTTTAGTTTCCGCCGGGGCTGGTCCATGGCTGATTTTTTTTGGACGTGGTCGGGTAGAACCGGAACTCGTCGAACGCGAAATGGGTCAGCTTCCAGTCCCGGCCGTCAAATAAGAAAAGGATTTTTTCGACTCCCGCGTTGACGTACGTTTTGCTGGGGACGCTGCTGCGCTCCTGCCGGCGTTCCGCATCCTCATACCGCGCCTGATCGACTTTCGAAATGAATTCCTTGTGGAAAAAAGCGTTGACCGCCGCCCTTGATCCTTCCCGGACCGGCGACTCGACCCGCGCGTCGATGAACCAGTGCCGCTGGACGGAGTAATCGTAGGTTTTGAGTGAGGCGGCCAGCCGCTGGACTTCCGGCGACCCTGGAACGAAGAGGGAATGAAGCGCGTCGGCGTTGGCGCCATGAATGGCCGCGACTACCCGATCGATGATCGGCAGGAACAGGGACTTGTATTCCACCTGCTTCTCATATCGCGCGGCCTCTGAATCGAACCACGCACGGATGCCCGGATGGGCCGCAGGCGCCACCATACCCATCCATTGGTCCCGCGCGTCCGCCGCCTTGCGGACATTTTTTTGTCTGAGATGAGCCTGCGCGGTAAGGATGAAGGTGAGCTGAATGTTTTTTTGGAGGTAGGTGTCTTTGGCAAGAGCGGCGGCGTGGGCTTTTCTGAGATCGGGGATCATGTCCGCGGCGTCGTCCAGTTCCCTGATCGCTCCCGGGGCATGCCCGAACGCCATGAATCTGCGGCCCTCGCAGACCCGCATGGCCAAGCGGCACCGGTCATCCATGAGATCGCTAAAATTGTCCTCGATGTCCTGCTGGACCTTGACCGCCTCCGGCAACTGGTCCCGGTCCATCATCGTCACCGCGCGGAGAAATCCGTCGGTGATTTTTGTTCTCAATAGGCCGGTGAGACGCAGGAGGTCGGATTCGACCGCCGATTTGTCCGACCGCGGCAGCTTGCTGTAGCGTTTTTGCAGGTCCCGATACGCCCGAGCGGCCTCCGCATCGAATTTGTCCCGCACCAGAGCCTCGATACGCGCTGCCTCCTGTCTGAACTCATCCATGGAGGCGTCCGACGGCAGAGATGCCGATACCAGGATGGCCAGGAGAAGCAGGGCATGGATGCTCAAAGGAACGCCAAGCCCGTCACCCCCGCGAAAGCGGGGGTCCAGATGGCGTTTCCGACCGGGCTACTGACCGGATTCCCGCTTTCGCGGGAATGACGAATGTAAAGAGACTTCTGTGACACTACACTAGTCGGCTGCCTTTTTGTGAATCTTCTTTTCGTAGATGTCTTTGAGCGCTTCGTAGGTGTCGACGGAGTATTTTTTGAGATCCTCGTAGGACCCGATCTGGAAGGACGTTTCGTTGACGGTCTCGAGGACACTGGACGCGGCCGCGACGCCGCGGCCGGCGTAGTTGGTGGGATCGAGCGCCTCCTCGAACGCAAGTCCCAGCGTGCCCCGGAACGAGGACGACCCGATGAGCGGCCAGATGACGTAGGGTCCGGGATTGACGCCGAGTTTGGCGAGGGTCTGGTCGAATGTGCGTTTCTGAGATTCCGTCCGGGATATCACCGGCCCGAAGAATCCGCCGACGCCGACGGTGGAATTAACCAGCAGCCGGTAGACCGATGCCTGAGCGTCGAGGGGTTTGTTTTGCAAAAGAGCGTTTGTGAAATAGACCGGTTCCTGAAGATTGTAAAAGAAATTCCGGATGGCGCGCCGCCCGCGCGCCGGGACGACCGAGCGGTACCCCAGTGCGGCTGGTTTGAGGACATTGAAGTAGAACGCGTCGTTGAATCGAAACATGGAGCGGTTGAATTTCTTGAACCGGTCGCGCAGGACCCGTTTTTCGGCCACCGCCACCCGGTGCTCCTCGAATGGGTCCTCTTCCAGAAGCTCCCCGGAAATCATCGCGGCAATC
>CAZHRJ010000244.1:0-2159 GCA_964534765.1 uncultured bacterium
GTTTGAAAACTTGAGAATTGAGAGTTGAACATTGAGAGTTGAGCCTTGATTTAGATTTTTCCACCGCCGCATCGCGGCGTCGAGGAATAATGACCTGGGGAGGTCACGTAACATGAAAAAGTCAGCATTGGGTTTATTTCTGGTTTTACTCTGGAACTTGTCCGCATCGGCGGACGTTCCGAAATATATATCTTTCCAAGGGGAATTAACCGATTCCCAAGGCACGCGCATCACCAGCTCCAAAAGCGTGACCTTCAAACTCCACAGCGCCGCATCCGGCGGGGCGATCCTCTGGTCCGAAGCGCAGACCCTGACTCCGGCCAACGGCATCGTCAGCGCCATCGTCGGAAACGCGACGACCGGCGGCGTGAATCTCGCGTTTGACACCCAATACTGGCTCGGCGTGACCGTCTCCCCCGACGCCGAGATGTCTCCCCGCATTCGACTGACGACCTCCCCCTACGCCTTCATCGCCAAATTCCTCGACACCGGCGCAACGGCCTACGGCGCGCTGTCGGTTGCCGAAACGGTGACGGCGAACAAGTTCGTCGGCAACTTCGTTGGCAACGGATCGCTCCTGACGGGCGTCACGGCCTCCGGCGCGGCGGATACGGATTGGACCATCGCGACGGCGAGCACGATTTACAGGCTCTCCGGGAATGTCGCCATCGGCACGACCGGCACGGCGGACAGTTTGCAAATCGAAGGCACGCTCAACGTCGATTCGCCGACGCTGTATGTGGACGCGGCGAATAATCGTGTCGGCATCGGGACGGCGGGCCCCGGACACAGGCTGACCGTGAAGTCGGCCGGTGATGGGACAAACGCCTTGGTCGCCTTGGATGCTGCCGGTGTAACGCGATTTCGGATTTATGACGGCATTTCGCCCGATCAATTTGTCTTGGAAGTCAACGATGCGGCTGGAAATCCAAAAGTTCATTTTCAAGATGAATTGGCCTACGTCCACGGCAAATTCGGTGTCGACACGTCAACTCCGGCCGCAAAATTGCACATCGCAGGGAGTTCCTTGGATGATCCGATTTTAAAGCTCACGGGAGAAGGAGGCACGACAATTGCATCAATCGGGGACCAAACGTCCGGTACAACTGACGTCGGAATTTTGTCTCTTTGGAATGAAGGCACATCCCGAGTCCAACTGAGCGCGCATACCGGAACAGTTTCCTATATCAATAACGCGAACAACCTCGGCATCGGCACAACGTCTCCGGGAGATTCGTTGCACGTCTCCGGCCGGATTCAAATGGACACGAACGCCGCGACGAGCGCGGCCGACGGCGCGATTCGGTGGTCGGGATCGGATTTCGAGGGGCGGAAAGCCGGATCGTGGGTGTCGCTCACGTCCACGGGCGGCGCGGACACGGACTGGACGATCACGGCGACGGATGTGTATCGGACGACCGGGAAAGTGGGCATCGGCACGACGGCGCCGAGCGATTCGTTGCACGTGGCCGGAACGGTTCGCGTTTCGGATTCAATGACGGTCGGCGATACGGTGTTCGTGGTCAATTCAAAGAGCGGCAACGTCGGCATCGGGACGACGAGCCCGACTCATGGTCTGGATCTAGGAACTGGTAAGAGCTTCGCCATTTCAAATCCTAGTGGTACGGCCGGTGGTATCATGCTCTTCAAAAACCGAAATACCGGGAATGGGGACAACTATCTGGGATTTGGAAACAACGGAACAGTCGAGGATGGGATATACGGAACTTCGAGTGGACTAAATATCAGCGGGAATTTGAACGGGGGAAATAGAAATATTCTTCTCAGCCCCACGGGAACAGGAAACGTCGGCATCGGGACGACGAGTCCAAACGCGAAGCTGTACGTCAAAGGCAACATCGTCGCGGAGGGCGCGGATGGTTGGAATGGTGCCGGCGATATGGCGTACATCTCATTGGGTGACAATCTGAATCCCGCCGGCTACGGATACAAGTATGGAACGGGACTGGGGTTGGGCACCTACAAGGCCAGTGGCGGCGGCTCATTTGGCGCGAATAGCTATGATGCAGTAACAATCCTCGAATCGAACGGCAACGTCGGCATCGGCACGACGAGTCCGGCGTCGAAGTTGGACGTGGCCGGAACGGTGACGGCGACGTCGTTTTCGGGAAGCGGGTCGGGGTTGACGGGGGTGACGG
>CAZHRJ010000245.1:0-2105 GCA_964534765.1 uncultured bacterium
CGGCACGATCTACGTGAATGAACCTGGTGCAGGCCAGGTAAGGGCGATCCTGAGGAACGGCCAGATTGTCACTCTGGCCCAGACAAATACTTTTTCGAGCCCAAAGGGAATCTCGGTCGTACAAAGCGGAAGCATCGTTGTTGCCGAGCGAGACCGGGCAGGCAGCGAGGTGACCTATGGCCGGCCGCAGATTACCAGCATCGCTCCATCCCGATTCAGCGACGGCGGCGGTGTCCTAATTACAGTCCGGGGGAAGAACTTCGCCCCCGAGACTCAGGTCTTCGTGGCGGGCGCGGTCGTCCCAAACCCCGTCATCCCCGACACTCAGACGATCACGTTCACTGCTCCGGCAGTCCCCAGCGGCCGGACCGTTCTCACGCTGCAGAATCGCGGCGGCCTGGCGCAAACGTCTCTGCTGGTCGATCCTCCCTCCATCGAGAGTTTGCCTCGAGGCGCCATTACGACCCTGGCCGGCGGAAGCACGTTCGCGGGAGAGGGTTCGCTCGCGACGCAGGCGCCCATGCACCCCAGGAGCGTGGCCGTGGACTCGGCAGGAAATATCTTTGTTGCGGACTCCTCCAACAATCGAATCCTGAGAATCGACGCCTCGACCGGGATCATCACCCGGGTAGCCGGGAGCGGCACATCGGAGTATTCGGGAGACGGCGAGCCGGCCATCGCGACGGGATTCAAGTCCCTCGCCGGGATCGCCGTCGACAGAGGCGGCAACATCTACATCAGCGACATCGATGCCGGCCGCGTTTTCAAGGTCGATGCAGGGACGGGTAGGATCAGCACGGTCGCCGGCACGGGGGTGTCCGGTTTCTCCGGAGACAACGGTCCCGCCAGCAAGGCGCAATTGAGGCTGCCTATCGGAATCGCGGTAAGCGCGAACGGGGACCTCTTTATCGCTGATGCGTGGAACCACCGTATCCGCAAAGTCGATTCGGCCACGGGGAACATCAGCACCATTGCAGGAAGCGGGCCCACGGGTCAAAACGCCGGGGGATTCTCCGGAGATCAGCCACATATCGCCACGGGAGCCCTGTTGAACTCGCCCAGGATGGTTGCGGTGGACCTCGATGGGAATGTCTATTTTTCCGATTCGAAAAACGAAAGGGTCCGCAAGGTCGATTCATCCGGGATGATTACGACCGTTGCCGGAGGAGGGAAGGCCAGCGGCGACGGCGGTCTTGCAACCGAAGCGTTTCTTGGACCCGGCGGGGTCGCAGTGGATTCCGACGGAAATCTGTATCTCACCGATGGTCAGCATGTGACCATTCGCAAGGTTGACGCGAGGACCCAGACTATTTCAACGGTAGCCGGCAATCGTCGAAAGGGCCAATCCGGCGACGGAGGGCTCGCCGTTCTGGCGAGCTTGAATGACTCCGAGGGAATAACAATCGATGCCGCGGGAAACCTGTTCATCGCCGATACCGGAAATTACGCGATCCGCAGAGTGGATTCCATCAGCAAGCTCATCACGCGCATTGGGGGCAATGGACAACCGCAGGATTTCGGCGACGACGGAGCAGCCGCCCTGGCTGCGTTGCGCAGGCCGGTGGCGGCCAGGGCCGATGGCGCGGGCAACATCTACATTGCGGACAATTACAGCAACCGGATCCGCAAGGTTGACGCGGGGGGGAACATCACGACCGTGGCCGGCGGCGGAGCGAGCTGGGCCGATGATATTCCTGCCGCGGAGGCCAGGCTGGCTGCGCCATTTGGACTCGCCTTGGATCGCGAAGGTAATGTCTACTTCACGCAGGCATCGGATCTAAGCGTGGTTCGCAGGCTCGATGCCGCCACAAAATTCATTCACACCGTGGCCGGGAACTGGACGCAAGGTTTTTCGGGCGACGGGGGGGACGCATTGGCGGCGCAACTCAATCGACCGCGCGGTCTGGCGTTCGACCGCGACGGCAACCTCCTGATCTCCGACACCGAGAACCACCGGATCCGAAGGGTAAACTTGTCTACGGGCATCATCGACACCATTGCCGGAAACGGCGAGCGGGCCTACACGGGCGACAATGTTCCGGCGAGGGAGACGGCGCTCAACTGGCCGGCAGGAATCGCCGTCGATGACCGGGGAAACATATTCA
>CAZHRJ010000246.1:0-2095 GCA_964534765.1 uncultured bacterium
GGCGTTCAAATTGCAGGCCGAGGGTATCTTGATATAGTCCGGATCAAGCTGCGCGATTTGTTCAGCGGCGCTCAGGTCCCAGACGGAACAGGCGTACCCGACGCTGAATTCCCTGCACCATTCCAGCAACTGCCGATGCCGGTCGATGCCGAATTCAAGAAACTCCCGGTGCTCCCCGTACGTTCTCCCGAAACTGTTCGCCGGCACGGGGTGCGGAGCATCGTACTCGGTGGGAGTCAGTAATTCCCGGTTGGTCCGCTTCTGGAATTTTACGTAATCGACGCCTGCGAAAGATGCCGCGGTTTTGATCAGGTCCCGGGCGATATCCATCTCGCCCTTGTGATTGCACCCGATTTCCGCAACGACCCTGGGAAAAGCCATCATGCGAGCAAACCTCGGAATCAATGAATCGTCGGGCCCCGCGGGTGCCCCTGTTCCGGCCGGCCGGCTCCGGGTCCTTCAACGGAAAAGATATAGCGCGACACCTGGCGCGCCCGCAGACCCTCAAACCGGCCAAGCTGTTTACGCAGCCTGTCAATCCGGTTGTCAATTTCGGCGACGTCTATATCCGGGAACCGATGCGCGTGGTATTCGGCGCTGTTCCAATGATTCCGCCTCAGCATGTTGATGTGTTTTAACATTGTTCGTCCGTTGGCGACCAGCCAGGACCTCGCGAACCTTGCCGCCCCGGGTCGCGGCGGAAGCCTCGATCGGTAGCCCTCCGCTTCCAGCACATCCACGACACGATCCGCCGCCAGGCGGCCTTCTGTAGCCTCCAGGTGGCGTCCGAAAATCTTCCGTTTCCGCGCGGCATCCACGGGCCCGAGTCGGTCGCTGAGAATCCCGTCGATAAGCCCTCTGACCTCATCCGCGGCCAGGGCCTGGTGACTCAGGGAATTGGGCAGGGGATAATCATAGCAGCCCGAGGTCACCGGTTGATAAGTGATCGCCGGGGTTCCCAGGACCGCCGCCTCCACCGCCGTGGTGCAGCCGTTATGAAGCAGGACCTTGCAGGCCATCAGCCACGGAACCACGTTGCCTTCGTGGATGACGTGAACGTTTTTCAGATCTGAAACCAGATCGTTCCAGACCCCGTGATCTTCCGAGGGATGGGGACGAAGGACGATCTGCCGATCCGGAAACCACTCGCTCACCCTCGGTATCAACCTGCGAAAATTGTCAAAAATGGCCTGCTGGTGCCCCGACAGGCCCTGCGCGAAGGCGAGACTCATCCCCTGTCCCGTCCGGCTGACCGAGGAGCTTTGCATCGGTCCGGATTTCAATACCAGGTTGAGCTTGGGCACAAAGGCGTTGACGAATGAGAAGTTCGTGTTGATCAGGATGAAATCCCCGAACCTGCCCCGCAACGAGTCGACCTCCGGCTGGAAATAACCGCGCAACTCCTTTCTCAGGAGGTCGGTGCGCGGATTTCCCGTAACGTGTATCGGGGCGCCGCAGTAACCAGGGTAGGCCGAGAACATCTCCGCGTCATCCTGTCCCCAGGCGAAGAGATGCTGGATCGGCTCAAAGGTTTCTTCCGAAAAGCGCCAAGGGTAGTACTCGGGAGACTGAAAACGGACCAGGCTCTCCTCGTCCCAGGCGACGACGACGTGGCCCAGGCCCCGGATGAGGTTGAACATCAGCACGCTGCGCGGTCGCATGCTCTTCGCCACGAATACGCCGCGATGAAGAAACGGCATCGCGAAATTGACGTACGGCCGCGAGCCCAGCACGACAGGGAACCCCCGCTCCGCGGCGGCGCAGGCAAGCAGGAGCTTGGCGTCAAACTCCCTCACCTGATTCTCCACGGGCAGAATCAGCATTGATCCGGCCACCGCCATTTCAGTTCCTTAGACTGCTCACGATTCCATGGCGTTCAAGGGAAATGCGGCTTCTATCCCGCGTCCCTGAGCAAACAGAATTCCCGTGCCGCCCCAGGTTCGACGACCTGGAACAGCAGCTTTTGGACGGCAGACTGGATTTTCGAGTCATTCCCGGATCGCCGACTCGTGTACTCTTGCGTGGGGGAACCTGAGGATGGATACCGCTGAAAACAGAATATCATGAATCCCGGGCGCCGCTCCCGATACCGGAA
>CAZHRJ010000247.1:0-2094 GCA_964534765.1 uncultured bacterium
CTGCCTTTCCTGAATTTAAGCGTACCCCTCCCATCGTTGCCCGGACCATTTCCACTCAATCAACTTCCATCGCCCCGGTTATTTCCACCCCATCAACACCAGCTCGCGTTCCGAGACTTGCTCCCGCCTCCACCCTGCTTCTTATGCCGTTTAGGTTTTGGAGTAAAGCAACTCATTCCGTTCCGAGTAACATGGTTGGCGTTCGTACAATAAGAGAAGCTCCCGGCATGGGGGATCGTCTCATATTAAGCAGCCAAGAACCTCCTTTCCGCTCTGCTTCGCCGACTTCGAGAACTTTTGACTTTGACCACTCCACTACCATTCAAAATCCACAGATCCGCGATTTCACCATGAAGGCGCTGGCCGAGAATTCCGGCCAGCTCATCACCAGAGACGCCGGCAACAAAATTTCGATTTATAATCCGAACCGACAGGATGTTTACAACGCGCAGTTGAACTTGACCGTGAAAGCCGGCCGGACCGTCGAATTCGACGGCATCCGTCCGATCATCGCCGGCGACCGGCTGCAGCCGGTTTTATTGGACGGCAATCGCGTGGCGGCCGATTATCAGCTGGGCGCCCAGCGTTTGGAAGAGGGTGATGTCATCCGCGAGCGCCAGAACGGCGACGTGCTGGTGCTGGGGGCCGGTGGCGAGGTCAAAAGCGTGATCGCCGCCGATGCCGGGTACGTTATTAATAGAGAAGAGCTCAAGAAACCGCAGACCGTGGCCTTTGAACAGAAGTTCGGCGGCATTACCCAGCTGGCCCTGACGATGGACATTAGCGGCAAGCGGCCGCGGGTCGCGGGGCGCATCTTGAGTTCTCCGGAATTGGCCAGGGGACTCAATAAGACGCCGGTCGAAGGCCGGTTCGAAGTCGGCGAGCCGGAACTGCAGGAATTTTTTGAAAAGACGCTTCCTGCCGCGGAGCGCCAATCCATTCTAAAGCAAGTACAGCTGGGGATGAGAGAGTTGGTCAGCCGGGACGGCAGGCTCAAAGAGGCCGCCGGGCTTCCTTCGGACCATAAAATTGTTGCCGCACGGAACCGCCAATTAGGGGCGGACATCACGCCTCAAGAAAAGGCCGTGCTTGCCGAAAAGAAGTTGTTCTGGACCGATGCCACTCAACCCGAAATCGAAAGCTACTATCGTCAGGCCGTCCAGAATTTGCAAATTGATCCGTTCAAAAAAGACCTTTTCGAACTCAGCATGAACGGCCAGGTCCCGGCCGGTTTTGCCGACGATGAAGGCAACCTTTACGTCAACGAGATGGCCTACCGCCGCTTTGACCTGCACAGGGACCCGTTACAGGGAGCGATTGAACACGAGGCGCTCGCCGCCACGGGGCTGACCGATGAGGAGGTCGTGGAGATACAGCGAGAGCGTCACAACCTTCCGGAACGAATCGCGAGCGTGGGCGAAGTCATGGCGGCCCGGATGCGGGACATTTATTTCCAGGAACGGGCCTACAATCTGTTTTCCCCGCAAGAGTACGCGGCGAAGTTCGGGATGACCGTGGCTGATCTCAAGGCCGAGGGAGTAAGGTGGGGCGCGCGTGCCGTCGCCATGGCCGTCGCCATGGCCGCCGCCCAACAGGCCCTGCCTGCCAGCGCCCTTGCCCAGCAAAGCGACAGATCGCCAGCGGATTCCCGGCCGTCTTCGGTTTTCATCGAACGCGTCCCCATCGCCAAGGGTGAGAAATCGATCCGATTCAACGGCCGAACTATTTCTTTAAGGATTGAAAAAGGAGCTAATCTTAACCAGCAACAATTGGCAAGGATCGTCGATATCCTTAATCAGGTGAGCCGCCAGGAGGTTGGTCCGATCGACCATGTCTATATCGAAAAGAGCCGGCCGAATTTCAAGGACATCACCGCCCAGGTTGTCTTCATGGAAGGTCGGGATATCGACGGCAAACCACAGAATTGGTTGTATTTAAGAGAGCCTCTCTTGAAGGCGCCCAAAACCGCAAGCGGGCGGCCCATTCAATTTAATCTCACCAAGATTACTGAGAAGGACAATGAGATCCAGCGCAAACAGATCAAAGAAAGAATTATCCAACGGGAATCCTTGCGGGTGGATGAAGAGGCCGCCA
>CAZHRJ010000248.1:0-2076 GCA_964534765.1 uncultured bacterium
TCTCGTGGGCTCGGAGATGTGTATAAGAGACAGGTTCCTGGAGAAACCACTCGTGTTCCAGATGGGGCCTCAGCCGCCTCAGAAACGCCACCGCCAGACGCCGAGCTCGAAAAATCTGGCCCTTCACGCCCAGCCCGTCAAACTTGTATGACAGGTACATCCTCGTCTTGTCCGAATCAAAAAATACTTCCTCACCAGCCGGTATCTCGATCCAATCCGAAAGATCATCCAGGGGCCGCGCTAACGCAGTTCGGAAGCTGAGCCGCGCGGGCACATCCACAAAAAGGCCGCCCATGAGGTCGACCAGCCGGTAAAACCGGTCAACCGGCGCCACCGCCACAAAGGCGAGATCGGCGCCGAAGAAGTGATGAAGCCGTCTGGCAAGTGCGCCCGCCGGCATTCGGGCAAATGCGGCTTCCAGCGTGCTCGGCAGAAATTCGGCTGATTTTTCATCCGCGGCCGCCGCCGCGCCCGAGTCCTCCGCAGTCCCCTCGAGACAGAGGTTGGCCGGAACATGAAACAGCGCCAGCCGGCCGGACGGCGGCTCGTAGGACACCAACAGCGCCGCCTCCAGCGCCTCGTCGCGGTTAGGCGACAGGATCAGAAACGTCACGCGCCGGCCCTCCTTGAGAGCCAGGCCGACATCCTTGGAGCCGCCGGGCGGATGGGAACTCCAGAACAGCCACCAGGCAACGGCAACGGCGATGAAGAGGAGGATCATCCCCGCGCGGCGATTCATGCCGGGGTCGATTCCTTCAGGAGAAAATTGTAGAGCGCGACCGAGCGCGGGTGAATGGATTTTTGGCGAAGCATGAGGAACCGGAGTTTGAAGATGACGGTCTCCAGCGCCGCCTGGACGAGATTATCCTGCGCCATCCGCCGCACGGTCTCGCATTCCTCGTGCGTTCGGCCCGGCTCGGAAAAATCGGCGATGTACAGAATCTGCTCCTCGCGGCAAAACGGCGCTCCGCCGATCGTGTGGCCCCGCACCGCCCGGACAAACTTGTCCGGCGCCTCAAGCTCGATCCGAAAAAGCGCGGCCGACGCGGCCGAATGAAGAAGCGACGGGCTGTCCGATTCGAGGTCATCGAATGGAATTTCCCCCCGATCGGCCGTTGCGCGCATTTGGGCCAGATCCAGCGTCTTGCCGAGATCGTGGTAGAGGCCGGCCAGGTAGATCCAGTCCACGTTCGACCCGTGCAGACCCGCCAGCTGCGCGGCCAGGCGGGCCACCCGCCGGCTGTGTTCGAAGAGCCGGCCGGGCAAGCGGTCCTGCATCCGGGATTCAATCGAGGAAACGTCAGGCGCGTCCATCCCGATACAGTCCCTCTTCCTCGATGATGTCCTGCGCCGGCGCCGGAACCAGATACCGGATGCTCTTGCCGTCCTTCACGCGTCCCCGGATGATACTGGAGGAAACGTCGACTCCCGGAATCTCCAGCGGCTTCACGATTCCCCTCAGCGCCGGCGGCATGTCCGACAGCGTCACTCCCGGCCGGTGGACGGCGACAAACGTCGCCAGACTCAGGGCACGGTCCATGTCCCGCCATGCGGGCAATTCCGCAAGCAGATCCGCGCCAAGAATAAAATAGAGCCGGGCGCCGGGGTACGCTGCCGATATGTCCTGGAGGGTATCGACCGTGTAGGATAACCCGCCGCGGCGGATTTCGATGTCGGAGACCGTAAATCCGATGTGAGACTGAATCGCGGCCTCAACCATTCTCAGCCGCATTTCCGCGGTCGCGGCCGCCCCGGGCTGGGCCGGCCCGGATTTGTGGGGCGGCCGGCCGGCGGGAACAAAGATGACCTGATCCAATTGCATGGCGTCCCGTACACATTCGGCGGCAATCAGATGGCCAATGTGAACGGGATCGAACGTCCCGCCCAGAACGCCGAGGCGCATGTTTGGCTTCATTCTCGTGTGTGGTTCAGGTTCGGATCTGTCCCGTTCCGTGGCCGATATATTTCGTCGTCGTCAGGTCCTCCGCGCCCATCGGGCCGCGCGCATGGAGCTTGTCCGTGCTGCTCCCGACTTCCGCGCCCAGCCCGAATTCGTACCCGTCCGACAGGCGGGTG
>CAZHRJ010000249.1:0-2064 GCA_964534765.1 uncultured bacterium
TTCTTCATCCGGGACCAACTGGCGCCCCGATCGATCGAGAACCAGAGGCCGCTCTCGGTTCCGGCGAACAGCAGATTCGGGTTTTGAATGTCTTCTTTGAAGCTCCGTACCGGCGACATCGGCAAGCCCCGGACGATCGGTTGCCAGGTCTCACCGCCGTCGTTGCTCATATAGATGTACGCAGCGAAGTCGTCGTTGCGATGGCCATCGAAGGTGACAAACATCCGGCCCGCCTCGAAGCGGGACAGGCCAACCTCACTGACCGTTGTTTGCTCGGGCAGCCCAGTGAACCGGGCGGTCAGATCGGTCCATGTGACACCGCCGTCCCTTGTGAGCTGCACGTTCCCGTCGTCGGTTCCCGCAAGCAGCAATCCCGGCTGAACCGGGGATTCGGCAAGAGCGGTCGCATTTCCAAACGACGACACACCGTCATTCCGGCCTAGCATGTTTTCACCCGGAGTGGCGCCCATGATCGGAACTTTGTCGCGGTCGACTTGCTTCGTGATGTCGGGACTGATCGGGAACCAGCGCTCGCCCTGATCGAGCGATTTCCAGACGCGATTTCCGGCAAGATACAAGGTTCGAGAATTGTGCGGCGAGATGAGCAGCGGCGTCGTCCAGTTAAAACGGACTGTCGACGCGCGGCGTTCGCCCGAATCTTCGCCGCTTTGCGGCCCCGGCGGCCCCGGCGGGCCCGGCGGGCCCGGCCGAATCGGCTTCATTTCGCCCGTTTCCGGATCGAACCGAATCAGGCGTCCGTCCTGTGTTTCCAAATAAACGTTCCGGGAATCGGTGGGATCGACGGCAGTGAGCATGCCGTCGCCGCCTCCGATCTGGAACCAGTCGTCGTTCAGCGGACCGACGCGGTGACGCGTGCCGCTGGGACCGCCCCAGACCGCGTTGTCCTGAAGGCCGCCGTAAAGGGTGTAGGGCTCGCGCATGTCGAAAGCGACGCCGTAGAACTGCCCGAGCGGAATGTTGTTCACGCGCATCCAGGTCCGCGACCGGTCTCGAGAGAACCACACGCCGCCGTCGTTCCCGAGAATGAGATGACTCGCGTTCAAGGGGTTGATCCACATCGCGTGATGATCCACGTGGACGTTGCGCGCGCCGTCGGCGCGGAACGTCTTGCCGCCATCGTCGGAGACGAATACGGACGTGCCGAGCAGATAAACGCGCTGGTCGTTCTGCGGATCGATCCGGATCTGGCTGAAGTAGAGCGGCCGTGGGTTGAGGCTGTTGACCTTCTTCCAGATCTTGCCGGCATCATCCGAGCGAAACACACCGCCGTCTTTGTTTTCGTAGGTGACGTAGACGATGGACGGGTTCTTCCGATAGACATCGATCCCGATCCGCCCGGCATCTCCTGAAGGCAGTCCTTCAGTGAGTTTCAGCCAGGTCTTTCCGGCGTCGGCTGTCTTGTAGAGGCCGCTTCCGGGTCCGCCGCCATTGAAGCCCCAGGCGGTCCGGCGGCGTTGGTACGCGGCTGCGTAGAGGACGTAGTTGTTCGAGGGATCCATCGCGACGTCGACGAAGCCGGTGTTTTCATCGATGAACTTCACATTCGTCCACGTTCTGCCGCCATCGATCGTCTTGAACAGCCCGCGCTCGCTGTTCGGTCCCCAGAGATGGCCGAGCGCCGCGACGTAAACGACGTCCGGGTTTTTCGGATCGATGACGATGCGGCCGATGTGATGGGAGTCTCGCAGACCCATCCACTGAAAGGTCTGGCCGGCATCCGTGGATTTGTAGATGCCGTTTCCCCACGATGAGCTTTGCCGGTTGTTGGGTTCTCCGGTTCCCACCCAGACGATATTGGGATTCGTCTGCGAAACGGTCACGTCCCCAATCGACGTCGTTCCGTAATCATCAAAGATCGGCGTCCACGTGGTGCCGCCATTTACAGTCTTCCAAACCCCGCCCGTCGCCGCCCCGGCATAGAGGATGTCGGGATTCGACTCGACCACAGCGAAATCATCAATGCGTCCTCCCATGATCGCTGGCCCCACGCTTCGCCATTGCAAGCTCTGGACCAGGCTCTCGGGGGATTGAAGAAACAGAACA
>CAZHRJ010000250.1:0-1992 GCA_964534765.1 uncultured bacterium
GCGTACCGGGTGACCGAGTACCTGGAGAGGATGTGAAATGATTACAGTGGGCGTGGTCGGCGCAACCGGCTACGCGGGCGTCGAACTTCTGCGGCTTCTTGCCGGCCACAAGGGGGCCCAGGTTCGGGTCGTCACGTCCCGGACCGAGGCTGGACGGCGGGTTTCCGAGTTGTTTCCCTGGCTGCGCGGCGCGATGGAGCTGCGCTACAGCGCGCCGGACTCACCTGAACTCGCGAATTGCGACCTCGTGTTTTTTGTGACGCCCAACGGCACGGCCATGAATCTGGCTCCCGGGCTTCTGGAAATGGGGGTCAGGGTCGTAGACATTTCGGCGGACTTCCGGCTCAGGGACCCCGGCCTGTGGCGGCAGTGGTATGGCATGGAGCACGCGAGTCCGGGCCTGCTCCGGGAGTCGGTGTACGGTCTTCCCGAACAGAATCGCGATCGGATCCGCGGGGCGCGGCTGGTCGCCAACCCCGGCTGTTATCCCACCGCTGTCATTCTGGCGCTTTTGCCGCTGCTGCGGACCGGATCGATGGAGTGCACCGGTATTATCGCCGATGCAAAGTCCGGCGTGAGCGGCGCCGGACGCAAGCCGGAAGTCGATACGCTGTTTTCCGAAGTAGGCGAGTCATTCAAGGCGTACGCCGCGTCGGGCCACAGGCATTCTGCCGAGATCCGGCAGAGCCTGGAGGAGATCGCGGCAGACGAAGTGGATCTGACCTTTGTGCCGCATCTGGTGCCTATGGTTCGAGGTATTCACGCGACGGTTTACGCAACCCTTTCGGCTCCGGTCAGTCCACAGGACGTGTTTTCGACTTTCTACGGCGAGGAACCGTTCGTCGACGTGCTGCCGGCCGGTTCCCACCCCGAGACGCGCAGTGTGCGGGGCACGAATTTTTGCCGGATTTCGGTCCATCACCCGGGCCCCCGCCGCGTCGTTGTGCTGGCCGTGATCGACAACCTGATCAAGGGCGCCGCCGGCCAGGCCATCCAGAACATGAACCTGATGTTCGGCATTCCCGAGACAACCGGACTGATGTCTACGGCCGTCTCTCCCTGAATTGCGCCGGCCGCATGCGCACGTTGCCAAGTCTTCTCAGAGATACATGACATGGCCCGACTCGTCGTCAAATCCCACAGACCTCTTCAAATGGCCCTGGCGATAGTCGTATTGAGCATGTTCATCGCGATTGCGACATGGCTGCTGTTGGACAGAAGTCACTGGTCGCTGATTTATGACCGGTTCAATGAGAGCAGGCAGCGCCGACTGTTGTGGGAGGTCAATCAGGGTCTGGAGGAGGAGAATACGCGGTTGCGGGAGAGTGTCATGATGCTGGAACGGACGACGGCACTGGACAGGCAGACCGCTGCAATGGTTCAGGACGAGATCACGGAATTGCAGAAGGAGGTATTCCGCCTGAAGGGCGAACTGGAGTTTTATCAGGGCGTCATGGAAGCTACGGGGCAGGGCAAGAGTCTGGATGTTCACGGTATTTTCGTTCGGCCGCTGAGCCACAGAGACGGATATCGGCTGAAAACCATACTCACGCATGTAGTCAATACGGATGCCGTGGCGGAAGGCGTGATGCGCATTCGGATTGAGGGTATACAGGAGGGGAATACCCGGTTCCTGGATTTGAAGGATGTAACGCTGGATTCGGGACTGGACCTGACGTTCAAATTCAGAAATTTCAAACGCTTTGAAAGCAATCTGGCTTTTCCTGCTGATTTCTCCCCGCAACGGGTATTCGTGGAGTTGCAGCCGAAGGGCCAAAAAGAGGCTAATATTAAAAAGGTATTCGACTGGCCGGAGTCCGCAGGATAAATAGCTGTTCCTGAATATGGATCACCTGCCGACCACGGAATGCTGCGGCAGACCGTGTGCCGCAGGGATAGCGGCACCCGGGTCTGGGTGGACGTACTAGCCCGGACTATTCATGAACGGCGAGCCAATGACCGGACGGGTGGCACCGGGTGCGCCGCGTCCGC
>CAZHRJ010000251.1:0-1973 GCA_964534765.1 uncultured bacterium
ACCGGAATATCGGGGAGCCAGCGGAGGATTTCCGCCACGCAATTCACCGTTTCCACCGAGCCCAACAGACCGATCTTGCACGCGGAAAATTTCATGTCCGAAATCAGCACCTCGGCCTCGCGCAGGAGTCGGGCAGCAGGCTGCGCGTGCACGGCCTCGAACCGCGCCGTGATCTGGATCGTCGTGGCGGTAATCAGCGTGGCACACCGTACGCCGTGACCCGTGATCGTTTCGACGTCCGCCTGCACGCCGGCGCCGCCGGTGGGATCGTGTCCTGAGATGGCCAGCACGACGGCGCACTCATCGAAACCGATGTTCATCCTGGGCTATTCTACACAGGGCAAACCGGCGGGCGAATGCCGGCACACAGACGGGAGGCGACCATCATTGAAGCGGTATATTTGCCTGATCTGCGGGTTCGTTTACGATGAGGAAAAAGGCTGGCCGCAGGACGGCATCCCTCCCGGAACGCGCTGGGAAGACGTGCCCTTGAACTGGACCTGCCCGGACTGCGGCGCCAGAAAGGAGGATTTCGAAATGGTGGAAATTGAGTGAAAAATTGAACGTAAAAAGTGACAGCAGCAATCCCGGATCAAATCGCCGGAGTCATCCGGCCGGCCGCGTTCTTTCTTTCCACTAAATTGGTTTTACGACCGCCAGGATCACAATCGCCACGAGAAAAATAAGGGGGATCTCGTTGAACCACCGGTACCAGACATGACTGCGCCGGTTTCGATCACGGCGGAAGTCCATCATCAGCTTTCCGCAATAGATGTGATAGATGACCAGAACTCCGACCAGAACGAGTTTTGTACTCATCCAGTACGCGCCGCTGTATGTCGCCCAGCCGTTCGCAAACAGGGCCAGGAATCCGAACATCAGGGTCAGCACGCCGCCAGGAGTCATGATTCCGAAATACAATTTCCGCTCCATGGTCTTGAAGCGTTCGATGCTGATCGGATCCCCGCTCATGGCGTGGTATACAAACAGGCGCGGCAGGTAGAACAGGCCGGCGAACCACGTCACCATGAAGATGAGATGCAGCGCCTTCAGCCAGGCCACACGGATTTCCCGGTCCCGCAGAGACTGAAGCCCGCCGATACCCGTACCGGGCGCGGCGGAACGCGAAGCTGATCGGGCAAGTTATTCAGGCGTCCTTCGGACGGCCTGGAGCCGGATCGATCACACTGTTCGCAACACGCTGTCGCCCGGCCCCGGAAAGGCCCCTGAATCTTGCGAACAGGGATTTCAGCGCGGTCCAGATTCGCGGCAGGAGCCAGGCCATCACCAGAACGAAGCCAAGCAGCAGCAGCAGGAACAACCACGGGTGGTACAGGGCCGTCCAGATCGCCGCGACCACCAGCACGTCCTCCGCAATCGAGGCCGCCCAGTTCGTGACGGGCTCGGGGGAGGTGTTGATGATCAGGCGCGATCCGGCCTTGGCGGCATGGCTGCCGGCGGCCAGCGTACCGCCAATCAGGAACGCCGCGAGTTCCACGGCCGGATCGGTGGGACCGACGGCGCCCATGGCGAGGACCGCCCCCGCGGGTATGCGAATGAAGGTATGCAGCGCGTCCCATGCCGTGTCGACGCCGGGCGTTTTATCCGCGAAGAATTCGACGCAGTACATAAGTCCCGCGGCGAACATGACGAGGGGATCCGACAGGACCTGGAGATCCGGGGGCAACACCACGTATCCCTTGCTGCCAAGGAAACCCAGCATGAAAACGGCCGCGTAAAGGTTGATTCTGCTGGCCCACGCGGCTCCCATGGTCAGGGCGATGATTTGTACGGTATGCATCATCGGGACTTCCGAACCGGTTGGGTTATGTTAACAGCGCTCGGACGGGTGTGCACGCGAACACAAAGTATCATTTATCATGGTTCGCGTACCGGGTGACCGAGTACCTGGAGAGGATGTGAAATGATTACAGTGGGTGTGGTCGGCACAACTGGCTACGCGGGCGTCGAAC
>CAZHRJ010000252.1:0-1957 GCA_964534765.1 uncultured bacterium
TAATCCGGACGGTGTCCGCGACGTCACATTCGCCAGCAGCGAGGGCCTGCCCAACAACACCGTTTACGCGATCGCGTTGCAGAATGACGGAAAGATAATCATCGGAGGGGAATTCACGCGCGTCGGATCGGTCGCGCGCAACCGAATCGCGCGATTGAATGCCGACGGCGCAGTTGATCAGAGCTTTGATCCGGGAACCGGCGTCAACGGCAGCCTGGCTCCGGGAGTTTATTCCCTCGTCATCCAACCCGACGGTAAAATCCTGGTCGCGGGAAACTTCGACTCCGTTAGCGGCACTGTGCGCAATGCGGTCGCCCGCTTGAATTCCGACGGTTCGCTCGACACTGCGTTCGACCCCGGCACCGGAGCGAGCAGCACGGACGCAAACTTTCGGGTGCCGTGGTTATCCTCCATGGCCCTTCAGCCGGATCGCAAGGTGATCATCAGCGGCCAATTCACGGACGTCGGCGGACTACCCCGGCGCAACATCGCTCGGTTGAATGCGGACGGCTCTCCGGACGCCAGCTTTGATCCGGGAACCGGTGCGACCGGAGATGCCGCCAGTGTTGAGGTCGTCGCTCTCCAAGCGGATGGAAAAATCGTCATGGCCGGCGATTTCACGAAGGTGAATGACCTCAATCGCTCCTCCGTCGCCCGGCTCAACCCGAACGGCTCGGTGGACACAACCTTCGACCCGGGATCCGGGGTCACGGATACGGATCAATTCGGCGACCCAATACCGGGTCTGATAACTTCACTGGCCATCCAGAGTGACGGCAAGGTGCTGCTCTCCGGTTCCTTCACGCTGGTTGATGATATCAACCGTCGCGGCGTGGCCCGGCTCAACGCGGACGGCG
Organism: uncultured bacterium; assembly: GCA_964534765.1. Taxonomy (GTDB): domain Bacteria; phylum Lindowbacteria; class 2-12-FULL-62-27; order 2-12-FULL-62-27; family 2-12-FULL-62-27; genus CAZHRJ01. The sequence continues at coordinate 858 of CAZHRJ010000252.1, forward strand.
CTCTGGATCCCACGTTCGGTCCTTATTTTGGCACGACCTTCCGGAATGAACTCGGGTACGAGGAAATCGCTTATGTGTCCGGCCTGGCGCTCCAGCCGGATGGAAAAGTCTTGATCGGCGGCGGCTTTGAGTCGCCGGACGGCAGCCGCGCCAACCGGCTTGTCCGGCTGCTCAGTTCGAACGTCCGTGCAAGCAGCTTTGAATTCGCGACGCCCTCGGTTTCCACGGGAGAGAACGCCGGACCCGTGGAGGTCAAAGTCCTCCGCCGAGGGGACAGTGACGAGGGGTTTACTGTCGATTTTATCACCTCCGGCGGCAAAGCCAGGTCTGGTCTGGACTACAAAGCGCAGATCGGGACGTTGCGTTTCGCTCCTCTGGAAACCGAACACACCATCACGATCCCAATCCTTGATGATGGCGTCGTGGAGGAGGACGAAACATTCAGTGTCATCCTGCGCAATCCAAGCACCGGCACGACTCTCTCCGAGCCCTCGACTTGTATCGTCCGGATTATCGACAGCAAGAAACCGGGGAACCTCGACTTTACTTTTGCAGACGTCACCATTCCGTTCCCGGCCAACCCGTCCGCCTTTCTGCCCGTCACCGCGATCGCGATCCAGAAAGACGGGAAGGTACTTGTCGCGGGCCATTTCACTTCCGTGAATGGAACGAACCGAGCCGGCATCGTCCGCCTCGATACGAATGGTTCAATCGATCCGGCTTTCGTCCCGGAAGTCCCGCCGGGAGCGCCGACATTGGACTTTCACTTCATGGGCTTGCAACCAGACGGCCGGGTCGTTGGCGGATTCAGCGGAGTGCAACGGCTGAATACCAACGGTTCGCTCGACACCGGGTTCACCCCGGACATTGTGGATGCAAATTCCCTGGCGGTTCAGGCCGACGGCAACTTCATTGTGGCGGATGAATTCTTTGATCCGGTCGCCGGTGAGACCCGGAATCAAGTCTCGCGCTTTTTATCCACGGGCTTTTTCGACACCACTTTCAGCCCCCCGGCAGAACTGGACGATTGGGCCAACGCGATTGGCCCTCAACCCGACGGGAAAGTCGTGATTGGAGGCTATTTCTCCCTCGTCAATGGG
>CAZHRJ010000253.1:0-1942 GCA_964534765.1 uncultured bacterium
AAGAAAGAGGAGGACGATCGGGCCGAGGAGAATAAAAAACCCGACTGGGACAAGGACGGCGACGGCAAACCCGATGCCGGATTCACGCTCGACTGCTATCAGTGCAAGAAGTCCCTCATAGAGCCGGGTTGCCAGGACGGAAAGGACGGGGCCTGTCCCGGGACCTGCTCGGAGGATGAGGAGTGTTATCAGCATACGGAAAAATACGGCGCGCGGGAACTCTTCTGCCATACCTGCGGACCGAAAGAGATCGTGCCTGATAACTGCGAGCGTTGCGGCCATGTCTCCGATCCTTCGTGCCGCGGGTTGTGCCCGCCGATCGCCTGCGTTCCCCTCGACATCGATATCGAAAGCTGCAAGATCCTTCCCACGATGCAGACACGGGAGCGCGGCTCCACGATGCGCTGTTACGGCTGCATGAACATCACCGAGATCATCATTGAATATTGGGTCATCATCATCGAGACGCCGTTCGAGCGGTACGTCCTGAAAGATAAAGGCGCGGATGACGCGTTCGAGCCGACCTCCGTCATGGCGCTGGCCAAGGTGGAGGAAGGCGGCAGACTCAAAAACGCGATGGGCGATCTTCAGGCGATCCAGGATTTCGTGGGCGGGTTCAACGTGGGCTGGGGACCGGGCGGGATCACGACGACCGGAAAAGTCGGCATGCCGCAGCTCTCCAGTATCTTGGCGAGCAATCTCTCCGGCGCGGGAAGCTACGGGGCGGACTGCTTCGGTGACGTTCAAAACGCCGCCGATCAAACCGCGGCACAAGCCGGAACGCCGACGAGCGCCGACTTGGGAGGCAAGGGCAAAAGGGACAAGGGGAAGGGTAAGGAAAAAGGCGAGGTCTTAAGCGATGAAGACCTCAAAAAGGCCGACGCCATCGGCGCTCCCGCCGTCACCGGCCCCATTGTCGCCTGCGGCAACGAGGACGGCAACAAGGTGTTGAAGATCTACGACGCCAGCGGCGCCCTGGTCGACACGATTACGCAGGCGATGCTGAAGGTCAATCCCAACATCATCACCGAAAAACTGGGACTGGCCCAGAATCTTACCGACGCCTTCAACGTGAAGACCAGTTTTGATTTCGCCGGCTACGTCGAGAAATTCACCGGCCTTCCGTTCGGAAAGATGCAGGCTATGGCCGGCCAGGTGGCGCAGATAAAATCCCAGGTCGATCAGGTCGCCGCCATCGCCGCTACCAAGAAGAAGAAAGGCAAGGAAGAAACGCCAGCGGTTGCGCCCAACGACCCGCTTTATCAGGCGGCCGGGAAAAAGGAGAAAAGAAAGGCGGCACCCGTCACGATCGGAAGCGGTATGAGAATGGGCGGCAAGACCCTGGGCGGAGGCCCGTCGGAAGAGGACGAAAAGAAGGCGGAAGCGGACAAAATTCCCGATCAATATGCGCTGCGGGCCATCGGCTTTACGCCGTGGGACGATCCAGAATCGGCCTGGAATGTGCTCGATGCCACTCAAAAGAACGTTGTCGTGGCCGTCGTCGATTCCGGTCTTGATTTCGCCCATCTGGACGCGCCGCAGTTTATCTGGACCAATCCCAAGGAAATCGCCGGAAACGGCATCGACGATGACGGCAACGGCTTTGTGGACGACATCCACGGCTGGAATTTTCTCAACGAGAACCATGATTTCACCGACGTGCGCGGCCACGGGACGTTCGTGGCCGGCATCATCGCCGCCAAGGCCAATAACGGCGAAGGCATCGCCGGGATCAATCCGGGCGCGGTCATCATGCCCATAAAAGTCGCCGACGACGAAGGGGTGACCGACAGTCTGGCCATTTACCGTGGCATCAATTACGCCGTCAATCACGGGGCGAAGGTGATCAACGTGAGCCTGGGCGCGCGCAGCATTTCCAAATTGGAGCAGCAGGCCGTTGAGCGGGCCCACGCGATGGGGGCACTGGTGGTCGTTGCCGCCG
>CAZHRJ010000254.1:0-1940 GCA_964534765.1 uncultured bacterium
GGATCAGCCGTTGCGCGATACTGGAATCCAAATCGGCGACCTGTTGTCCCGCCGGCGAATCGGAATCGGCGAGCGACGAACCGACCGGCGTCGGAGACGCCGACCCGGACGCGCCTCTTGTTCCTTCCTCCATTCCGCAGTCGCCCACACCCTGACCGGGCCGCAAAAATCTCCCGGCCGATGATTGCCGGATGATGTACCAGGCGATCATTGTCGGCGCCGGCGTTATCGGTTGCGCTGTTGCCCGGGCGCTGGCCGCCAGACGGCCTTCCTGGAAAATTCTAGTCCTCGAAAAAGAACCGGACGTGGCCCGCCATACCAGCGGTCGGAATTCCGGCGTCATTCACTCCGGTTTCAATGCGGCCCCCGGCACCCTCAAAGCCCGTTTCTGTGTCGAGGGTAATCGCCGGCTGCGCGAGTACTGCCGGACGCGGAACGTCACAATGCTCGAAGTGGGAACGGTGGTAGTCGCCGTGGAGCCGGAGGATGAGCTGACCTTGGCGGAACTGGAACGCCGCGGCAGAGAAAACGGCGTTCCCGGAATTACGCTTATCGACCACGAACGATTGAAAACCCTCGAGCCTCACACCGCCGGCCGGATCAGCGCCGCCGGCGCCCCAAGTGCCGACGTCTCTGACGCCGGCCGGATCAGCCGCTCTGCGGCCCTCTTTTCGCCCACCGGATCGATCGTCGACAGCACCGGCGTGGTGCGGGCGTACGCTTCGGAAGCCCGCGATGCCGGCGTGGAATTCTCTTTTTTCAAAAAAGTCCGCTCGGTTGAGCCCGGCGGGGCGGGGTTTTGGATTCAAACCGATGTCGATCGCCACGAATCTGTATTTTTTATCAACTGCGCCGGACTCTACGCGGATCAGATTGCTCATCAACTCGGTGTCGCGCCCGATCTGCGGATTTTCCCGTTTCGCGGAGACTATTTTCGCCTGGTCGGCGATAAATCCCATCTGGTCCGGTCAATGATCTATCCGGCGCCTAATATCAAATATCCGTTTCTCGGGATTCATTTCACCAAGAAAGTCACGGGCGAGGTCCTCGTCGGACCAAACGCGGTTCTGGCATTTGGCCGCGAATCCTATACACCGCTGGATATCCAGTGGACGGAAACCGTTCAGATGATCCTGACGCGGCACTTCTGGAACATGATCTCCGGACCGGACTTTCGATCACTGGCACTGGATCAGCTTAAGACGACGCTCTTTAAACGCGCGTTCCTGAATGGAGCCAGGCGCCTTTTGCCGGACTTGGGGCCGCGGGATTTTGTCCGTGCGCAGAGCGGCAACCGGGCGCAGCTGGTCAATTCTCGTGGAGAGCTGGTTGAGGACCTGGTCCTTGAGCGGTCGGGACGGTCGATCCATGTTCTGAATGCCGTCTCCCCCGGTCTGACCTGTTCCCTGCCGTTTGCGGATTATGTTGTCGATGAACTCCTGAAAAATGAATAGCGGGCCGTCTATCTCTTATTGGTCTCGATATAAATAAGGCGCCCAATGGGCAAACGCTTTTTTACTTGAGGGGGATGGAAGGGAGTTTTTTCAACTTTCTGTTTCTTGGATCAACGACCAGACCCATCGATTCCAGAATGGTGACGCCCAGCCGAGGTTCGGACTTGTCCGGGCCAAAGATGGCATCCGCGGCTTTAAGCTCGCCATTCAACTCGATTTTTACCAAGCCGTATTGAAAATTCTTGATCTTCCCATCGGCCAGTTCATATCGCCGTTTACCGACCGGCTTGACGCCAATCTGTTTGAGCATTTTGGCGGGTAACAGCAAATCGGTTGCGCCCGTGTCCACCAAGCACTTCAGTGCATAGACCGCCTTTCCGTTCGAAATGGAACTGACCTTCACATCGACATATGTTACTCCCATGCTGAAAGTATACCTGAATAATACCTGAAAAATCCAGTTTCCCCTCGATAACCGGCCTTTGC
>CAZHRJ010000255.1:0-1936 GCA_964534765.1 uncultured bacterium
TGGATCGTGTGGCCGGATTTATCCGCCAGGATCTGAAATTCGATATGCCGAGGTTCCTCGATGCATTTTTCGACGAACACATCGCTGTTGCCGAAGCTCGCACCCGCCTCGGCTTGGCACGTCATGATCGCGCTGAGAAGGCGCACGTCGTTATGGCACACCCGCATCCCACGTCCGCCGCCGCCCGCCGCTGCTTTGACGATGACAGGGTATTGGATCCGCCGGGCCGTTTTGAGCGCGTCTTCCTTGTTTTTTACGGCCGACATGCTCCCGGGGATGATGGGAATCCCGCTCTTGCGCATGAGGTCCTTCGCGGCCAGTTTATCCCCCATGAGGCGGATGGACTGTGGCGACGGACCGATAAAGGCGATGTTGCAGGATTCACAGATTTCCGCGAAATGGGCGTTTTGGGACAGAAAGCCGTACCCGGGATGGATCCCATCGACATCGGTAATCTCCGCAGCGCTCACAATCGCAGGGATGTTGAGGTAACTCTGCTCCGCTTTGGGACCGCCGACGCAAATCGCCTCATCGGCCATCCGGACGTGGAGGCTGTTCCGATCGGCCTCAGAGTAGATGGCCACTGTCCGGATCCCGAGCTCTTTGCACGCTCGGATGACCCTGACGGCAATTTCCCCTCGATTCGCAATCAAGATTTTTGAGAACATTCCCCGCGAGTCGTGGGACTCGTGTGGAAGGCCGTGTCAGGCCGGAGGCTCAACGGAAAATAGAGGCTGGCCAAACTCGACAGGGTCGCCGTTTTGCACGAGCACCTCCACCACGTGCCCCGCCGCTTCAGATTTGATTTCGTTCATCAGCTTCATGGCTTCAATGATGCAGACGACCTGCCCTACGTCAATGTCCTGGCCGACCTCGACAAACGGCGGGGCATCGGGCGCAGGGGCACGATAGAACGTGCCCACCATGGGCGACTTGATGACAATGCGTCGTCCTTCCGCCGCCAGCTTCGACGCGGGCTGTCCCGCCGCAGCCTGGGGGATCCCCGCGACGTACTCGACCAATTGGGGTGCGGGGCTTGATGACGCCTTCTTGAGCCGGATGCGCAACCCTTGATGTTCCATCTCCAGCTCAACGAGGCCCCGGCTCTCCATGAGCTGGAGCATCTCCTCAATAAGTCGGAAGGCTTCCCGTTCCGATGACTTTACCCGTTTTTCCACCCTTACCTCGCGTTTTGAAATTGATTACAGTGATTAAAAGGCGTGATTACAGTGATGGGTCGCGGATGGGAAATCACCGTAATCATGTTTTGAATCACCGCAGTGAATCATTTTTGCTAGACGCGGGAGACGTATGAGTTCGTTCTCGTATCCACGCGGATGAAGTCCCCGGTATTCACGAAGAGCGGCACCTGAATCGTCGCCCCGGTTTCCAGCTTGGCCGGCTTCATCCCGCCCTTCGAGGTATCCCCCCGGACCCCAGGTTCCGTGGACTCCACATGGACTTCGACGAACATCGGCGGCTGAATCCCGATGAGCCGCCCATCGTGAAACTGCCCCTCAAGCTCCATATTTTCCTTGAGGAATCCGACGGCCTCCCCGATGGCTTCCGCCGTGACTTGGACTTCCTCATAGTTCTTGGTATCCATCAGGTGGAACGAATCAGCGGTCCGGTAGAGGTACTGGAGCGACCGTTTTTCAATGTACGCTTCCTGGAATTTTTCGCCGGCCCGGAAGGTGCGCTCAATGACGGAGCTATCCCGCAGACGGCGCAGCTTCGTGCGGACGAAGGCGCCTCCCTTTCCGGGCTTGACGTGCTGGAACTCCACGATGGTCCACAGCTGGCCATCGATTTCGATGGCGATCCCCGAGTGAAAGTCTGTGGTCGAAATCATCTTCTCCGCGCTGCGTCACCCGCCGCAGGACGCTCTAGAAAGAGTGTGAGTACCGCTTCCAGGCCGAGCCGGTAGCTCGCAGGG
>CAZHRJ010000256.1:0-1932 GCA_964534765.1 uncultured bacterium
GGTGTCGATCGTATCGGTGAAATCAAGCAATCATCTCGATCAATTATACTGGATATCGCCGAACAACTCGGCCGATCCTGGAACCACTGAAAATTCCGGGGGATACAGCCAGGGTCCCGGCACGGCTCATTCGGAAGTGGCGCTCTTTCCATTCGGAGGATACTGGATTAAAGCCGCCAGCGCCTGCACGCTCGTGATACCTCCCATGGGTTCAGGCACGGCTGTGACGGGTGAGCTCACGACCGACGCGACCGGCCAATCCGGCGGCGCCGCGCCTCCCTATCTGTTGTTGTCCGCCCCGAACGCGCCGAAACGGGTGGATGAGTGGATGGTGCAGCTCTATGTCACGTCCCGCGGCGGCGCGGATTATGAAAATTTTGCCGGCGTTTATCCGGCCGCGATGGCGGCCCCCTCATACGGCGAGCCGCCGATTCTTCCAGGAGGAATCGGGTTGTCCTTTCTTTCCGCCGCGGATCGCTATTCGCAGCTCCTGAAACCTTCGACCGAGGACGCGACTTGGGAAGTGGAAGTCCAGAGCGCCCGGTCCGGTCCGGTGACTGTGGCCGCGTCCAATGTCTCCGCCGTCCCGGACCGGTTGCCGGTCATGCTGAGGGATGAGCAGACCGGCAATGTGACGGATCTGCGGGTGGGGTCATACACGTATGTTTCGAGCGAGAACGAAACCCGGCGGTTTACTTTTTCGGCGTCAGGGTTGTCTCCAGGGTATCGGGTTTTGGGAAAGACAGTTTATCCGGCCGCGTGTCTGCTGCAGAAGTGGATGGGCCCGGTCGAAGGGCTGGAATTTTTCCGGTTCGTTCGGGATCGGTTGCTGACATCCGCGTTTGGCCGCCGGGTTGTGCTTGCCTACTATCGGCTTTTCTCCTAACGGTTTTTCCACGATCAGTATTCCGCTCGCTATTCATTGAAATCAATAGCCATCCCGATTGGATTGACTGCCGCCATCGTGGGACTGTGTATGGCGGCCGTCCAGGAGGTTAGATCCAGCCTCTCTTCCCGGGTCGGCCCGACTCTCAAACTCGCATCTCTCTCTCTCCAGATCGATAACGGGTTGGGATTGCGCGGCGTTTTTCTGCCGTCGGGAGATTTCCGTGTGGGCGGCGCCGGCGGCCGCGCGCGTGCGGATGAAGTGGTCATCGCCGGCCGGATCTGGCCGCCACTGTCGCGCGGCCGGGCGGTGATCCGGGGACTGTCAGTGACCGCCGGATCATTCCGGCCGGCGGCCGTGATGTCCGCGCTCTTGGATTTGGATATGCTGACCGGACTCGAATGTGAATTCGTGCGGGCAATTTCCGGACAAATCCTGTTTCCGGATACTCCCGCGGTCCGCTTCGATCTGGAGGAAGCGACCTGGGATTCTCCCACCGGTCGGCTGGACATCCGCATTCAGGGGATGAACGGAACCGGGACAGAATTGGCCATTCACGCGGAAAAGGCGGGACGCATCCGAGTTCGGGGCGACTGGAATGTAACGGGCCTGGATATGAGCGTCTTTTTGTCGAGGCTGGGTCTGCCTTGGGCATCGCGGGCTGAAGTTGGACTCTTGGAATTTGAGAGTTCGGGTACGGACAGGAGGGAAGAAGGGCAATTTCGCATGACCTCTTGGGCGATCGCGGCGCGGGCGGGCGCGCGGCCGTTCCGGCTGGCCGTTCCGGCCGTATCGGGGGAGTTTGTTTCAACCGACACGGATGTGACGTTTGCGCGGATTCATCTCGACCGGCCCCGGTATGATCTTGTAGGCGCGCCGCCGGATATTATGAAAAACCTCTTTGGTTCCATGCCGGGCACGTTTTTGCGTTCGGGCAACGGCCGTGTCGCCGGCGCCGCGGCCCTGCCGACGTCGGATCGGCACCGGTCCCGGAGACCGACGCTGGCCGACACGTTTGCCGTCCGGATCAGAGTCCTTAATCAACC
>CAZHRJ010000257.1:0-1920 GCA_964534765.1 uncultured bacterium
TCCCATTTCACGGCGCTCCGGGACACGGCCATAGGCCGGAAACTCCATGATTCGTTTTTGGATCCATCCCGAACCACCGCCAAGTCCCGTCAAAAAAAATAGCGGCGCGGGAAGTCCTTCGCCGGCGCCGAATCAGCCGAGCAATTTTTTGATCTTGTCGAAAAACGCCTTGTCCTCCGACAATTTTTGGTAATACCCGGCCGCACCCGCCTCCTCCGCGCCGCGGCGAAGCTCGCGGATGTTCAACGACGTGTAGATGACGATGGGAATGCCGAGCAGATTGGGATGATGCCGGATGCTGTCGAGAAACCCGATGCCGTCGTTCCAGCCCGGCATGTTGATGTCGAGGACGATGAGGTCCGGCCGGGTCTTGGACGTAGCCCACTGGCCTTCCTTCGGATTTGACCGGCCCTCGAATTCGTATCCCATCTCCTTCAGACGGTCTCCGACCACCTCGATCGTGTTGGGCTCGTCATCGATCATCAGAATGCGTTTGGCCATCTGTCAACCTCCTTTCGATTTTGGCAGGGTCACGACGAACCGCGCGCCACGGCGGTCCGGACGGTTGGACGCGTCAATCGTTCCGCCGTGCGCCATAACGATCCCCCGGACGATCGCCAGCCCGAGGCCGCTTCCCCCGTCCGACTTCTTTTTCTGCTTGCCCTGATAGAAGGGCTGAAACAACATCGGCAGATCCACCGGATCCAGGCCGGGACCGTCATCCTCCACCGCCACGCGGGCACGGGTTTCATCGGTGTCGAGCCTCACCTCGACTCGGGTATCGGCAAACCGCACGGCGTTTTTGATGACGTTTGTGAACACTTGCTCAAGACGCTCCTCGTCCGCGGAAATCCGAACGGGCCCGGGGAGATTCGGCTCAATGCGGACGCCGCGCTGTTGGGACAACTCCTCAAGCGACTCGCGGACGTTTCGCAGGGGCCGGCACAAATCGATTTCCTCCACATTCAAATGGAACCGGCCGCCCTCTATTTTTGTCAGATCGTGGATGTCGTTTGACAGGCGATGCAGGCGCTTCGCGTTGCTGCCGATCATGTCCAGATACTTTTGTTGCGCCTCGTTCAGCGCCCCCAGAAACCCCTCTTTCAGATTGTCGACGGCGCCGTGGATGACCGAGATCGGCGTGTTCAGCTCGTGCGTGACGATGGACACGAAAGACTGGCGGAGATTGTCCATCTGTTTGCGCTCGATCGCGTATTTCAACGTGCGCCGGAGAATTTTCCCCGATAGGTCGTCCTTGGTCAGAAAATCCTGGGCGCCCCGGTGAACGGCGTTCACCGCATTCGATTCATCCTGGTACGATCCCGTGAGGATCACAATCGGCATCCCGGGCGCCCATTCCTGAAGTTTCAGAAACGTATCGAGTCCTTCCGAATCGGGAACGTTGAGGTCCGTCAGGATGGCGTCGTATTGGACCTGCCTTAGACGCGACAATGCGTCGGCAAGAGTCTCGACAGCATCCACGTCGACGTCGGTGGAGTCTTTCGCCAAGAGGCCCGAAATCCTGCGGGAGTCCAGCGGGTTGTCCTCAAGAAAAAGAATCTTCATCCGGTTCACGGTCTCCTCATACATCAGAAGCCCGGTAGGGCGCCAGTTCGCGCGTCAGGCGGTCAACGGCCGAGCGCAGACCATCGATCGCCGCGCGTGCGCCGGCCATGTCACCGGCCGTCCCCATTTGTTCGAGGCGCGAAGCGGCTGCGGCCGATTCTTCGGCCTTGAATGTCCCGACCGTGCCTTTCAATTTGTGCGCGGCCTTTCGAAGTCCGGCGGCATCGCCATCCCGAACCGCCGACTCGATCGCCGCCATCTGCAGCGGGCAATTCGTAAAAAACAGGTCGACCAATTCCGAAAAGAGTTTCCGGTCGCCCTCCAGGCCGGCCACGATTTTTTCGACATCCACGG
>CAZHRJ010000258.1:0-1920 GCA_964534765.1 uncultured bacterium
TGGGTGATGCCGTCCAACTGGTATTCAATGGGGTCCTCGATCGTGATGATCTTTTGTTCGAAATGATTGAGCCGGGAAAGGCAAGAATACAAGGTCGTCGTTTTGCCGCTGCCGGTGGGGCCCGTCACAAACATGATCCCGTGCGGCCGTTGAATGAGGGCATCAAGCGCCGCCAATTCGCGTTCCACCAGCCCCAGTTCCCGGATGTCCAAAAGCTGATCGGGGTTGAGGATCCTTAAAACGACGCTTTCACCGAACGGCGTGGGCAGAGAGGAAACGCGCAAATCGAGATGATTCTCCCCCACCTTGACTTTAAAACGGCCGTCCTGCGGCAGACGCTTTTCCGCGATGTTAAGACGAGAAAGAATTTTGATGCGGGAATTGATCGAGTCCCGGAAATGTCGGATATTCGCCGGCACCTTGGCGTCGCGCAGCACCCCGTCGACCCGGTAACGGATCTGCAACTCACTCTCCGCGGGCTCGATGTGGATGTCGGTGGCCCGCTCCCGGTAGGCTTCCAGGATCAGCTGATTGACGAATTTCCCGATGGAGGCCTCGGAGGCGATTTCCTCGATGTCCTGGACCAGAGCTTTTGCCGGGGAAGGCTCCTCCGCCGGACCCGCCCCGGCCATCATCCGCTCGATCGTTTCGGCGCCCAGGCCGTAATGCCGGCGGATCGATTCCAGGATGGATTTTTCATCCGCAAGAACGGGCTTGATCGGACTTCTTAAGACCGCGCCCAGCTCATCCAGCGTGAGGATGTCCTGCGGACGGCTCATGGCGAGCGTAACGCCGCCGTTGTGACATTGCAGGGGAATCACTTTGTAATGACCGGCAAACTGGGCGGGAACACGGCCGAGGACCGCCGGATCGATGTCGGCGTCCTTCAATTCGACATAATCTACGCCCAGATGTCCAGCGAGGAGCCGGTAAAAAAGGCTTTCGTCGGCGACGTATCCCAGCCTCAAAAGAACAGCGCCCAGAAGCTCGCCGGTCTTTTCCTGTTCTTTAAGCGCCAGCCGCAGCTCTTCCGCGGTGATCAGCTTTTCCCTGACGAGCGTTTGCCCGATGAGATTTTTGGAATCGAGGGACATGTCGCTTTCCAAAACCTTCTACCGCGAGGCCTTCGCGCCCCTTTCTGCCGGCAACGCGTCTCCCGAGATGATGCTGGGAGTAAGGAAGATCACGAGCTCCGTCTTGCGCACGAGGACGTCTTTGCTCCGAAAAAGCCCCCCCATCACCGGCACATCGCCCAAAAGCGGCACTTTCTTGTCGCTGCGGATGTTTTCCTCCTTGATGAGCCCGCCGATGACGATCGTAATGCCGTCCTTGATGATCACCGACGTCTCCGCCTCGGAGGTTTCAACGACGGGAATCGTATTGTTGTTGCCGGTGGTGACGGTGCGGGTGACGGAACTCACCTCCGGCTTGATCTTCATCGTGACGTAACCGTCTTTGTGAATGGTGGGCGTGACAAAAAGCTTGACCCCCACTTCGATGAAGTTGACGCTTTCGGCCGTGGTCGTGGGGCCGGAGGCCGGGGTGGTAGTCGTCGTCGTGACGTAAGGTTCCGTCGAGCCGACGAGGATCTTGGCCTCCTGGTGGTTGATGGCGATGATGTGTGGGTTGGACAGATTATTGGTCTCGCCGAATTCGGAGAGTGCCTCGAGCATGACCTGGTAGCGATCCGGGGAGAGGGTGCCGATGCTCAGGCGCCCCTTTTTGTCGTTGGCGCCCAGGAGATCGAAATTGCCCATCAGGTTGAGATCATGGTATTTGTCGACCACAGCCTCCCAGTCGATGCCCATCCGGTGCTGGTCGCTCAGGATCACCTGGACGATCTTGGCCTCGATCGCCACCTGCTTTTCCTTCACGTCAAAGGCCTGGATGATTTTGGCGATCTCTTTGAGGCGGGCCGGG
>CAZHRJ010000259.1:0-1918 GCA_964534765.1 uncultured bacterium
TCGCGCACAACAACCTCGGTTATTCGCTCTACAAAATAGGAAAATATGACGAAGCGATTCGATATCTGCAGGACGCCCTGAACCTCAATCCAAATTATGGCCGCGCCCATCACTGCATCGCTCTGGTCCATCTTGACCGCAAAGAGGTGGAAACCGCCAGAACCCATTTCGCCGAAGCCCTACGGCTCGATCCTCAAAATCAGGCCGCACGGGCCTATCTATCAAAACTTTCATCGCCGGCAACCGGGGGGGGGGGCCGTAGGACATCATGGATCGTCCGAGCCGCAAACAGCGATCACCTCAGCAAATCCCACCTTCCCAGGATTCTCCGGTGGCGTCGCCGGTCGTGCCGCCTCCACCGCGCCGGCGTCCGGGCCTCCTCGTATTCATTGGTATTGCGTCGGCGTGTATCTGCGTCGTGATCGTCGAAGCCGCCTGCCGATATTATCTCGGACGCGCCGATCCCGAACCCGAATTTTATCACGGCTTGATGACTCACAACCTGCCTCCGCTCGATTACGGGCTGCGGCCGAGCAATGTCGCGAGGGAGACGGTCTACGGCCGGGAGGTGGCGATGACGGTGAATTCTTATGGATTTCGATACCCGAAAGATCCCATCCTGCCCAAACCTCCCGGTGTCATCCGGATATTTGTTCTGGGCGGCTCGGCGGCCTTTGGTCTGTATGTGCGTGACGATGAGACGTTCAGCAGCCATCTGGAACACTATCTGAAAAAGGCGGGCGGGGACCGGGTGGAAGTCATCAATGCGGCTGTGCCCGGGTATCAGACCCGGCAGGAGCTGCAGATGCTGGTCTTTCGGGTCCTGCCCTTTGAGCCGGACATGGTGATCCTGTATGACGGATATAACGATCTGGGTCTGCTGACCGCAACAGATGAAAAACTGAATCCCTTTTATGGAATGGAGGACAATCTGGCCCGGCAGATGCGCCTTCGCCGGGAGGTGGCCGATCGATCCATCTATCGTCTGCTCTATCTGGATTTCGTCACCTATTCGGGAATCTCACGGATGGTTGGGAGGATGCGATCGGGCCCGGAACTGTCGCGGGAAGAGAGAGACGATATGTATCGGGAGGCATACAGCGGAGCGGCGGATCACTATGGACGGACCGTCCAAACGATGTCGGGCGCCGTTCTGGGTTTCGGCGGCGACGTCATTGTCGCCTTTCAACCCCATCTCTTGTATGGCGACTACCACAAAAATCCGGTGGAAAAGATCGGCATTGAGGACGAGATGGTCAAAAGACCTAAGCGCTGGAATCTCTACAACCGTCGTACACCGGACTTCGTCGCCGCCGCCCGGAATGCGGCGAGATCGACAGGCGCACGATTTTTGGATCTGACGGACGCGTTTAAAGGAGCGAGAGTGGATTGCCTCTTGGACGCCGTTCATCCGTCGCCGTACGGGCACTTGGTGATCGCCGCGCGATTGTTTGAAGAAATTGCGGCCGTCATGGATGCGAAATATCGACAGTGGTCGTTCGACCCGGTTCAGCTTCGTCTGGCCATGGATCAATCGCGGATTCAGATTCAAGACCATTTGAACCATCCTCGCGATGTCCCCATGGTCATCGGGTTGCTGATGCGTGTGGGCAGGGATCTTGCCCGAAACAAAAATTTTAATGGAGCGGCGAATTGTTTGAAGAAGGTGATCGACCTCGATCCGACTCATGCCGAGGCCGGAGAGATCCTGGCCGGTGTGAACGCCGAAATCGCCAAGACGGCCGGGAAAATCGCCGCCGCGCCGGAATCCGGCGCGGACACGACCGGAACGATTGTCGATCTCGGCAATGTGAGTCTCGTCTACATGAACCGTGGCGAACACGACAAGGCCATCCAGACGCTGCACAGAACTTCCCGCTTCCTCGGAGGAAATTTGAGTTCTGTAAATGGGGATGGA
>CAZHRJ010000260.1:0-1911 GCA_964534765.1 uncultured bacterium
ACGAATCATGGAGTTTCCGGCCTATGGCCGTGTCCCGGAGCGCCGTGAAATGGGATAAATCGACGGTGTCGACGGCACAGTCCGGTACGGCACCGCGGCGATCTCGATCAGCCCGGGCTGGAACATGATTTCCAATCCGTTCGCGTTTTTCATAGATTGGGATTCGGACGTCCGATTTGAATACACGACCGGCGACACGAAAACGCCGTCGCAGGCGCAGACCGACAGCATCGCCGACGGCATCGCGTTCTGGTACGATGTGGCGAACACGACATTTCGATGGGGCCCGCGCGTGACCGCCGTGTCGAGCGGCAGCGCGACCGGCGCGTCCATCCAGTTAAAACATTTCGTCGGTTATTATGTCTACGGCCATAAGACGGCCACGATGTATTTCTATCCGAATCCCCGCACACCATCGTCTCCGACGGTCGTCGCCCAAACGCCCGCTCCACGATATTTTTCATGGCCGAATTTCGCGTCTTACTTCGCGGCCGGAGAAAATTCCACCGACTGGGAAATCCAACTCACATCCTCCGGCACGAACGGCTCGCAGTCGGTCGGCGACATCGATAACTACGTCGGCGTCCGATCGGCCGGATCGCTCACCGTGCGCGCCGCGCCCGCGACGCCGGACGGCGGGGTGAGTTTGAGCGTGGCGCCATTCGGACAGGCAGGAACGTACGCTCTCCATTACGCCGCATCTCTCTCAAGCGCGACGTGGGATGTAAGCTCCTATTCCTCCGCGGGAGGCAACGTGACGATTTCCGCGTCGGGCGTGTCGAGCCTGCCGTCGTCCGTCTCATCGCTTTTGCTCCAGGATCTATCAACCGGAACCGTAACCGAACTGAAAACTTCCTCCTACACCTACGCCTCATCCGCCGCCGAGACGCGGAAGTTTTATCTTTCCGCGGCCGGCTCGCTACCCGGTTCATCCTCGTCCGCTAAAGTGATCTACCCATCGATGTGTCTCATCACGCGAACGCTAAGCCTCGGTTCGCTCCCGACCCAACTGCTGCGTTCCTTCCGTGACGCGCTTCTGAACACCTCTTTCGGCCGCGCCCTGGTATCCGTCTATTACCGCTGACGCCTGAAAAATCACGCCGTCTGATCAGCCGATCCATCGTTTCTGCGTCAGCAGTTCCGCGACATTCCAGACGGTGACGTCCGCGGTGCGCGCGGTTCGGGAGATCCTGCTGACGAGATGTCCGTGACGGGCATTCAGCAGTTTCATGACGGCGCGTAATTTCGCGACGTCGGAACGATCCGGGCGTTCGGCAAGTTTGATTTCGACAGGCACCAGGGTTCGGCCTCGTGCCAGGAGAAGATCGCATTCGAGTCCGGTGTGCGTGCGGAAGAAAAAAGCCTCGGAAGCCGGATGGGATTCCTTTTCACGGGCGAGGATGTTTTCCATAACGAATCCCTCCCAGGACGCGCCGGCTTTTGGATGCGAGAGGATATCGTCGGTTCGAGAAAGTCCCAGATGGAAATGGAGCAGACCCGAATCCCGCCAGTAGATTTTAGGGTGTTTGACCAGCCGCTTGCCCAGATTCGCGTGCCAGGGCGCAAGAAACCGAATTAGAAACGCCTGCTCCAGGATCTCGGCGTACCGCTGTGCGGTGTGGTAGGTGATTCCGAGAGAAGATCCCGCCTCGGATGCGTTCCATATCCCGCCGTGCAGGTGGGAGATGAGTTTCGAGAAGCGGTGCAGGCGCGTTGCGGGCACGTCGACACCCAGCACGCCGAGATCTCTCTCGATAAAAGTCCGGACATACTGCTCCATCCATCTTTGCCATGCCGCGTCCGAGCGCGCGAGAAAGGCGTCGGGAAACCCTCCCCGAAACCACAGACGGACCAGGCTGACGCCGCGGTGAGCGGACAGTTCCCGCCATCTAAACGGCGTCAATTCCAGGA
>CAZHRJ010000261.1:0-1902 GCA_964534765.1 uncultured bacterium
CCGCGGACGATTGCTGTCGAGCGTATCGCAGGCCGCAAGAAGCCAGCGCGTTCGGGTCAGACGAAAAGAATTTCTCGATCGTGCAGTTCGGTAGATCGATCTTGAACTGGTCCCGGCAGTATTCCCGGATGTTCGACCCCGTGACCTTGAAATACTCCCCGTACGTCGCCCCGACCCGGTTCAGCTCGAAGTACAGCCTCTCGCCCCGCAGGTCTT
The DNA here is from genome assembly GCA_964534765.1 of uncultured bacterium. Lineage (GTDB taxonomy): Bacteria > Lindowbacteria > 2-12-FULL-62-27 > 2-12-FULL-62-27 > 2-12-FULL-62-27 > CAZHRJ01. The sequence continues at coordinate 217 of CAZHRJ010000261.1, forward strand.
TGAGCGCCCCAACGTCCTGCGTAAAAAACTCAATCTTGTCGACCATCTTTTCCATCAGTTCCGTTGTTTTCATGTTTCAGATCACCTCTCCACGTCTACGGTCGACGTCGCCGTGTCCACCGCAATGACCAGCCACCGACCAGTCGCCGCCGCCTTGACCTTGCCGGCCGTCGCACTGCCCACAACCGACTGGCCCACCACGGGGACCGCGCCCACGTACGAAAAACGCAAGACGCCATTCATGACGACCGCCGTCAACGCCCCGTCTTTGTTCACCAGCTTGTCCAGCACTTGCCCATGAACTTCCGAACCGTCCGGACTGTGCGCCACGGTGTAGCTCCCGTTGAACGACACAGCCTGTCCTTCCGACAAATTCACCGTCCCCGCGCTCGGCGCCGTCGCCGTGACGACGGGACTTCCGCGCAAAGGACCTCCGACTTTAGCCATTGGTACTCACTCTCCGATCCTGAAATAATGGCGCGCCCTCGTTCAGCATGTCGCGCACCTTCGTCTGCCGCTCGCTGGCAACGGGTTGGTCATCAAACGGCGAGTGAACCGACAGGCCCGCCGGCGGGAACTTCTCATCAACGCGCTTTCGAAGCCCTTCGATTTCCTTCTTGAGATCGTCCACCGTCAGCGCCGCAAGCTTCCGTTTCGTGTTCTCCGAGTTGAATCCGTTACCCTCCGCGATCCCGGACAACCGGTGGGCCTCGAACGCCAGGTCATCGCGGTATTTCTTGCCCGCCTCGACCTCCGGTTGGGCCTGCTCGTATTTCGCCCGCAAGTCCTCGTAAGCCGCCTGGGATTCTTTCAGCGCGTTCGACAGCCGGTCGAACTCCGACTGTAGATGTGTCTCTTTCTCGCGGATTTTCGCCGCCTCGGCATCCTTCTCCCGAAGATCACTCTCCAGCTTTTGAATCCGTTCGGCCAGCCGGTCCCGCTCCGCCGTGACCGCCGTCAACTGTTTCCCGATCTCCGAGACACGGCCATTCAGGCCATCGATTTCTTTCTGCCGCTCGCCAAGCCTGGCAATCGCATCATCCGCCTTGTCTGCCGCCGTTTTCAGCGCCCGCCCATGTTCCTCCTTGAGCGCCACCATCGCCGCCTCATGTTCGGCCTTCAGTTTCTGAATCTCATCCATATTTCCCTCCTCCTTATTTTCAAATGAATTCGTCAGTCCCATCCGCTCCGGATCGCCCTCCAAACTCGGCTGTCCCGGCGTCGCCCCGCCGCTGTCCAGCGACTTCACAATCGCCTCCACCCAAGTCCGCGGATTCGCCGGAATCCCGACGATCGACACCTCCAAAAGCTCGATATCATCTAACACCCGCACCTGCCGCCCGCCGTCGTCCTCGATAAACGTCTTGAGAATCCGCCCGCCGACCGACAGCGCCAGCTTGGCCTTCCCCTTGAGCTTCGCCCAGAGTTGCCGGATTTTCGGCTGTGCCTCCTCACCTTCAAGCTGAAACACAACCTCGAATTGTCCTTGTGGATTGATCGCCGCCTCGACCGCCCGGCCAAGCGTGTTCTCCCAGGAATGAAAATGATCCCCAAACAGCGTCAAATTCGCCTTCGCCGTCTCCGCCATACGCGCCAGCGCATTCTTGCTGAACCGCTCCCCATGCCGGTCGATCTTGTCGTCCGACGCCACCCCGCGCAAAAACCGTATGTCCTCCCCGGTCGCCT
>CAZHRJ010000262.1:0-1894 GCA_964534765.1 uncultured bacterium
TCATCGATCCGGTGGGAACTACTTGTGGGCTTTCGTCAATTTCTCAACCAGCGCGGCCGGAATGTATGTCGCGGCTTTTTCGAGCGGCGTCATGTAGATGAATCCCATGCCCGGCGTGTCCAGCTTGCCCGCGAGGAACATCGCCTCGAATATCCGGTCGGCGTCGTCCGTCGACACCACGATGTTGATGATTTCCTTTTCCACCTCGACCGCCACGCCCAGAAGCCCGAGCCGCTCGCGGATGCCGGTGCCGCGCGCGAAATAGACCGTCGCGCCCTGCGCGCCCGCCTCGGTGGCGGCCTTGATGATGGTATCCGCAATCCCGCGCTGGACGATGCACGTGATCAACGTGACGTCCGTCAGGACGGTAATCTCTCTCTTGCTCATGCTGTCGCACCTCCTGCGGCCGCAACCCGCGCCTCTTGCGCGGTTTTTTGCTTCTTCGATTTCCACTGAACATACAACCCGAAGGCGATGACCGATATGATCGGGCAAACCGAAGCCATCGACAAAATTCCGAATCCTTCAAGCGCATTGACCGCGTTGCCGAATCCCAGGCCCATCGCCAAAACCAGCGGCACCGTCACCGGCCCCGTCGTCACGCCGGCGCTGTCCCAGCCGATGTTCACGTATTCCTCGGACGACAGATGGGTCATGATGAGAAGCGGGATATAGGAACCGATCAGCATCCAGGCCAGCGGCCAATCATACAGAATTTTCAAAACGCCAATCGCGATGCCCACCGCAACTCCGAATGCCACCGAGTACATCAGCGAGGCTTTTTTAAATGCGCCGTTGGAGAGATTCTCGACCGTCAGTCCCAGCGCGTTTAAAGCGGGCTCGGCCAGTGTGGCGCCGAAGCCCAGCACCCATGCGAAAATCATCGCGATGATGATTCCCAGGGCATAGAAATAAAGCGGCGACGCCTCTATTTTTTCAAGGTGCATGAACGCGGCCGGAACCAGCCCGCCTGACTGGTCGCCCAGCTTGGCCAGGCCGTAGGTGAGGCCGATGTTGAATAAAATCATGCCGATGACCGCGAGGGTGATGCCGTAGGTGAGGATTCCGGCATTCCGGATTTTTTCGCGCAAGACCACTTTCATCACAAAAAACAAAAACAGAATCAGCGGCACGATGGCGCGGAACGACATATACGTCTCAAAGCCGGGGGTGACTTCCCACCACGCCTTCGGCCCCGTGGCGCCCGCGGCGGCAGCGGCCTTGGCGGCGGCGCTGGCCAGAATCGTCTCAACCGGAACGGTCTGATTGACGTAGATGCCCAGAAGCATCACGGCCGTGATCGGAAAGACCGACGCGAGAGTCACGATGCCGAACCCCGCCAGACTCGAATCCCCTTTGCCGACCGCCGAGGCAACTCCGATCCCAAGCGCCAGGACCAAGGGAACGGTGACCGGCCCCGTGGTTACGGCGCCGCAGTCCCAGGCAAGGCCGATGACGGTGCGCAGATTCGGATAGAAATAGCAGATGCCGGTGATGATCGACGTCGGAATCACGGAGAAGTAGATCAAGGGTTTCAAGCTCCATCCGTAGATGAACCGCATCGTCCCGATCGTCGCCGCAACGCCGACGCCCAACCCCACGCAAAGTACCGTGGCCAACGACCAGTCGTTGAGGAGCGCGTAGAGAATCGGCGCGTTTTCGGCTTTGACGACCGACCCCGCCACCTGCAAAGCTCCGATGGCCGGCTCGGCGAATGTGACGCCGACGCCGAGGATGAACGCGATGAGAAGCACAATCGGAAGCGGCGATTTGGTCGGCAGGGTGATGCCGATCGCCTCTCCGAACGGCATGATGCCGAGTTTGAGTCCCTCCATATAGAGCATCAGCCCGATGATGACCGCGAGGAGGCCGCCGGTGATGACCAGCGAATCGA
>CAZHRJ010000263.1:0-1893 GCA_964534765.1 uncultured bacterium
GGCGACTCGCGGAGGAACAACCTCCGCAGGGGAATTTTGATCAAAAACGGCCCCGTAGCCACAGGTCAACCCACCTATGCGGAATCGCTGGACAGCGGAAAAATTTGACCGAACATTTAAAATCTGCTACAAGGGCGGTTTCATCGAGCGGCCAGATGTATGCCTCCATGTGATGGGCCACTGTCAATAGAGCGAGTTGGCGAATAAGAAAGGGCATCATGGGCGAGATATACAAGAGCGGATTTTTACCCACTGACTCCAATCGGCGTATATCCACTCAAAGCGTGCGCTCTCTCCTCGCATCGGCCGCTCTTATTCTGATTTTCACCCTTGCCGTCTGCCATGTGCCCTTTGCCGGCCTTCCCCTTTCCGCCGAAGCCGCTGAAATCCTGAAAGGCTCGCTTGCCGACATTAACGGCGACGTCCAGATCCAGCGCCGCGGATCGTCCGTGCCGTCGCCCGCGCGAAACGGCCAGACCGTCGAACCCGGCGATGTCGTGATCACGGGCATGTCCGGCCGCGCTGTCGTCACATTCGAACAAGGCCGCCTCCGCATCGACCCAACCTCTCGCGTCGTGTTTGTCCGTTGCGCCACCAGCCACGATGAAGCCTTTTCGGAAGTGGCGCTTCCCTACGGATCGGTCACGGCGTTTATCAATATGGAGAGGACGAAGGAATACTGGTTCGACATCGTCACGCTGACGACTCACGCGCAGGGTCGCGGCGGAAGGAAAGAGGTTTCGCAGATCTCCGTCACGCACAATGCCGGCGCGACAACCGTCACCGACAGCCAGCAAGGCCGATGGCAACTCACGCCGATCATACTCATCGACCAGGCTCCCGCCGTTCAGGCCGCGCTTAAACAGGACGCCCGAGCGTCGGCCATGGTCAATGATTACATCGGCGCCGCGTTGAGCCAGAGCGCATTGATCGCGTACGAAGTTAAGGCGACTGCGGGCGCGCCGGACATCGGCGGCGCGGGAGCGCCGTCAAAGACCGCGCCGCCCACGATCATCGGCACGGTCAAGATTGGCTGGACGATTACGTGCGACGCGGGCGCGTGGTTTGGCGAACCGGCGCCGACGTTCACGTACCAGTGGCTCCTGGACGGCAAAGAAATCCTCGGCGCGACGGGGCCGACCTACGCCGTTTTGGAGTCGGACGGCAATCACAAAATATCGTGCCGTGTCATTGCGACAAATTCGAATGGCTCGACCCCCGCGACGACGGCCGAGGTTGTCGTCGCGGTCGAAAAACCGTCCTCGACCGTTGCGCCCTCGATCAAAGGAAGGGCCAGGATCGGCAAATCGGTCAAATGCGATGCGGGCGCGTGGGCCGGTGATCCAACGGTCCTCTACCAGTACCAGTGGGTTCTGGACGGCAAGAACATTCCGGAGGCGACTGATCCGCTTTACGTCATCAACGTGGAAGACGGCTTTCATAACCTTTCCTGCCTGGTCAAGGCGTCGAACGGCGGCGGCCAGACCGCCGCGTCGTCCAAGGAAGTTCGGGTCGAAATCATCAAGCCATCGAACGCCGCGCCGCCGGCCGTCGTCGGCAGTCCGAAATTCGGCGGGAAACTCGCCTGTGTTCCGGGCAAATGGTTCGGCGATCCGAAGTTGGATTGGAAGGTGCGGTGGCTTCGGGACGGCAAGGAAATCTCGGGCGCGGCCGGCAGCATGACGTACACCGTGGCGGAACCTGACGGCGGCCGCAAACTCACCTGCGAATTAACCTTCTCGAACAAAGCCGGCAGCGCCTCCGCCGCCGCGCCGGAAGTCGAAATCCCCATCGACCCGCCCCGCCCGATCATCCCGCCGGAGATCGACGGCGCAGGACGGATCGGGCGGGGCGGGTCGATGGGGATTTCGGATTCCGGCGCGGCGGCGGAGG
>CAZHRJ010000264.1:0-1883 GCA_964534765.1 uncultured bacterium
ATATTTTTTTCAGCGGTTTGGAGAACTCCGGCGGCGATGGTCAAAAGTTGCCGGCGGCAGTCGAAGGCCGCGCGTCGGACGGCGGGTCCGGAGGAGGGAAGCGTAAAACTTCCGTAGCTGGGACGGGCGTAGGAGGTGAGGTCTGTGTCCGCGTTCGTCACACGGACGTCCTCCACCCGAATCCCCAGTTCCTCTGCGGCGATCTGGGCAATGACCGTGCGGGTTCCCGTTCCGATATCCGCGGCGCCCGCAAACAAATCCGCAGTGCCGTCGGCGTGGAGACGGACCGTCGCCGCCGACGGCGGCCCCCCGGCGCCGCTCCAAATGGTGCCGGCTACGCCGATGCCCGTTCTGACACGGGGCGAAGGGTCCACGGACATCTGAACCGTGTCGGTGGGCGCCGAAGCGGCGGGTTGCATGCGCCTTTCGGTTTTTCTTTGCGTCCAATTAAAAATTTCCGCGCCTTTTTTCAGGCATTCCGCCAGGCCATGCACGCCCCTGGGAGAGGCGAAGGCGCGGCCGGTATCCGGGTCTCGGATGGGAATATTTTTAATCCTGAATTCAACAGGATCCATTCCCATCTCATGCGCGATCTCGTCGATCATCTGCTCGATGGCGAAAGCGGCCTGGGCATATCCGGGAGCGCGCATGGCGCAGGGCGGAGGCGTGTTGGTGAGCGCCGCGTAAGATTCCGTTCGGACGTTTTCGCAGGCATACATCTCGGTCACCATGTCCTCGGCATGTCCCCATTCCGATCCGAATTCATAAGCCCCAACAGCATGGACGCCTTTTTGCTCGATCGCCAAAATTTTTCCGTCCGCGCGCACGCCGATCTTCAACGTCTGGATGGACGGCGGCCGGCCGTAAGGCGACAGAAATTCCTCGGCGCGGTCCTGAACACACCGGACTGGTCGGCCCAATTTTTTTGACAGGTAGGCAGCCATGAACGTGTACTTGCCCGCCGCCACCTTGCTTCCGAACCCGCCGCCGATGTGCGTGCCGATCACACGAATATTGCCGACAGGCTCTCCCAGAATTTCCGCCAATTCTTCCCGGACGGCGAACACGCCCTGCGTGGATTCCCAAATCGTCCACTGGCCGTTCTCGTACGATGCAACCGCGCCGTGAGGCTCGATCGAACAATGGACAGTCGGCGAGGTTTTGTACGTCCGTTCAAAAACTCGATGGGCCCCGGCGAAAGCCTTTCGGACGTCGCCCCGTTCATAGACTGCGGGGCTGCCGAGGCCGGTTTTTGTCCATCCACCTCCCACAAATTGCCCGGCCGATACACGCTCCCCGGCATCCAAAGAGTGGGGCAAATCCTCATAGTCAATCCGGATTTGCCGGGCGGCAGCGCGGGCCGCGTCCGCGTCTTCCGCGCATACCGCAAGAATTTCCTCGCCGAAATATTTGGGCTCGTCCGTCAGAATCGGCAAACGCCTTCCGAGGGGATCTTTCAACGATTTGCCGGCAACCTCATCCGGCGCAAGAACCGCCAAAACGCCGGGAACGGATCTGGCCTTGGAAACGTCCAATGAAACCACCCGCGCATGCACGCGCGGACTTCTGACAAACCGGACGTGGGCCATGTTCGGGAGCCGGACGTCCGTCGGGTATATCGCTCGGCCGGTGACTTTTTCCACAGCGTCCACGCGCGGCAAAGATTTTCCGACAATTTTCGGATCAACGTACGGCGGAATTTTTGACACGGGGCCGGATTTCGCCACGGTCAGCGCGATCCCGAGACGGCCAGCACCGCCTCGACGATTTTCGGGTAGGCGCCGCATCTGCACAGGTTGCCGGCGAGCGCATCCCGGATCTCTTCTATGTTGGGCCGGCGATTGCGCACCAAAAGAGCTTTGGTGGCGCAGATCATTCCCGGC
>CAZHRJ010000265.1:0-1854 GCA_964534765.1 uncultured bacterium
GTTGATTACGACCGCCAGAAAGTATCGTCCGTCATCGAGTCGGACTTCGCTCCGGAACACATGGACGTGTCGCACGACAACCGGTTCGCCTATGTCGGCAATTTCGACGGCGGCTCCGTTTCAGCGATCGATCTGGCGTCCGAGAAGGAAATTCGGCGGATCGATGGCCTGGTGGAACCTCACAACATCACCTTCACGCCGGACGGAACGAAAGCCTACGTCGCTAATTTAGGCGCGCACTGGATCGGCGTGATAGACGCCAAACGCCACGAGCTTGTGAAGCGCATCCAGATTCCTCTGAACCTTCCCATCGCGCCGAACGCCGAAAAACTCCTGGGCGAAATCGAGGGATGCATCAACGTGACCCTCACCCGCGACGGGAAATACGGCTATGCGGCCGATATTGATCTCGGTGTGGTGGCCATTATCGACACGCGTAATGACGAGCTCCTCAAAGTCGTTCCGCTAGGCGCGAATCCATGGCGGGCATGGGCCAGCCACGACGGCAGGACCATGTGGATCCCGAACAACGGCGACGAGACAGTCTCTGTGCTGGACACCAAAAGGCACGATGTCATTGCCACTCTGGATGCCGGCCCGGACATGACCGGCGTGAATTTCGGCAATGGCAAGGCTTACGTCATCTCCAGCTCAACGGGATTCATGTACGTGTACGATCTCAAAACGCTTCTGCCTAAAGGCCGCATATTTTTCGGCAAGAACACCGTGCTCGAAACCGCAACGACGTCGCCAGATGGTGGGAAGATCTATGTCTGCGGGTCGAACACTCAGTCGCTTTACGAAATCGACACGAAAACCGACAGGATTGTCGAGATCGCCGATGTGGGGTTTTTCCCGTGGGGATCTCATGTGATGAACAGCCCTGACAATTATTGTCACTAGAAGCATGGAGGGTCAGTGCCGGGATCCGAATTAATGAAACCGGGGCGGCGGATTTTCCCCCTTTGTCGCGCCCCGTAGAGCTTTGATTGGCCGATGAGACGCAACTGAGATAATCTTACGGCCATGTCGATCAGATGTTGGGGAGGGGCGCGGCACGCCGTGCTCCTCTTCTTTTTCATTCAGGGATGTGTAACCCATGGATGGTCCAGTGCCGGCGGCCCGGCTTTTGCCGATCTCTCCGCTCCCCGGGAGCGCCGTATGCGGAAGATGAATAGAAATGCCGCCTTGGACACTCCTGCGAATTCCTCCCGGCAGGATTCGTTGTATGCAGACGATGGAGAATCGCTGCCCGGCTTGGGCCATCCAGCGCCTGAGCGCGTTACCTACGTCTGCCCGATGCACGCAGATTTTCGTGGCCACGCGCCATCCGTCTGTGGCGTCTGCGGCATGCCGCTCCAGCTGGTTGTATCGCCTTCCGCGCCGTCATCGGCCGCACAGGATGCCGGGCCAGTCAAACAGCCATCATCGACGGTTCGTTTGACGCGGCGCCAGGCCGATCTGCTGACGCTTCGATTCGCCGAGGCCAAACCAACGCGCATCGAGCGTTGGGTACGGGCTTCCGCAACCCGATCATCTGATCGTGTCCTCGATGGTGACCTGCCGGCGGCCTTCCGGCAGTCCATTCAGGCGGGACTGCGGGTCCGCACGTTTCCCCTGAAGAGCCGAAATCAAATTTATTCCGGCGCCATCAGAACCGTTCAGATGTCCGGCGACAGACTTCGATTTCAAATTCTTCTGGATTCCGAGTTCGATGGCGCGGAGGTTTATGTGGTGGAAATCATACTTCCGCTTGGGACCCGGCTGTCCATCCCCTCCGATGCGATCCTTTTTACGGCCAACGGCCCGGCGGCATTTAAGCTGGTCTCTGAAGACACATCGTCCATGACCCTC
>CAZHRJ010000266.1:0-1830 GCA_964534765.1 uncultured bacterium
TTCGTCTTTCGTTCCGGCAATACCCGAGAATTCCATCAGCATCGACCACCGCTCCGTCACCGCGGCGCTCACGGCGGCATTGTACTTGAACTCGTTCCCGTATTGCTCCCCGCCGACAAAATTGTACCCCACATTCATCAGCCACTTCGTGCCGCCGAACTCCTTCATCGCGACACCGAATATCTCAACATCCGATTTCCCGTTCCCCAGCCCCTTTTTCTCGTCACCGGTCGGCGCCTCCCATCGAAGGCCCAGTCCGCTGGAGAGGAAACTGTGGCCGTCTGCCTGGTCGCTCAGACGGAATTTCTGCATGACGGCCGCGTCGCCCAGTCCGTCGTAATCGGCGACGGCATTATCTAAAAAAACATAGGGAACTTCAAGCGATAATTCAAATCGCTCGCTCATCCCATAGGCAATGTTCGTTGGCAGGACGGTCTTGCCTTTCAGCACGTTCAGCTTCTTTTCGTCCACACCGACTGTCGACGGGACCTGGGTCGTGGTCCGGCGCGCTTCGGCTTTCAGCATCCCCTGCCGGAAAGAGAATTCTCCGGGCATGGCGAAGGAGAGATCTTCAATGAATAAAAAATCCTTGACTTTGGCGGTGGCGGTTTGGGCCAGGAAGAAAAATATGAGGGCGGTGTACACTATCCGGCGAGTTTCCATTTGTCTTACCTCTCTACGGGTCGTCTAGACACCCCCACTAGTTCGTTTGTCGGCTGTCTCGCATGAAAACTTTAGGTGTTTTTTCGAACCAGAATCGCCGTCGCCGCGCCGAATGTCAGTTCCCGAATCGATTCGATTCGGTACCCCGTCGTCTCCAGTAAATTCCGGAACGCCGGCCGCGTCAGAAATCCCTGAATGCTTGTCGTCAGATGCCGGTACGCTGAAAATGATCCGGTCAAAATACCGCCCAACAGCGGCACCCAACGACTCAGGTACTGACGGTACATCCATCCGAAGACCGAGTCCTCAGGTCTTAAAAATTCGAGGATCAATCCACGCCCTCCGGGCTTGAGTACCCGGTTCATCTCCCGCAGACCCCTCGAAGGGTCCGAAAAGTTCCGGACACCGAACGCGATGACCCATCCGTCCAGCACGCCGGTCCGTACCGGCAGATTCAGGGCGTCCGCCCCGATCCGCCGGCCCAGCGCGGCCGGCATGCGCATCAGAATCGGAATGCAAAAATCGCCGGCAATGATCCGGACTTCCGGCTCGGTCTCCCGCAGCGCCTTCGAAAAAGCGCCCGTGCCCGCCGCCAGATCCATAAATCGCTCGCCTGGACGCGGTGCGGCCATCCTCGCTCCTTCACCTCTCCACCGGCGGTCCCGGCCCAGCGACAGCAGGGTATTGAGAAAATCATATCGTGGAGCAATCTGGGAAAATAAAATTCGGACGGACGACGCCTCCGGTCCGGTCAGAGACTCGGCCCGGGAATCAGTGGGTGAACGCTTACTCGTAGATGGTATCGGCAAATGTCTTGCCGGCCGGAATCATCGGAAGCACGTGTTCGGTGTACTTGACCGAAACATCCAGCACATAGGCGGTCTTGGCCGCGAGCATCTCTTCGAGCGCCGGCCGGACATCCTCTTTGCGGGTCACGTGCCGGCCGGGGAGGCAAAACGACCTGGCGATCCCGGCGAAATCGGGATAATCGACATCCGGGTTCTTCGGATCACCGATAAACGTCTGCGCCCGCTTCGCCTCATAAAACCGGTCCTCCCACTGCACGACCATCCCCAGGTGCCGGTTGTTCAGAATCAGCGCTTTCGCCGCGATGTTCTCCGTGTATGCCGTCGCCAGCTCCTGGACGTTCATGACAAATGATCCGTC
>CAZHRJ010000267.1:0-1750 GCA_964534765.1 uncultured bacterium
GCGGGGACTGCGAGTGACACTTTCAACAAACGGTACGTTGATCTCGCCGAAAATCGCGAGAAAGATAGCGGACGCTGGATTTTCGTACGTCGGCATTTCATTTGACGGCCTCGGCGCCGTGAATGATTTTTTCCGCGGCGCGCGAGGTGCGTTTGAGCAGGCCAGACGCGGCATGTATAACCTCCAACCTCTGAGCGTTCGCGTGGGACTGCGGCTCACTCTGACCAAACACACGGTCGACGATCTGGACAACGTCCTTCAGTTCGTGGAAAAAGAGCCGATCCGCCGCGCCTGTTTTTATCATCTCGCTTATGCCGGCCGCGGCAGCGCCATCCGGTCGGACGACCTGCCGGCTTGGAAGCGGCGGAAGGCGATCGACCAACTATGCGATACCGCCAGGCGCTTCGCCGAGAAGGATCTCGGCAAGGAAATTCTGACCGTCGACAACCATAGCGACGGCCCCTACATCTACCTGAAACTGTTGCGGGAAAATCCTGTGCGCGCGGCGGCCGTCAAAGAACGACTCGAACGCCACGGCGGCGCAAGGACATCCTCGGGCGTGGGCATGGCCGAGATCGACTGGGAAGGCCGCGTCCACGCGGACCAATTTTCGTTTCACCGGACGTTTGGAAATATCCGGATCAAACCCTTCTCGGAAATCTGGAGCAATCCGGCGGATGTCCATCACAGGCAATTGCGCGACCGGTTGGCCCATCTCAAGAGCCGGTGCGCAGAATGCCGGTTCAAAACGATGTGCGGCGGCGGACTGCGATCGCGCGCCGAAGCAGCCACGGGCGACCCATGGGCGCCTGATCCGTCGTGCCTGCTCACGGACGAGGAGATCGCGGCCGAAGGCTCATACAATGGAACGATCTGACGAGATTCTCCACCAGTATCGTTGCCCTTACCAATCCGGCAAAACAACGACCATCTGCGAGGCTTGCAATCTGATGGTGCCAAGCGTGGAGGAAGTGAGCACATATTGCAAGAGCGGCGATTTCAAAAGTTGTCCCTATTATCAGGAGGCGCAAAAACGCGAAGGGGAAAGGCTATCCCGATGAACCCGTCCGTTTCGGTTTCACAAGGTGAGCGGTTGACTTGGAAAGACCGCCCTGTCGCGTCCATCGATTTCAACCTCTCGCCCTACACGGTCATATGGGAAATCACCCGCGCCTGCGACCTTTGTTGTATCCACTGCCGAGCATCGGCGCAGAAGTCGCGGGACCCAAGGGAGATGACTGCCGCCGAGGGATACCGGCTGATCAATGATATCGCCGATTTTGGGCCGGCATCGGAGACGCCGGCACTTGGGGTCTCGGAGAGGCTGATCCGATCCCCCATCTTCGTCATCACCGGCGGAGATCCGATGAAACGGCCGGACCTCGAGGACATGATCTGCTATGCGGCGAAAGAACGAAACCTCCGCACGTCTCTGACACCCTCGGCCACGCCGCTGGTGACCAGGGAACGCCTGAAAGAAATTCGAAACTGCGGCATATCCCGAATCGCCCTTTCTCTGGACGGCCCGAACGCCGGTGTCCACGACGAGTTTCGCGGAGAGAGGGGTTGTTTCAATCGGACCATGGAGATCATCAGGGACCTCAAAGACCTTGACATCCCTCTGCAGATCAACACCACGGTCGCACGGCAAAATGTTTCGACCCTGGCCGAGATCGCCGGACTCGTTGAAGGATTCGGCGCCGTGCAGTGGAGCGTATTTTTCCTCGTGCCGACGGGCCGGGGCAAAAAG
>CAZHRJ010000268.1:0-1747 GCA_964534765.1 uncultured bacterium
TGCCATCCCAAGGACCATGGCTAGGAAAACCGCGATGTTTGCCGCTACGAAAACACGGATCTGCCACTTGTTCCGATCCTTCAGATAGGGTTCTTTCGCTTTTTCCTTCTCGTTATCGCCTGGTATGCTCATTGCATCACCGGACGAAGGCTGTAATCTCTTAACAAAGCAACACGGCTCGCCGGCTTTTTGCCAACGTTCAATGTCCCGGCATAGGGCCCCGACCCGCATGGTGTGAAATATAAAAAAAGCGTATCCTCTGGGTGAGCACAAAAACCATCCGGTTGACGACCGGAATCCCAGGAGGATACGCTTACATGAATCATATCAAAGACGTGGTTGTGAAACAAAACGGATCGGTGCAGTTGCCTTTTACCGGCGACCCCTTGAGCGAAGGCATCCGTGGCCGGATTCGTGGGTTCATCGAAGAGATGCTGAACGAAGAGCTTGATGCCGTGCTGGGGGCCGGACGGTATGAGCGGCGAGAAGGCCGACGGGGCCATCGGAACGGCAGTAAATCCCGGGAGCTGACCACGTCGTTTGGGAAAACGACGTTCGATCGGCCGCGAGCCGTGCTCTTTGAAGAAGACAAGGAAGTCGAATTCCAGTCGGGGATCGTGGACCGCTACCGCCGGCGAAGCCGGGAAGTGGACGCGGCGCTTTTGGGAATGTATTTCGGCGGGGTGAACACGCGGAAAGTGAAGCAGGCGATCCGGCCGCTCTTGAAGAACGCGCCGCTGTCGAAGTCGGCCATTTCCCGGCTGATTCAGAGGCTCAAGGAGTATTTTGAGGCGTGGCGGACGATGCCGCTGAAAGGTTTGTCGATCCCCTATCTGTTTCTGGACGGGATTTACGTGCGCGTGCGGTGCGGCGGCAAAACCACGAGTCTGCCGGTGTTGGCGGTGATCGGCGTGCGGCGTGACGGCGAGAAGGTCCTCTTGGCCCTGGAGATCCGCGGCGGGGAAAGCGAAGAGGCCTGGAAAAGCGTGGTCGGCGGCCTGGTGGGCCGCGGCCTGCGGCCGCCCCGGCTCCTGATCACCGATGGAAGTCCGGGATTGATCAGCGCCTTGGACATCACCTGGCCGGGAATTCCCCGGCAACGCTGTGTCGTCCACAAGCTGCGCAACCTCTTGAGCCATGCGCCGCTGGCGTTGCACGAGGAGATCCGGACGGACTTTCACGCCATCGTCTACGCGGAGAACAGCGAGTTGGCCCGGACCGCCTACGAGGCGTTTGTGCGCAAGTGGCGTAAGGCGGCGGAAGGCGTGGCGCGGAGCGTGGAAGAGGCGGGCTTGGAGCTTTTGACCTTCTTCCGGTTTCCGCAGAGCCAATGGAAGGCGCTTCGCACGACCAACGCGATCGAGCGGATCAACCAGGAGTTCCGCCGGCGGGTCAAAACCCAGGTCTGTTTTCCGACGGAATCGTCGGTGTTGCTCGTGCTCTTTGGGCTGGTGGCGTCCGGCATGATCCGGATGCGGAAAATCGACGGGTATGAGGACTTGGCGGCTGAAGCCATGCCCCCAGCCCTTTTGATGGCTGCCACTGCCTGAAGTTTGTAGAATCATGGTCTCACCCATTGGATACGCTATCCATTTTCACACCAAGCGGGACGCCGCCAGTGCAGGCGAGATATTATGATGCCGGCATGGGCCGTTTCATCACCCCGGATACTATCGTCGGAGACCCCTACAACCCGCAAAACCTCAACCGTTATGCCTATGTGGAGAATAATCCCGTCAACAAAACC
>CAZHRJ010000269.1:0-1731 GCA_964534765.1 uncultured bacterium
GATCTATGGTGGAGAAGTATTCGAAGCTGTATGTGGATCTGGTCGCGTCCCGGATGAATGATGTCATCGGCCAGGCCACCGGCGATTTCAGCATGGAAAAAATCCGCGACACGCAGTGCTGCTCGCTTGGCCGACTCGTCATGGGCGCCATGCGCGAATACACCGGCGCGGACATTGCGTTTATGAATTTCTGGGGCATCCGGCGTGTGATTAAAAAGGGGCCGGTCTCCGTCAAAACAGTCCTCGATGTCGTCCCCTTTGACAACCATCTCGCCACCGCGCGCGTGATCGGCAGGGATCTTCCGAAGCTGGACTGGATGTTTCTCGGTGGAACCCGGGGATCTCACCGGTCCGGTGTCACGTTTCACGGAAATCCCGGATCGGTCACGGATCTTCAGATCGACGGCGTGCCGGTCGATCCCGATCGGGAGTACCTGGTGGCGACGGCCGATTTCGTGGTGGAGGAAGGCGGCCTTCCGAGCGCGCGGGATTTGAAAATATGGGACATCAAGCTCCAGGATCTCCTGATCGACTACATCAAAAAACACAACGCCATCACGCCATCCGGCGCCGAGCGAATTCCCAGGTTCCGCTATTGAGTTCGTGGTGAAAAAGTATCGTCGATCGGGGTCAGGGGGTCAGGGGGTCGAGGAGTCCGGAGTTTCTGTTTCACTTGAATCCCCAAGCCCTCGAATCCTTGAACTCATTGTTGCGCTCATCACGTTGGCCACACAATCCGTGTTCGCCTTTGTTCAACCCGTCTGCGCCCGGGCCGATCCACCCGTCAAGCTGGCGGTGACCCATTTCGAAAACCGGACAACCTCCTCATCGTTGGATTATCTGACGCAACAGATTCCGGAAATGATCGTCTCTGAACTGGCCCGCCACGACGGGCTGGTCCTTCTGGAACGGGAGCGGTCGGATCGGTTTTTGGAGGAGCTTCGGGAGGTCCGCGGAGATTCGAGCGTGGTCTTTGCCGCGGATGTTCTTCTGACCGGATCCTTCGCCTGGTTGGAGGATCAGCTGGTCCTCCGGTTTCAACTTGTGGATTTGAGATCGTCCCCTGATTCGGCGCCGATCCATTCCGACAGCCGGATGGTGGATATCGACCGGCTGGATTCGATGGCGGAGGACATCGCGCGGCAGGCCGCTCGACTCCTCGGCAGCCGGCGATTGAAAAGGAAGGAAGTGGCCATTCCTTTGTCCGGGAATGTATTTCGACTTGCGGTTCTCTACCTGAATGATAACTCTCCCCTCGCGGAGCGGCTGGCTCTGGAAAAGGGCTTGGCCGACATCATCATCCACAGTCTCGATGGGGTTCCGAACATCGAAGTCCTGGAGCGGGAGGAAATTTCCCGGCTGGTCGAAGAGCGCGAGGTGGCCGGCCGGGACGTCGGCGTGTCGGAGGGGCTTCTCAGCGAGCTGGACGCTCTGGTTCTGGGAACCTACATGGTCCAGTCCGGAGGATCATTTCTTCGGGTCGATGTGCGGGTCGTGGCGCCGCAGACCGGATTGATCCTCGACGCCCGAAATTTTATCTGGCCCAGAGACGGTCTCAACGCGCTGGAAACTCAAATCCGGGATTGGATTCTCTCGGTCATCAACGTCCCGGCGCCGGCCCTGGTCCACCGCGTCGGCAGCGCGCATCTGGAGGCGATTCACTATTATTCCCTGGCCTTGGATCACATCGCTGTCTCTTATACACATCTCCGAGCCCACGAGACTAGGCAT
>CAZHRJ010000270.1:0-1728 GCA_964534765.1 uncultured bacterium
CGGCCGCGTCAGGCTCGCGACGGACCAGAGCGTGTCGGAGGAAACCGTCGGTCCGTAATCGCCGCCGCTGTACGCACCGGAAATCACCGGAGCCGGTTCGGCAACGGCGGGCATGCCCGCGCCGGGGGTTTCCATTTCCGTTTCCGCGGCCGGCAAGGTCGGCGGGGCGGCAGGCGCCCGTACCAGGCCCCGCGCGCCCAAATCATACAGCGGCGGATCGAGAAGCGCCGTGTACTCGCGGTACAGGCGCCCGCTGGACCAGTTTGCCTCCACCAGGAAATTCAAAATGGGTTCGCGGATCGACTCGCGGCTGAAGACGCGTATGTAATCCGGACCGTCTTCACTCTCCACGACTTCGAACCGGAGAGAGCTGAGGACAAACGGGCGATCGATCCCGGCGCGCTTGAACGCCTCGATGTCGGCGAGCCGTACGATCAGGCTGTCCAAGTCGGTGCGGGTGGCGGCTATCAGTTCGATTCTGCCCTCTACGGGCTCGTTCAGTCCTGATTCCAGTTCCAGCCGACCGAGCCCCAGGGAATGGGCCGCCAACGGCCACAAACAAAATGCGAGTAACAGGGTTGCGATTCGAATCATGACTCGCTGCTGCGATGTGCCGATCTACCTGGGGTCGAGGATCAGCGAATACTCGCGTGACAGCCGTCCCTGCGACCAGACCAGTTCCAGTTGCAGCTTGAGAATCGGTTCACGGATGGCATTGACACTGGTGACATGGATGTACAGTCCCTGGTCGTCCTGGGCGATCTCCTGCTTCACGGCGACATGGGACTGCCCGCCGGAATCGGTCCCGGTCACCGACACCGTCAGACTGTCCAGCTCCGCCTGCGAGGCCGACAGCAGCCGGATACGGGCATCCAGGCGCTGATTGAGTCCGGACTGCAACTCGACGTCCGAAACCGCGAGACCCCACACCAGCGCCGCCTGGCTCAGCAGGGCCATCCCAAAAAGGATCCTGAAAACCTTGGCATTCATACCGGTATTCCCGCCTACTGGATCAACTGGAAATTATAAACCGCTCAATAAGTTAGCGGAATTTTTCCGGGCAGTCCCCGATCCCGGACCTGCCCGGCCTGCCCGCCCCGGGCCGGGACAAGCTCCGTCGCGGCGGCGCAAGGCCGTTCCAGGGACCGGCTCAAACCTGCGAAGAAGCTTTACAATTAACCCTTAACTATAGTTTACAAATAGTCTTTTACCAAAATTTCCGCTATTTGAACACTGTTGAGTGCCGCGCCCTTGCGGATGTTGTCGCAAACCACCCAGAGATTGATCCCACGGGAATGAGACAGATCCTCCCGGATGCGGCCGACGAACACGGCATCACGCCCGGAGGCCTCGGTAACGGCGGTGGGGTAACCCCCGTCGCGGCGCTCGTCCAGAACTTCGAGGCCCGGTCGGCCCCGCAAAAGCCCGCGCACCTCCTCGGCGCTGATCTTGTCCCGTGTTTCAATATGGACGGCCTCCGAGTGGCCGTAAAACACGGGCACACGCACCGTGGTGGGATTAATCCGGATGGTCGCGTCGCCCAGAATCTTCCGCGTTTCCCAGACCAGCTTCATCTCTTCCCGGGTGTAACCGTTGTCCATGAACGTGTCGATGTGGGGCAACACGTTGAAGGCTATCTGCCTCGGATAGACATGGCACTCAATGTCCCTGCCGTTGAGCAAAGCAACCGTCTGCTGTTCCAGTTCGGTGATGGCGTCCTTGCCGGTG
>CAZHRJ010000271.1:0-1724 GCA_964534765.1 uncultured bacterium
TTTTGTCTTCGGAAAAATGGCCGGCGACGAACTCGCGGGCCGTCAACCCCAGATGCCGAGCCTTGTCTTTGTTTTCCAACAGATAAATGATCTGCCGGGCCAGTCCCTCGGGGTCTTCCGGGCCGACCAAAAGCCCGGTCCTGCCCTCTTCGATGAGACTGGCCAATCCCCCCACCCGCGAGGCCACGACCGGCACGGCCGCCGCCTGCGCTTCCATAACGGATAATCCCAACCCTTCCTGCCGCGACGGCATCACAAAGACATCAAAAAGCGACAGCATTTCGGCGGTCTTATTCACGACCGCATGGAACTGCACGTTTCCCCGAAGCCCGAGGTCTTCGGTTAATCGACGCAAGTTCGCCTCCTCCCTCCCCGTGCCGACCAAAAGCAGTTTTGCCAGCGGAAATTTCCGCACCACGTCCTTCATGGCCCGGATCAAAACATCCATCCCCTTGACGAAGGAGAGTCTGGCCACGCTGCCCACGATTGGTTCATCGTTCAGTTGATAGCGCGCCCGTAATCGTTTTTTTTCCTCAGTGTCCAGAACGGGGAATTCTCTTACATCGATACCGTTAGGAATGAGGCGGATTCTCTCCGGCGCCACGCCGAAATCGTCCCGGAGATGCCGCCTCACCGCTTCGCTGATAGCGATGACCCTCTCCCCCCATGCCGGGAACATCCGGCGACCGAAGCGCCGGCGGAAAAAACCGTGGCACGTTGAAATATAGGGAACTCCGCCCCAATGACCAAGAAGCGCTCCCATGACCTGCGTGACTCTCGTCTGGGCATGAACCACCTGGATGCCTTGCTCATGGATGAGACGGCCCAACGAAGGGACCGCCGCAAAAATCTTCGGATCGAGCTCCGATTTGGTCCGGATATTTTTACGGACAGGCTGCACGCGGTATCCCCACGCGGCGGGGTCGTTTTCCCGTTCTCCTCCGCCGGAGACAATCCAGACCCGGTGATCGGCTTTGCGCAGGCCGTTGGCCATCGCCAGGACGTACCGGGTAATGCCGCCCGTATCAAGATGCGTGGTCAAAAGCAGGATGTTCATGGTTTCTTTCCCAACAGCCGTCTGATTTCCGCGGCCACTTCTTCCGGAGTGATCTCCACCATGCAGGCATGGGTCTTTACGCGGCAGCGGGGGCTGTAACAGGGCGAACAGCCGAGACTCTTCTGCAGGACCGAAAATCTCCTGGCCGGCGGAAGATGGCGACGCCGGTCCGTGGGGCCGAAAAGCGCCAGAAAAGGGGTCCCGACGGCTGCCGCCAGATGCATGGGCGCGGAATCCGGCGTGAGATAAACCTTACACCGCTTGATGACCGCCGCCAGCTGCAGGATATCGGTCTTTCCGACGAGATTGGCGGGTTTTGATTTCGTCAGGTGGGACAATTGGCGGACGGTCTCTTTGTCTTTGGCGGTTCCCGTAATCAACACCCGGTAATTTTTGTTAGAGAGAATATCGCAGAGTCGCGCCAGATGAGCGACCGGCCAGTTTTTCGTCGGCCAGCGCCCGGAAGCCCCAATGTTGATGCCGATAATGGTCTCGGCGTTGCCCATCCATTCCGACTCCAAAAGTTCCTTGGCATAACGCTCGTCGTTCTGGGAAGGCCAAACGCTCAACGACGGCTGTTGCGGTTCCTCGATACCCAAAATTTTGAGAACCCGGAATTGATGGGACACCGCAGACAAGGGCTGTCGTCGGTCGGCGGTGCGGTTCG
>CAZHRJ010000272.1:0-1711 GCA_964534765.1 uncultured bacterium
TGACTGGATTTAAAAACGCCGACGAAGTCCTGCGCCGCGCCGAACGAAATCCGGCGGCGCCGAACCCCGCCATCCTCAGCCAATGACCGACCGGCTACACGACGAAAATCAGCCGGTAAAAAAATCCGCCCATCGCCAGCAGGATCAGATTGGGCGTCCAGACGAAGAAACACGAAAGAACCTGCGAAGCCGGCTGCATCGCGACGGCCATGGCCAGCAGGATGTAGTAGCCGGCCAGAATCGACAGCGTCAGAATGAATCCCAACACCCGGGTGCCGCGTTTGATCAGCATCGAGAGCGTGGAGGCGAAACAGGAGAAAAAGAAGGGGGCGAGGACCAGCGCGGATTTTTTGTGAAATTCAAAATTCTCTTCATTGCTCTGCGCCACGCCCCTGGAGGGCCAAAGCTGCAGGATGCTTCTGTCCTTGGGTTTGACCTGCGCCGCTGCAGCGCTAGGCTCCGGCAGGGCGTGTTCGGCGTTTTCGAACTGCACAGAAAGGTGTTTCTCCGCGTCGGCCCAGAGGATCTGGCCTTTTTCGAACCGGAATTTGGGCGCGCCGCCTTCGCGGTCCACCCGCGCGCGGGCGGCCATTATCCGGAACGACGGGGTTCCGGCGTATTCGAAAAACACGTTATTGAATACGGGCGCCGGCCCCGGCTCGATGTCCTGGCAGGAAAATTTGATGGGACCGAATGCGAACATCTGCCCGGGCGGGATGAGATTTTCAATCCGCGCGTCATTTCGGACTGCCGATAATTTTTCCCGAAATGCCATCCGCGCCGGCGGCGCAATCCAGGCCTCGTTAACAAACAACGCCGCGGAAAGCGCCACGCCGAGATAGACGGCGGGGGATAGAAGCTCCACCGGAAGGACACCCGCGGCGCGGATGGCCGTCAGCTCCTCCTGTTGCGCCATCCGTCCGTATCCGAGCAGGATCGCAAAAAGCAGGCTCATAGGGATGGCGTATGAAATGCCGGTGGGAAACCACAGCCCCACGATGGCCAGCACGTTCCAGAGCACAGCCCCCTCGTGCAGGACAAGCTTCAGCAGGTTCATGATCTGTCCGAGAAGAAGAAGCCCGGAGAAAAAGAAGAGCGCGGCGGAAAAAAGTTTGGCTTCCTCCCGCAGGCAGTATTTGGTCAAAATGCGCATGCGACACTCTACCACATCTTCATTTTTTCGTTTTACATTTCGCCTTTTACATCCTACAGTGGCGACTGTATGTCCAAGCACTCACGCTGGGCCAATATCAAGTTTCGGAAATCGGCGCAGGACGCGCGCAAGGGTTTTTTGTATTCGAAATTGTCGCGGGCCATTCTGATCGCCGCGCGTCACGGCGGCAAGGATCCCGAGGTCAACTTTTCCCTTAAAAACGCTCTCGCCAAGGCTCGGGAATTCGGATTGCCGACGGAAAACATCCAGAGGGCCATCGCACGGGGCGTCGGCGAGGTTGAAGGTCTGCTCATGGAGGAGCTGACCTACGAGGGATATGGCCCCGGCGGCGCGGGGTTGATCGTCGAAGCTGTCAGCGAAAATCGAAATCGGACGGCGCCGGACGTCCGGCACCTTTTCTCAAAACACGGCGGCTCGATGGGCAACGCCGGTTCGGTGTCCTGGAAATTCAAGCAGATGGGGCTGATCGTGGTTCCAAACATGATCGCGGGCAGGACACTCAGCGAGGACGAGATTCTGGATGCGGCGGCGCAAATG
>CAZHRJ010000273.1:0-1696 GCA_964534765.1 uncultured bacterium
CAGTACGGCGGAAACATGTTCAACATCCGGCAGATCCGCAGCCAGGTCCATGTGATCCAAAAGGACATCCGGGATGTTCCTGCGCTGGCAAGGGCCGTCAGGGGGCAGGATTTTATTTACAATTTCGCGGCGCAGGTCAGCTACATCGACAGCCTGCGTGACCCGATCTACGACCTCGACGTGAACGACCGCGCTCACCTGAGACTTCTCGAACTCTGCCGGCGCACGAATCCCGGCGCCAAACTTTTCTTCGCCAGCTCCCGCATGGCTTACGGCGTCAACACCTCCAAACGCGTGCGCGAAACCCATCCGACCGATCCCGTCACCCTCTACGGCATTCATAAACTGCTCGCCGAACAGTATCTCCGTCTGTATGCGGCGGAATTCGGCATGACGGCGGTGGCATTCCGGATCACGAACCCCTACGGGCCGCGCCAGCAGATGAAACATTCCAAGTATTCTCTAGTCGGGTGGTTCATCCGGCAGGCGATGGAAAACAAAACGATACGGATTTTCGGAGACGGCCGGCAAAAACGGGATTACATTTACGTGGACGACATGATCGACGCCATGCTCGCGATCGCCGGCAGGCCCCTTCGGGGCTTCCACTGTTTCAACCTGGGCACGGGATCGGGAATCCGGTTCAAGGACATGGTGGCCGGAGTCCTCAAGACGGTCGGGCGGGGGCGGGTGGAGTACACAGAATGGCCGAAGAACTACATGCGTCTTGAGACAGGCAGTTTTGTCGCGGACGTGACGAAACTCAAAAAGGCGGGCGGGTGGAAACCGAAAATCGGCCTGATGGAAGGCATCAGGCGCACGTACGAGTATTACAGGAGGTTTAGAAAAGAATACTGGTGAGAATCAACCCGGGGCGAGGTTTGGGACTGCCGTAAAAAAATCCTCGATGGCGTACATGGAGGAGTTGGTGGAGGCCTGCGTATAGCGTTTGATGATTTCGTCCAATTGCGAGAAGGAACTTCGGTGGTCGTATCCCTTGGCGGCGCGGATCATCGTGATGGCCTGCCGCTTGTAGTTGTCGAGAAGGTCGGCCATAGGCATGGCGAACGCGTCGAGGGCAGTTTTTATTTTGGCGACCAGCTCGTCTCCATGGCACTTGAGATCCAAAAGCACGAGATCCGAAAAATAACTGCAGTGGCGCGCTTCGTCTTGAAATAGCCTCCGAAGCAGAGCCCGGAGAACCGGCGCGTCAGGTACGGACTGGTAGAGGGTCTGATAATAAAGCTGGGTGGCCTTTTCCTGAAGCATGGTGTAGGTGAATAGCATGCTGAAATTCCCGCCGCCCGGCGCCGTATACTTTTTGGCCCCCTCATGAACCATTTCCTTCGTCAGATCGTCCTGGTCAACGCGGCCGGTCGAGCGAACATACATCTCAAACCCGTGCGCGTGGCGGTCCTCCTCCGCGCACCACTGGAACACAAAATGGAGGATGTTGCGGTTCCGCCATGCGTCCTCCGTCGAGATCGATCCGTCAACCGGAAACAGCCGGAAATATTCAGTGGCGTATCCCGGAATATGGTCCTCGATCATCAGCGACGTGCGAACAGCCGCCAACTGGGGGTCCGTGAGCCGCGCGACCTCGTCACTTTTGGCCAGATTCGGCCAGTCAAATTCGTCAAAGCGGCTCCAGCCCCGGGTATCGGAAGTCTTAAGATACCGGTTCACAAGAGCTGTC
>CAZHRJ010000274.1:0-1696 GCA_964534765.1 uncultured bacterium
ACATCACCCTCGAACATCTTGCCGGCGAAGAGGGGATCGTGCAGCACGACGTCACCATGTCTTTGCCGAATCTTCCCTATGATATCGCCTATGGCGACATCCTGTTGCGATTCATCGAGACCGAGAAGCAATGGGACGTGCTGAAGAATTCTTACGACGCGCTTCGCTCGCCGGGCATGGCCGTGCACGTGATCGGCAAAAGCGAAATTGAGGCGAAGGAACCGGTGATGGCCGACGGTTTTTATGCCGTGCCGCTCACGCAGTGGAAAAAGCGGCTCAAGGAGGAGGGTATCAAGACCGTCGAGGTGCCGGTGCGGATCGAGGGAATAGAAAAGGCGCCGATCGAGGAAGTGGCGCTGGTATTGGTCAAATAAAAAATCCGCTTTGCAGCAGTGCGGGCGGATTTCAGTTTGCGGCGAGGAATGCGCCCACGGCTGCCTTGACCGCGGCGACCTTGTGGTCCCAGGATTTTCCGTTTTTGATCAGGCGGAAATGGGGATGCTCGCTCCAGACCTCGGCTACGCGTTTTCCGCGGGCGACGGCCTGCTTGTAAGACTCCTGGCGTGCCGGATTTTTTTTCCGATTCGCTTCGTAGACGTCCTTCGGCGGCACCTCGAGGCAGATGACAATGTCGTACTGGGCGTACTCGAACTCCTTGGTCGTCCGGCAGACGTCTTCCAGTCCTTTGATGCCGCCGTCGAGATAAGCGGCGATGTCCACGGTGCCGCGATCGACCAGAAGCGCCTGCTTGCCGTCCTGGATGGCCTGGATGTCGGAGACGGTTTCAAAGCCGCGCTGGACGCGGTAGAGGGTGCGCTGGAAGCGGCGGGCGGCGACCGTATCGTTCACCGGCGGGGTGGCGCCGACCTGGCCGATGATGATGGTGGCCACTTCGGGTACGCAGTGTACCACGGCGCCGATCTCGCGGCGGAGGATATCCATCAGGCCGCTCTTGCCCGAGCACGGGCCGCCGGTCAGGACGATGTGGGGGATCCGCCGGGGAATCATGTCTCGGATGGGCCGTTCGACTTTGGCGTCGGCCAGGTCCTTGGCAAGGCGGGCCAGAAGTCGGTCGGTCACCGAGTAGGTGACTTCGACGGCGTCGTAAATCCACGGGGGCAGCGTTACCGGGAAGTTGACGTCCGGCATCTCGAATTCCGCCTTGACCAGTCCGTCGAGCGGCCCGCGGTAGTAGTCGATCTCCCAGCCGTCCCGGACATAGCGGGTTTTTTCGATGAGATCGACGATCCGTTCGTCGAGCAGGAAGCGGGCGGTGTCGAGAACCGTCGTCCGATGCGGGTCTTCCATCCGATCGATGCCGAATCCGTTCTTTTTCATGTATTCCACTTCCGCATCATCGGTGATGCGGATGCGGGCGCTGATGTTGGGCGGGGTGTTGAAGTAACCCTGGACGATGCGCTTGGACGGCCAGCGCTGGATTTCCGGACTGATCGCCTTGACGATCCAGCGGCGTTCGATTTCCCTGACTTGAGTCATGGGAGCCCTCCGTTTCTGTGAAGGAACACACCGGCACCATAGGCGAGGGAGAAAGGACTGTCAATTTAAAAAGAGAAGCCGAGGCTTCTCTTATGTTCGTTTCAGGAGATCGGCCGCGAAATCGCGGACGAAAGGGCTGTCCGGATCGATCACGCGGTTCATGTCCGGGAGGATGAGCGGCTCGGTTTTCTGCAGGGAG
>CAZHRJ010000275.1:0-706 GCA_964534765.1 uncultured bacterium
TGTTGGGAGAGCGGGCGCTTTCTCTTCCATTGGACAATTATTTCAAAATGCTGAGGGAAGTGCCGGTAACCGATGATGGACGCGTCGATCTGGACGCGCCGGAGTCGATGCGCATCGTTCGCGCGGCTGAGGATATCCGGCTGTTGTTGAATGGCGCAACCGTCGATCCACCGGAAATCTTGGATTACTCGCGGGGCATCGTCCGTGAGCATTCCGGAAAGATTATCCGAATGGGATCCGAGCAAGTCCTTCTCGTTGACTCCATTCACGGTCTGCATCCGGACCTCATCGCCGCCGCGGAGGGCTTTGAATATCTCAAGGTCATGGCCATAGCGCCGGCGGCGTTGCGGATGTTGCGCCGGATCCCCCGAGATGTCCGGGAAAAGAATTTCACCCCGCAATCGGTGGTCGCCCAGTGGCCGGTCATTCTGCGCCAGGAGCGCCGCAGCATCCTGTTTTATCAAGCGGCCGCAGATGAGATCTTCGGTTCCTATCATTCCCGGCAGGATATGAAAAGATTTAAGGGGCAGATGACCGGCCTGTTTAGGGACATGCTGAACATTCCGATGCCGGATGATGAGCGGGAGCAATTGATGGTCCATATGAAGGAAGCGCTGGTGGAGACCTACCACACCGACCGGCGGTCGGCTGCTTATTTGATGAATGAGGAGATTACTGATTCTCTTGGCGCCCGCGAGGCCATGCA
>CAZHRJ010000275.1:716-1687 GCA_964534765.1 uncultured bacterium
GAGGAGGGCGCAGCAAGTCTCACCATCGGTTATGGAAACGCCGGTGACGGGGCATCTTCACCGACCGTTTCGTCCCGACAGGAGTTATGTCTCCGCGAAAAGAAGACTGGCAAATCTTTCGATGTTATCTATGCCCGAGGCGGGGGTGCTGATGTTGATTTTGGGGAGTATCATGGTCAACCTTCCCGCCATCCTGCTGGGCGTGGCGGACGGGAATGACCGCGGAAGGCATCGCCGGACCTCTGACCGGATTATGCCGCTCACGCTTCAAAAGAGGGATGCGAAAACCCTGGATGTTTCTCCTCCTCATGTGAGATTGATCGGCGAGGGCGAAGCCGTCGTGAAGGTGCGGACTTGGAACGTTGATCATTCCTTTGTTCTCAAGCGGTTAAAGGATAAGAAAGCCTATCGAATCACTCTGAAAGGAATCTTTGAGATGTGGGTGCCGAAAATGGGGAGGATTCTCGAGGCCGGCGGCGGTCAGGGCAGCCTGTTCGCCTTGTTGCACGGCTTTAGAAAACATGACGATATCGCCGGTCAGGAGTGGACCGACTGGACGGTCCTTGATCCCGATCCACAGGCCCTGGCCTATGGCCGGGAGCGCGGGTTCGGGGCCGACTTTTGGGAGGGAATCATTCAAAATGTCGCCGCGCCGGATGAATCCTTCGACGCCTTCGTTTCTCTGGAGCTCTTCGACGTTCTGGATCAGAAAGATCAGTACCGGGCGCTTAATGAGATCGGCCGTATTCTGAGGCCTGGCGCCCCGGCGCTCATCCTAAGCGACCAGCAGGGCATGGATTATTCCGATCTGGACGAGCGATTGGAGGAGGCTGCCGCCCGGCTCCTTAAAAGGAACAGCGGTTTGGCAAAGAGGCTTGCCGTCGGGGCCTTGATCCTCAACGTCGATGGAAGAAAATCGGCCCTTGGTGTGTTGTTGTCACCGGAAGAAAAGGAACGGCTTGAAGAAACAG
>CAZHRJ010000276.1:0-1685 GCA_964534765.1 uncultured bacterium
ATGAGCGGCGCCGTGACCGTGATCGAGCCATGACCGACGATCCGCGGACCCTGATGAGATTTGTTCAATTCCTCGGCAACCGTTTGGGCCTTCCCCTCCTCCCGCGATCCGATGATGACTTCAACTCCCGCGCGGGCCCACCGAAACGCCAGCGCCGATCCTTCCTTGCCTGTTCCGCCGATCACCGCAATTTTCATGCCATGCCTCCTGTTTTCATCCCTATCGAAATAGATCTTCCCCGGCCGGGCGCTGAATATCCGCCGCGCGGCCGGGCTTGCCCGGATTTTCAAATCCCCGAATCAGCGCGGCTGGGACCATTTGTAGCTTGCCCATCACCAATCCCGCAACAGCCGCGATCTCGTCCGCCACCGCGATTTCGGTGACCAAAAGCTCCTTGCCGGAATAATCTTTCATGCCTTTGTAATCAACTATGGCCGGACAGCCGGCAACGCCGATGGCCACGTTCACGATGCCCAAACGCCAGGGTCGGCCGAATGAATCCGTGATCACAACGCCAAGATAGACTCCCAACACACGGCTTAGAGCTGCACGCAGTTTCTCCGCGCTGGCATCGGGATTGAGCGGCAGTAAAAGGACGGTGTCCGGGTCGGAAAGATTCGACTCATCCACGCCGGCGTTTGCGCAGACCAGACCATGGCGGGTTTCACAAATCAAAATCCCCCGCCCGGTCTTGGCCGACCGCTCCGCCCGAATTACCCGGCGGCTCTCGCGCAAAATTACATCGACTTTCCTGGGGTCTTTGTCCAAACGTTTCGCCAGCTCCTGCGCGCGCGGCGTCGGCACAACCTCCGCAAGACGCACAATCCGACCCTCGGCTTTGGAGACGATTTTTTGCGTCACCACAAGAATGTCGCCGGGCGATGGCGCAGGAGCCGAATCCCGGAGAGACTTCGCGAGAATGGCCGCCAGATCGTCGGACTGCTGAATAAGGGGAATCCCTTTTAGAGGGTGGATTTGCACGTTTTTTCCTCGAGGCCGATATTCCATTCACGCAGAAGCCGATAGGCGGGGGCCCCGGCATTGGCGGCGGAATCGTTCAAGAATGTTTTAAGATCATCCGGAGTGTCGAGATCCAAAACCAGACGCGGCAGCCGGAGAACTTCGCATGCGACCCCGATACGGCGAGATTGGTCCAGATATTCGGGGAAACTTTTACGGCCGAATCGGAATGTTAAAACGTCCGGAGGGGTTGTCATGATCGCATTCGTTCCGTCATCGCCGGTAGCGGGACAGAGAACAACTGACGGCAGATCGATGCGGACGGACAAAAGCCGGTCAACGTCCTCGGCCAGCACACACGGCAAATCGCCGGGAATGACGATCTGCCTGTTAAACCGCCGTTCGCGGGACCATCGTGTGGCCCGCTCTACAGCGGCGGTCTCCCCCGCTGATGTCTCCTCCAGAATCACAGCAACTCCCGAAGATTCGCCTTTCGTCCGAATTTCGTCCGAATCTGTCACCAGAAGGACATTGCACTTTGGGCGGCACGGAAGAACAGCCGAAAGAACGGTATCGAGCAGAGTCAGCGCAAGCGTCCGGCGCTGGTTGGGGGAAAGAAGAAAGCCGAGCCGCTGTTTAGCAGAGGACGGGTTTTTTACGGGTATGACGATGTTGGTCATGGATCGTTCCTGCGAATTCAAGAAGCCGCCGGGCAAGAGACTCCT
>CAZHRJ010000277.1:0-1682 GCA_964534765.1 uncultured bacterium
GATGGGGAGCGCATGCGCCCCGGCGTGCAGTGGTCGGTGCCCTCGCCGACGACACTCGGGCGTCCGGAGCAGTCAACGAGTAGTGACCGGGTTTCGCCACAGTTCCGACCGGCGAGACGCCCGTCGGATCACGCGAGGGCGCGTGTGCTCCCCATTTCCATTGGCCGACGTGCGTCTCGCCGCCGCAATCGCGTTGATGACTTTATCGGGTTGCGGGAACAAGGACCCTCAAAGTGATCCCAAGGCATCCGCCCCGGTTCGATCGAGCAATTCGTCGCCCAGTCTAACGCGGAGCGAAAAAGCGACGAGCACATCCTCGGACCGGGTCCTGTTCGTCGAATCCGCCCGGAAAGCAGGGCTGGAGTTCACCCATTTCAATGGAATGCGCGGCCGGTTCTACTTTCCCGAAATCATGGGCGCCGGCGTCGGCGTGCTGGATTATGACAATGACGGAGACCTCGATGTCTTCGTGGTCCAGGGGAATTTTCTCGGTCCCGATGACTACGAAGGCACGAAGCCACTGGGAAAGCCGGACTCGCTTCAGTATTCCAGCCGCCTTTTTCGAAACGACCTGAAACGAAACCCGGACGGAACAGTTGAGCTGCGGTTCGCGGACGTGACCCGCGCGGCCGGCATTGTCTCGACAGGCTTTGGCATGGGCGTCGCCGTCGGTGACCTCAACAACGATAGTTACCCGGATCTCTACGTCACCAATTATGGTCCGAACACCTGGTGGCTGAATCGAAGAGACGGCACCTTCGCCAACTATACCGACGCGTCCGGCGTGAAAGAGTCCGGGTTGTGGAGCAGCAGCGCGGGCTTTCTGGATTTCGATCGCGATGGATGGCTGGATTTGTTCGTCTGCCAATACGTCCGCTACACGTTCGCCAATCATGTGGAGTGCACGAATCCAAGGGGAGGAGCCGATTACTGCGGGCCGGAGGTTTATGCGCCCGAAAGCCACCGCCTCCTCAGAAATCGGCGGGACGGAACGTTCGAGGATGTTTCGGTGAAGTCCCGCATCGCCAGCAAAGCCGGAACCGGCCTGGGGGTGGTGGCGGCGGATTTCAACGGCGACCATTGGGTGGATATCTTCGTGGCCAACGATGGCATGGCCAATTTTCTTTGGATCAATCAGAAGAACGGGACGTTTTCCGAGGAGGCCGTTCTCGCGGGTTGTGCGTTCAATCTCTTCGGCCGCCATGAGGCCGGTATGGGCGTGGACGCGGCGGACTTCGACACGGATGGCGACGAGGATTTATTCATCACGCATCTCGTCGGGGAAAAGAACACTCTTTATATCAATGAACGCCAGGGCTTGTTTGCCGATCAATCCCAGCGTGCGGGTCTGGCTTATCCCAACCGCTCCTACACGGCCTTTGGCACCGGATGGTTCGATTACGATCTCGACGGGGACCTGGATTTATATGCGGTCAACGGGGCCGTGAAAGCGGTTGATGCCTTGGTGGACAAGGGCGACGCGTATCCATATTCAATGCCGAGTCAGCTTTTCGAAAACCAGAGCGGACGCTATCACGAAGTGGATGGCGGACCGGGATTTCGGAAACCGGCCATCAGCCGCGGGAGCGTCGATGCTGATCTGGACAATGACGGGGATCCCGATCTCTTGATCAATGACCTGAACGGTCCTTTGCGGCTCCTGCTAAATCAAACAGACAACG
>CAZHRJ010000278.1:0-1680 GCA_964534765.1 uncultured bacterium
TCGGCTTCTCACCTGGTCCAGGCCGATCGGGTCGTCTATTCCTCCTCGGTCGCTCCGGACAATCCGGAACTGATCGCCGCCCGGAATCGAGGGATCCCGGTTCTCCATCGGGGCCAGATGCTTGCCCAGCTTCTTCAAGGAATCCGCACCGTCGCCGTCACCGGCGCCCACGGCAAGAGCACCACCACGGCGATGGTCGCGCAGCTTCTGGTCGCCGCCGGCTGGGATCCGACGGTTCTGCTGGGGGCCGAGCTGGACTCCTTCGGCGGCAACGCCCGGCTGGGCAAGGGGCGCTGCGCGGTGGTGGAGGCGGATGAATCGGACGGCTCCCTCTTGTGGCTTCGCCCTTGGGCGGCCATTCTCACCAATCTGGATGAGGAGCATCTGGATTATTTCAGAAACTTATCGGAGATCATGGAGATGATGGCGGCCTTCGCCGATCGGGTGGAGCCGAATGGGTTTCTGATCGGATGCCGGGACAATCTCCCGTTGAATCGGATCCTCACGGCCTCTTGCCGCCGGAAGGTCACCTACGGGCTGTCGTCGCAAGCCGACTGGAATGCCGGTCAGATCCGGTTGACCGCCGGCGGCAGTCGCTATCGATGCCTCCGGTCCGGCCGAGCGATTGGGACGGTCCGGCTGCGAGTCCCGGGCATTCATAACGTGGTCAACAGTCTGGCCGTCGTCGGGCTCGCCGAGGCGCTGGGGATCGGTTTTGAAACCGCACAGGCCGCCTTGGAAGATTTCTCAGGAGTCCAGCGGCGATTCCAGATCCAGGGCCGGCTGGATGGGATTCTCGTGGTGGAGGATTACGGCCATCATCCGGCGGAGATCCTCTCGACGCTTGAGGCGGCCCGGAGCTGGCCGGGCAAGCGGATCCGCTGCGTTTTCCAGCCGCACCGGTACAGCCGGACCCGGTATCTTTTCCATCGGTTCGGATCCTGTTTCCAAGGGGCGGATGAGCTGATCCTTCTGCCAATCTACGCCGCCTCGGAAGATCCGATCCCTGGAGTCACCAGCGAGGCTCTTGGGGAGGCGGTCCGTCGGGAAAGTCAGATTCCTGTTTCCCTCCAATCTCCGGAGGGGGCGCTTGAAAAATTGGCTGCCGAGGCCAAGTCCGGGGATCTGATCCTGTTTTTAGGGGCCGGGAGTGTGGGGGGATTGGCCGGGAAGTTGGTAGAATCGTTGAGGGATCGTGCCAACGGAATTAACGCTTAATCTGAGAGAAGAATTTGCCGCAGCGACCCGCGGCCGGGTCCGGTTCGAGGAGCCGATGCGGGGGCACACCACCTTTCACATCGGCGGGCCGGCTTTAGTTTGGGCGGAGCCGGCGGACGTCGAGGAGCTTCGTCGGCTGCTGCAGTTGGCGACCGGGGCGGCCCTGCCGGTGACCTTGGTCAGCGGGCCGACCGCCATGCCGCAATTTTCCGGCGTCAAAACTGTCTTGGTCGAACGAACGCATGACATGCAGCGCGCGCTCCGAACGCAGAGTGCTCGGGCCGATGTGATTATTATGGCCGCTGCCGTCTGTGATTTTCGCCCCGTTCGAACGTCCCCTGACAAACTGCAGCGGCAGGGCGCACTGACCCTCCGATTGCACGCCACGCCCGACATTCTCGCGACGCTGCCGCGCCGGCCCGGCCAGATTATCGTCGGCTTTGCCCTGGAAGCGTCGTCTCC
>CAZHRJ010000279.1:0-1647 GCA_964534765.1 uncultured bacterium
CCCAGGGGGGTACCCAGGGGATTCACTTTGGTCATCTCATCTGCGACAGCTCCCTGTATGCGTCCAGCAGCTTGTCACGCACGCGGACCGTCAGATCCAGCGCGAATTTGGCCTTGTTGATGGCCAGCGCCACGTCGTGGACATCCTCGACGTCCCCGGCCGCGAACGCGCGCGCCTGATCTTCCGCGTTAAATTGAAGCCGGTTGACTTCCCCCATGACGTTCTTGAATGTCGAATAAAATTCGCCGACCAGGGGCCCCGCGCCGTCCGTCTGCTTTGCGGCCGGCATGCCGGCCATTTCAATTCCCGACAGAAATTTTTGTTTGGGCAGAAGCTCAAATAGACTGGACATCAGCGCAGGAGGTCCAGGGCGCGCGAGTACATGCCTTTGGCCGCGCGGATGCTTGAGACGTTGGCCTCATATGCGCGCGAGGCGTCGATCATGTCCACCATTTCTGTGACGACGTTGACGTTCGGCAGATGCAGATACCCGTTCGCGTCAGCGTCCGGATGGCCCGGCATGTAGGCGATCCGCATGGGAGATTTCTTGTCGTCTTCGATGCGCCCGATCACCACGCCCTCGCCGATTTTCTGGATGGACAAACTGGCCTTGGGCATCGGCACGTTGAATACAAACCCGTCTTCGCCTTTCGGGCGGAAAATCACAAGCTGCCGGCGGTAGTTGGGCGTGTCGACGTTGGCGATGTTGTTGGCAATGACATCCATCCGCGTGCGCTGGGCTGTGAGCCCCGTCGAGGAGGCGTTGATAGAACTAAAGAGAGACATTATCTGGCCTGCATGACCGTCTGCATATTTTGGCTGAAGGCCGACATGAATCCGACGATGGCGTTGTAGGAAAGAGAGTTTTTCGCCATGATTGACATTTCGCGGTCAATGTCCACGTTGTTGCCGTCGTTGCGATACCGGGAATCCGTCTCGGCGAAAATGCTTGGGCGGATGCTCGTGACTTCCGTGGAAAAATGGACATGCCGGTCGTCGCTCCGCTCAGAACGGACCTTGGGCCCGTCATAGAGGACGCGCCGGAGATAATTTTCAAACAATACTTCTTTGCGCTTGTAATAAGGAGTATCAACATTGGCGATGTTCTGTGAGATGGCGGAATGGCGCAGGGACTGGGCGGACAAAGTCGCCGACAGAATTTTCTTCGTCTGGACGGAATAATTATTGGCGAAAAGCTCCACCGGCCTTCCCCCTCTCCTCAGAAGGCCACCCCCCGAAACTCATGACCTTCTATAACACTATTCGGCAAAAAGCAAGTAAAAAATTAAAAAAATTGAAATAAATTGTAAGGGGGGTGGACGGAGGTTGGAAGCCTTCTACCCTGTAATTTGACTTAACAAAAATATTAAGTTACCATTCGCCCATGAAAAGGCGGGAGCGGTTGTATCAGCGGCTGGTCCGGATGGCGCTCGGGGGGCGGACACTGTTTACGTATGACGACATCCGGCGGCGAAGCCGGCACACGGAAGGATCCCTGCACGTGACGCTTCACCGGTGGACCCGCGCGGGCCTCCTGGAGCGGCCGCGGCCCGGGGTCTACCGGATGGCGGGGGCCGCCTGCACGGAGGCAGACTTGAACCGGCTCACATCGCCGGCGCGGCCCGTCGACTTGGGGGACATCTCCAG
>CAZHRJ010000280.1:0-1646 GCA_964534765.1 uncultured bacterium
GCGCGATGGTTTTGGTAAAAAAATCTAAAATCTCGGCTCCCGGAAAATTGACGTAGTTGTAGTCGTTTCCTGTGATAACCAGGGCATCGACCACGTAATCGCGGTCAATGATATCAATATAGGGCATATCCCTAGTCTTGGTGGGATCGAAGTCTTTGTCCTTATCGAGATGGAAGAACAATCCTGGGATAAATGATTGGTTCCTGGTGACTCCGGAGAGCAGAAACACCTCGGACTGGTTCTGCGCGCTGGCGCTGTCCGCCTGCACCGTGGCGTCGGAATCGGCAAAGACCGGCTGGGCGAAGCTGGTGCTGCCGGAGAATTTGGTTTGCGCTGCCGGCCCGCCCTCGTTGCGCAACAGATCGCGCGGGTCGGTGACCGTCTCGTCCTTGTAGAAGGGGTGCGTCGGGTCGAGGTAATTGAAACCGCCCACCGCCACCCGCCGCTCCGGCGGGCGGAAGCGGCGGACCAGCTTGCCGATTTCGCGGATGTCGGGACCGTCGCCTTTCTTGATCTTGATGTCGCCGAGGCCGATCGTATCGATTTGATTGTCCCAGACACCTTTCAGTATCATCAAGTCATTGAGTATCAAATTTCCGCTGTTTGCGTCCGACCCAAAGTAATACCAGATGCCAAAACGCGCCATCAGCCGGTGCAGAAAATCCAGCGTGCTCTCGCCAAACTGCACGCAATATTCCATCCGGGGGAACGGTTGCGGCGGCGGCGTTTTGGTCAGATTTTTAGTGTCGATTTTCAGATGGGGAAAAATCTTCTTGGCCTCGTCGGCGATTGCATCGATGATTTCAACCACGGTTTTGTTCTCGAAGATACGATAACAGATGTCCCGGCTCAACACCTTGACCCACGGTACGACACGCGCCCGGTAGATGTGAAAGTCGCGATCGATATCCGTTATTAAAAGATTGATTTTGGTAACGTCGATCGCCAACAAATCCTCGAATGTCTCGAACATCCCGACGCGTGTGAAGAAAATCTCGTCGTCGGTCTGGTTTCTGGAATTGCTCGGCCGGGCGCCAATCTCGGCGTGAGTGCCGATCAGCTTGGTGGCATCGATCCGCGGCCGCTTCTGGCCGTTTACCTCCTCGCCCTCGGTGCCGCCGGCGTCGCGCAGCATGATGACATCGTAGGCGAACAGCCGCGAGATCCCCTCGACCCCGTCGAGCTTCGCCAGCAGCAGCGGGTCGCCCTGAAACTGCTTTTCGGCCGCATCGTTGTTGAGGATCGTGTCGATCCGCAGGAGCCGTTCGTTTTGAGAATATCCAGCCATTCGGGTTTCCTGACATCGTTCGGGGCCGCGGCGGTCGCGCGGTCGCACAGCAAGGCCCGTTGCCGCAAAGTCCCACGCCGGGTCTCACAGGCTGCGCGGGGTCGACATCATCCAGGGCGCGGCGCGACCAATTGTGACAAACGACCGGAACGTGCAAAACCGACGGGCGATCTTGCGCCGTCGCCGGTGCAAGTCAACCGCCGGCCGTTTGCAGTTGGCGTCCGAATTCCCTCGCCCTTGATGGGAGGGTCGGGTACGGACGGGCAGGGGTTGACCAGCGCGGTCACCGGGGGGCATCTGATGGTCCGCGATGTCGATATCAGAATTGCGATCATGAGATGATCTCGGACGACCGGAA
>CAZHRJ010000281.1:0-1643 GCA_964534765.1 uncultured bacterium
GGCTTTTCCGGCGACGGCGGTCCAGCCGTCGCGGCCGAGTTATGGGAACCCAGAGGTATATCAATCGATCCGAGTGGGAATCTGATTATCGCCGATACATTGAATCAACGGATACGCAGAGTGGACGCTGTCACCAGGATCATTACGACAATCGCGGGTGATGCCCCCGGTTCCGGAGGCGATGGCCGCCCCGGGGTATTTTTCGACCGGCCGAGCGGCGTTGTGGCGGACTCCACCGGCAATCTCTACGTGGTCGATTCGTTGACGCGCATACGCAGAATTGAAGCGAGAACCGGGATCATCACGACCGCTGTCGGCAACGGAGTGCAGGGATACTCCGGCGACAACGGCCCCGCAACTGAAGCATCCGTCAACTTCGCGAGCATTTTCGGGGGACCCGAAGGAGCGGTCAAAGGACTCGTCTTTGATCCCCAGGGCAACCTCTTCTTCTCAGACGTGGGAAACCATGTCATACGCAGAGTCGATGCGCGTACAGGCATTATCACAACCGTGGCCGGAAACGGCAGACAGTCAGACCCATTGGGCGATGGGGGCTCGGCATTGTCCGCATCGCTCGCATTTCCAGAGGGGATCGCTCTGGACGGCGCTGTTAACCTCCTCATCAGCGACACCCGGCATGACAGGATTCGCAAAGTGGAACGGGCGTCCGGAACGATCCAAACGGTGGCGGGCTCGGCGTCCACGGATTCCGGCGATGACCGGCCCGCCATCTCTTCCGCTCTTAGATTGCCATCCGGTATCGTTTCGGATGCTGCAGGAAATTTCACCTTTGCGGATAGCAATAGCGCGCGTGTTCGCCGTGTTGATGGGAGAACCGGCATCATTAGAACGATCGCCGGTACTGGATTACCCTTCCCGCCATTCTCTGAAGGCGAACCCGCGTACGCATCCTTTTTCCGCGGCATAAAGGTTATCTCCATGGACAACCGCGGCGGACTCCTCATAGCTAGTGGGGACTCGGTACGCCGTGTGGACCTGCAGACGGGAATCATGACAACGTTTGCGGGGGCGGACTCTCTCAACGCCGCGACTCGCATTGCGCTGAGAGTGGCTAACGGGTTAGCCGCCGACGCTTCCGGAAATGTCTTCATCGGTGATTCGAGCAACCGCATTCGGATGGTCTCAGCCGTGACGGGCATGGTCAGCACTATTGCAGGCAATGGACAGGCCGGCTTCTCGGGGGATGGCGGTCCGGCCACGGATGCGGCTTTAACAACCGGGGATTCCGTCCAGTTGGCCGTCGATTCCGAAGGAAACGTCGTCATCCCCGATACCGGCAACCATCGCGTTCGCCGCGTCGATTTGCGGTCCGGAATCATTACAACGATCGCGGGCAATGGCTCAGCGGGATATGCCGGCGACGGCGGACCCGCCACTTTAGCGTCGCTCAATGGGCCGACCGGAGTTGCTCTGGACCCGAATGGAAACGTTATCGTGGTGGATCAGAACAACCACCGGATCCGCAGAATCGATTCTCAGACAGGAGTCATCACAACCGTAGCAGGCGCTGGCGGCAGCGGCGGTTTTGCTGGAGATGGGGGCCCCGCAACGGAGGCGTTGTTGAGCCGGCCGTTGGCTGTTGCGTTTGATTCGGTTCGAAACATGTACGTTGCCGATACCGG
>CAZHRJ010000282.1:0-1636 GCA_964534765.1 uncultured bacterium
TTAAAAAAAATTCTTGACGGCCCGCTCCCGCGCGGTTAAAGTCACGCTCACGTTCTAAGGAGGAATGCTGACCATGCTTGATCCCATCCGTAACAGCCGTACTATTTTGGAGGGACCCAACCGCGCGGGCGCGCGGGCGATGCTCAAGGCCGTCGGGTTTACCGACGCGGATCTGCAAAAGCCGATTGTGGGGATCGCCAACACGTGGATCGAAGTCATGCCGTGCAATTATCATTTGGACAAACTGGCGGACCGCGTCAAAGAAGGTGTGCGGGCGGCGGGCGGAACGCCGATTGAATTCAATACAATCTCCGTCAGCGACGGGATATCGATGGGGACAGAAGGCATGAAGGCGTCGCTGGTCAGCCGGGAGGTCATCGCGGATTCGATAGAACTGGTCGTCCGCGGACATCTCTTCGACGGCGTTGTCGCGCTTTCCGGCTGCGACAAGACCATCCCGGGCACCGTCATGGCGCTCCAGCGGCTCAACCTACCGGGCCTCATGCTCTACGGCGGCACCATCGCGCCCGGCAAGTGGCGCGGCAAGGACGTCACCATTCAGGACGTCTATGAATGCATCGGCGCGTTCAATGCCGGAAAAATCAGCGAATCGGAATTGCGCAGCATTGAAAATGCCGCGTGTCCGGGACCCGGCGCCTGCGGCGGGCAATTCACGGCCAACACGATGTCGACCTGCATGGAAGCTATCGGCATTTCGCCGATAGGACACAACGGCATCCCCGCGGTGGATGCCGCGAAGGACGAGGCCGCGCGGAACTCCGGCAGGCTCGTGATGGAACTCATCCGCAAAGACATCCGGCCTTCGAAAATCATTACCCGAAAATCCATCGAGAACGCCATCCGCGCCCTCGCCGCCACCGGCGGATCCACCAACGGCGTCCTCCACCTCCTAGCCATCGCGCGCACCGGGGGGATCAAACTCGACATCGAGGATTTCGATAAAATCAGCGCGGCAACGCCGCTTCTGGCGGACTTGAAACCCTGGGGCCGGTTCGTGGCGAACGACCTCTACACGGTCGGCGGCATCCCTCTCGTTTTAAAACGCCTCCTCGCCGCGGGGCTTTTCCATGGAGATACGCTCACGGTGACGGGCCAGTCTATGGCCGAGGCTCTGGGCGCTGTCAAAGTGAATGAGGACGAAAGGCGGATCGTTCATCAAATCTCCGATCCCATTTCGTCTCAGGGCGGGCTTGTGATCCTCAAAGGCAACCTGGCGCCGGACGGTTGCGTGCTCAAAGTCGCCGGGCATTTTTCCGCCGAGCAGGTTCGGCGTAAGGGGCCGAAGAAAGACAGGATGCCGACGTTTCGTGGACCCGCCAAAGTTTTTGACAACGAGGAAGCGGCGTTTGACGCGATCCAGAAAAACAAAATCAAGGGGGGGGACGTGGTCGCGATCCGCTATGAAGGCCCCGCCGGCGGACCCGGGATGCGGGAGATGCTGCAGGTCACCGCCGCGCTTGTCGGCGCGGGGCTTGGAGACAAGGTCGCGCTCATGACAGACGGGCGGTTCAGCGGGGCCACGCATGGCCTCATGGTCGGTCACGTGGCGCCGGAAGCCGTCAAAGGCGGGCCGATCGCGGCGCTAAAAAACGGTGACCTCATCACGTTTGACATT
>CAZHRJ010000283.1:0-1622 GCA_964534765.1 uncultured bacterium
ATACGGTCAGGATTTTGTAGATGGCCCAGCCGCCGATCCAGGACTGGATGCCGAACCATCCGCAGGCCACAAACGCGCGGAGCAGGGCCGGAATGTTGGCGCCCAGAACGCCGAATGAAGGGCGGCAGTAGACGGGGAAAGGAATTCCGTACTTGGTCCCGGCGTGGGCGTTCAGGACCATCGGAACAAGAACGATGCTGTTTCCGATAAATATCGTCAGCACAGCCTGCCACCAGTTCATACCTTCGGCGATAAGCGAAGAGGCCAGCATGTAGGTGGGGATGCAGGCCGCCATGGATATCCAGAGGGCCGCGACATCCCGGAGTCCCCACTTGCGGTCGGCTATCGTGGTGGGCGCGATGTCCGCGTTGTAATAATCCGAACCCGACACATCCTCAGTCAACTCATGGACTCCGCCGGTGACCTTCACGCCGGAAGCCGCCCGCGGATCGCTGGATGAAGGCATGGGCAAGGAAATCACGGCGGACATATTAAATCAAGAGAAGGCGAAAATGATGATACACATCTTGACATCCGGCGACAAAAAGCTGAAATACTGTTCAGGTCGTTGGGGCCGTCCGAAAAACCATATTTTGTCATTTCGACGAGTTAAGATTTCTCGCTTCGCTCGAAATGACAACAGGGGCTGCTTTTTGGACAGCCCCCTAGACCACAAATCGTCGAGGAGGAACACGCATGTTCAAGATGCACCGATGGCTTCTGACATTGGCCGTGACTTTGGCCGCCGCCGGACTTTCGTTTGCGGCAGAGTACACCATAGACCCAGCTCACAGCCAGGTGATGTTCAAGGTCAGGCATCTGGGAATCAGCATGGTGACGGGGCAGTTCGAAACATTTTCCGGTACGTTCGAGTTCGACCCGAAAAAACCGAAGGCATCGAAAGTTTCCACAGACATCAAGGTGGCCAGCATCAATACGAACGTGGCCAAACGGGACGAGCATTTGCGGTCCGCCGACTTTTTTGACGTCGAAAAATTTCCGGAGATGAAATTTGTCAGCAAATCCATCAAGGACGTTAAAAAGGACAAATTCAAAATCGTGGGCGACCTCACGATGCACGGCGTCACAAAAGAGGTGGTCCTGGAAACGGAAATCAGCGGAACCGTCGTCGATCCCTGGGGCAACGAGCGCGCGGGGTTCACAGCCGCCGCTACGATCAACCGGAAAGATTTCGGGCTGACATGGAGCAAAACTCTGGAGACTGGCGGGCTGGTGGTCGGCGAGGACGTCAAAATCATGATCGAGATCGAGGGCATCCGGAAGAAGGCCCCGTGATCGTCATCTCCGAATCCACAGACCTTCAGACACCGACCGGGCCGATGCGAACGTATGTCTACCGGCCGGACAATCCGGGGAATCCGAACGCCAAATATCCGGGGCTCCTGCTCTATTCCGAAATTTTTCAACAGACAGAACCCATCCGGCGGCTGGCCGTGCAGTTCGCGGGCCAGGGATTCACAGTCATGGTCCCCGAAATTTATCACGAGCACGAACCGCCCGGAACGGTCCTCGGCTACGACGACATCGGGAAGGACAAGGGCAACGACTACAAGCACAAGACGAAACTGTAGACCTTTGACAACGACGCGCGCGCCGTCATC
>CAZHRJ010000284.1:0-1620 GCA_964534765.1 uncultured bacterium
GGATGCCCAGCGGCTTGAGCGCCAGTTCCAGGCCGAGGTTGCTCATCACCGTCGCGACCACAGTGCGGCCTTTGAGCGTACCCTTTTCCTGCATGTCCTTACCGCACATGGCGAGGATGTGGTCTCCGTCCAAAATCTCCCCGGTCTCATCGACGAAAATCGCCCGGTCCCCGTCGCCGTCCAGCGACACCGCGAAATCGGCATGCTCCCGCAGCAATAGGTCCCGCGCCGTCTCGGGGTGAAGCGCGCCGCAATGGCGATTGATGTTTTCCCCGTCCGGCTGAATGCCGATGGGGATCACCTCAGCGCCCAACTCCGCCAGCATCTCGGGGACGACTCGATAGGCCGCCCCATGGCCGCAATCCGCCACGATGCGCAGACCTTCCAAGGTGAGCTGACGCGGGAAACTATTTTTGAGAAATACGATGTACCGCCCGATGGCGTCGTCGATGCGAATCGCCTTGCCAATCTTCGACGCCGTGGGACGGTCTTGTTCCGTCTCGCCGTCGAAAATCATTTCCTCCATGCGGGCCTCGACTTGATCAGGAAGCTTGAAGCCATCCCACGAGAAAAATTTGATGCCGTTATCCTGATAGGGATTGTGGGAAGCCGAGATCACGACCCCGGCATCCGCCCTCATGCTGCGCGTCAAGAAAGCTACCCCTGGGGTTGGCATCGGGCCCACCAGCAGCACGTCGGCGCCCCGGGAGCAGATACCCGAAGCGAGAGCGGTTTCCAGCATGTAACCGGAGAGTCGAGTGTCCTTGCCCAGGAGAATCTTGTAGCGATGCTCTTGGTCGCCGCCGCGTATTTTCGCCAGCGACGGCGGGCGGGAACGACCCGACCCCTCACCGGGTTGCGCTACGGGATCATGCAAAACGGCGGCGATGGCGCGCCCTAGTTTCAGCGCCATTTCGGAAGTCATGGGATCTTGGTTGGCTATACCTCTCACGCCGTCCGTGCCGAAAAGGTGACGCAGAGGTTTTTTGTTTTTAGTTTCCCCTTGGCCCATTGCTGTTAACTCCTGTGCAAAGTTGATCTACACCGCGGGCTTCATGATGCGTACCTTAAACCGCTGCGGTTTCTGTTCGATGACTTTAATTTCGGCCGGGAGATCGAGACCTAAGGGGACGCTGTGATCGCCCGCTCCCAATCCC
The DNA here is from genome assembly GCA_964534765.1 of uncultured bacterium. Taxonomy (GTDB): domain Bacteria; phylum Lindowbacteria; class 2-12-FULL-62-27; order 2-12-FULL-62-27; family 2-12-FULL-62-27; genus CAZHRJ01. The sequence goes on from CAZHRJ010000284.1 coordinate 1,158, forward strand.
TTGAGGTTCAGATAGACCTGGCCGGCGCCCAATTTGAGATTTCCAAGAATGCGCTTGGGACCGGATAGCCGCAAGTAAACCGAATGAGGAGTCACGCTGTACGCTCCGTCGAAATCCCTCGCCTGCACCCCGATATTCTTAAATTCCCTCTGCAGCACTTCCTCGACCAGTTGCACGGCGATGTCGACCTGGTCGGGAAAAAAAGAAAAAGACTTTCCGTCCGTCGAGAGCCTAACCTTGCGCTTAAATCCGCTGCGCGACTCCTCGATATCCACCGGGACCGTTTCCACCGACGCCAGCCGTTGCACCTCGTCCGCCGGGCCCTGTACTACGACATTTTCCGGACGCACGGCGGTCTCTGAGATCTTGTAGCCAAAGGACGGCTTGCCGGAGAAGCGCACCGTCACCGGCAGAGTTCTCTTTATCACCGGTTCCAGTCTTAACTGGATGACCGGCGGGGTGA
>CAZHRJ010000285.1:0-1617 GCA_964534765.1 uncultured bacterium
GATAAAATCTATTCCGCCCGCCACGATTTGGGCCGATCCCGTGTCCGGATTAAATCCGGCCGACCGCAAGACATCCTCCGCATAGCGATCGGTAAAAGTCGATTCCTGGCGGACACCCTGCTCGGTCCAGCTGATGACGACCACCCCTCCTCCGGCATCGATAAATTGGGCCGATCCGGGGTCCGGCGTAATCCCATTGTCCTGAAGAATAAATTCGGCCGCGGATTGCGTCAGAATCTGAGTTGTCGCGGTGACCACCAGATCGGTGAACTGGGAAACCAGATTTCCGTTGGAGATGTTGACAACCGCATCGGATGCGCCTCCCGCGTACGCCTGATCCCCCTGGATGCCGGTCAATTCCGAAGCAACAAACAAAGCCGGTTTGTAATGACTCACGTTGACGTTCAGGCAGGGCTGTTGCGGTACGCCATCAATCCGCTGACAAACTTCGTATGTGCCCGCGGGTACTCCCACGTACTGGAATGTGCCGTCAGACCGGACAGGAATAATCACATCCTCAGATTTCTTTTGTTCGATCGGGAACGGATACTCTAGATCAGCTATTTTGAAAAACAGCCCCACGCCGTCTCGAACATGGCGCGCGATAAGATCGATGCGGCTGTCGACCGCGCCGTACGGGGATGCGACCCTGCCGAATATGCCATACTTAAAAGTCCCCCACTGTTCGACGCCGTTGTCTCTCCAGGTGATCAGCACAAATCGATCGGCCGCTTCGATCAATTCGGCTGTACCGGGATCATAAAGAATGCCGGCCGCGGCGAGGATTTGATCCGCCGGGGCAGTACCCTGAGGAGCGATATAGACGGGTTCGAGATCCGTTTGAATGGGAGTTTGAAAGACATTCACATTCGAAACACCGATGGTCTGGCCCGGTCGGGGCCGATTGGATCCCATCCATACAACCGCCGCCCCCGTTGGCCCGCCTTTGGCAACGTAGTATTCCTGCGCAAAATCCGGCCACCTCATCATGCCGCCAAACTGCTCGCCCGACTCCGGATCCATAAAAAAACCAAGTTCCTCGCCGCCGAATGCCGCGTCCAATGCGCGAGCCGGGATGGGATCATATGAATGGATTGATTTGGTTATCGAAAAAGATAGAGACTCCATGGGAAGGGCCGTCGCCCCCCCGGTAAGATGGCTTAGGGAAAGTGGGGCATTGGCACGAAAGGCGGATGACCGGCACCGCTGGTTATACACCAACTCCTGATTGATGAAGATATGTTTATCCGCATGAAGAACCAGCGGAACAAACAGCCGATTGGCCGAGAGGATGGCAGGACTCCTAAAGATATCATCTGCCACAAATTCTCCAAAATTGCATGTGGTCACTCCGGGATTGTTCAAAATTGGACCATTCCCTGCAAAGTTCGCATCATATACCCATACCGGAAAATGACCCTTGGAAAAAATTCGCTGATCGATGTCCCCTTGACTATGATCCACGAACCCGCCAAGTTGGAAAACATGAAACCCATGTAAGAACGCGTAGACCATCCCATTATTCGCAAAGATGTAAGGGGGTAAATCATAAAGCCGCTGATGAGTGATCTCCAAAGTATCCGGAATTACGCACCTTCCGTCAACATGGGTATTGAA
>CAZHRJ010000286.1:0-1595 GCA_964534765.1 uncultured bacterium
CATATCCTGAATCGTCGGATACCGAGCCTTCATCACCGTCTCAAAATCATCGATCTGGCGCTTCCAGCGGGGCTTGAGCCAGGGAGTCCTGGGGTCGGTGCGGACGGAGAAGTGGTACCACTCCGCGCTCGTCCATTCTTCGAGCGTCTCCGGGAATTCGAACCTGCCGTCGATGTCACCGTACGACTCGTTCCGCTGCGGTGTCGGCGTGTAGTGGTAGATGATAATCTCGCAGTCAGGGTTGATCGTCTTGAGACGACGGATGAACGCGATCGTCTCCCGGATGTCCCGTTCCGGGTCGTTCGGGTTGCCCAGGATAAAGGAAAATTCCGGGATGATACCCCATCGCTTCGACCGCTCGGCCAGCTCCAGCGTTTGGGCTGTCGTTAAATGCTTCGACATCTGTTGGAGAACCCAGTCCGACCCGGACTCCGCCCCGGTGAAGACCATTCGGCACCCGCTGTCCCGGATTTTCCGCCAGATGGCGTCGGGATACCGCAGCAGGATATCGATCCGGGCCTCGCACCACCAATGCATGCCGAGCGGAATCATCCGCTCGCACAGTTCAGCGGTATGCGCTTCCCCCAAGAAAAAATTGTTATCGTAGAATTGGATGGCGTTAACCCCGTACCGTTCTTTCAAGAAGTGGAGCGTTCCGGCAGTCCGTTCAGGAGATTCCATTTTCTCTCGGCTGCCATAGGCGGTGATGACTCCACAGAAGTTACACTTGAACGGACACCCGATGCTGGCCTGATGGACGGCCGTCCGGTCGCCTAAAAAACTCGGCAAGATATAGCGCGGCGCGTCGATCTTGTGGTACGGATAGACCGGGAACGCATCCGGTCCTTTCCAGACTCGTTCGGGGTTGTGCCGGATGTTGCCATTGTCCTTGAATGACAGGCCCGGAATTCCGGCAAAACTGCCTCCAGTCCGGCACACCGTGAGGAGTTTAGTGAACGTGTCTTCTCCCTGTCCCCGGACGACGAAATCCACGTACTCGGCCCGCAGGACGGCGTCCGGGTAGAGCGAAGGGAAATACCCCCCCCAGACGATCGTGACGTGCGGGAATTCCGCTTTCAGTCGGCGGCAGACCGGGACCGCCTGCTGGAGCTGCGGGCCTGGCATGACCGTCACCCCGACGATATCCACGGATACGTCGGAACGGATAAGGTCTGCGATGACCTGATACGGATCGTCGCAGGCGTTCCCGTCCACGATCGTATAAGCGTCATCGTCCAGGACTGCCCCGATCGCCATGACGGACAACGGAAACCGACGGGCCGTAGGGGCCGTTGCTCTTGGATTATACAGGATGATCATGCCGGATGACCTGTCTCCACAGGATCACACACAAGACTCCTTCCGAGGCGACGGTGGCCATCGCCGCGCCTAATCCTCCGAACCGGGGAATCAGCCACAGGTTGAGGCCTGCGTTGACGGCGAGGCCGATGAGCATGACGACCTGGACGACCCGCTCGCGTCCGACCGCGTACAGGTACGTCAGCGCCGCATCATCCATCACGAGCGGGATCAGCGCCCAGATGAGCACCTGAAGCACCGGGATCGACGGCTCGAACCGGCCGGTGTAGAGGACC
>CAZHRJ010000287.1:0-1586 GCA_964534765.1 uncultured bacterium
GACGGCGTCTGTTGCCGCATTGACGGCAAACCGTACGTCACCTGTGACGAAACCGGCCTGAGTGATGAGGTGGAAGTGGCCTGCAGTGGTTTCAATAGTCAGCCCGGTCCATACCGCCAGGCCTGTGATACCACCGTCGTGTTTGGCGTCCAAGGCCCGACGACCGTACCGGTCTGCCGGAGCAAAGCTACGAACAACGGCACGCAGTGCCCGAGCACGAGCCGCTGCTGGAAAAAGATCCGCCTAGCTTGGGAAAATAAAGGCGACGTCGGTGACCTTTTGCGATAGAATACCTTTATGGCCATAAATTTCCGCCGCCTGGTTCTGGCTATTGGCTTCATTCTCGTGACGATCGGCATCGGCGCGGCCATTTATTTCATTTTCTTCCGGCCGTTCCTGCAGCCGGGAGTGAACGCCAATGACAACGTCAATGTCGGTGTCTTACCCGCAATCAACGACAACCGCAATATCACGCCGACCAACGGCAATGTCAACGTCGGCTTGCCAATAACGCCATTGACCGGCCCGCCGAGTACGGTGGCCCAGGGGGGCTTAACGACGGTCAATCCCATTGCGTCGACCGTTCCGGGCGGAGCGACCTTAGCGACCAATGGTCGGGATTTACTGTACTACGATCCGATCACCGGCCAGTTCTACCAGATTTCTCCTGACGGCCGAACAAAAACCCTGCTCACTCCGGACGAATATCCCGCGGTCGAGCGAATTACCTGGTCGCCGTTGCGGGACAAGGCGGTGATCGAGTTTCCGGACCAAACGAAATTCCTCTACGACTTTCGCCAAAAACGTCAATATACCTTAGCCCCGGAGATGGAGGATATCTCCTTTTCCCCCGGCTCGGATCGTATTTCGTTCAAATTTATCGGTCAGGATCCAGACGATCGGTTCTTGGCCATTTCACGCTTTGACGGTTCGGAATCACGGACGGTTGAACCGCTCGGCGACAAGGAAAATCAATTTAACGCCAATTGGTCGCCATCCGGCAACGTGGTCGGTACGTTTCATGAATCCGTTGATGCCAACCGTCAGCGGGTGATCCCGATCGGCCAGCTCGGCGAAAACTTTCCCGCCTTTACGCTCCCCGGCCGTGGATTCCAGGGGGAGTGGTCGCCGGATGGAGAACAGTTGCTCTACAGTGTTTTTAATAAGGAATCGGGTTTTAATCCGGTCTTGCATGTGGCCAGCGGCGCGACCGATAACTTTGGCGGGCAAAATACGAATCTGGACATCCAAACCTGGCCGGATAAGTGCACCTTTGCCAGCGGCTCAACGGTGTACTGCGCTGTCCCCCAATACCTAGACCAAGGCGCCGGGCTCTTTCCCGACACCGCCGCGAACACCCCTGACGACTTCTATCGCCTCGATTTGAGTACCGGTACGAAACAATTGATCGCGCGGCCGGTCACGGCCGACGGCGAAGCGAATTTTGTCGCCAACGAGCTCCAAGTGTCATCCGACCAAACATTGCTCTATTTTTACGACGAGCGGACGAAGCAGATGCAAAAATTACAGTTGAAATAACCGTTATGCGCCGTTTTCTGATCGGCACGGTTTTCGCCATTCTGCTC
>CAZHRJ010000288.1:0-1585 GCA_964534765.1 uncultured bacterium
GTTCCGGTGGCGAAAACCCTTGAAGCCGCGGGGGCCGATTTTTTTGGAGTGGGAACAATCGACGAGGGGACCCAACTCCGGCGTGCCGGGATCCGGCGGCCGATCCTGATCCTCCTCGGTCTCATCGGAGGAAATTTTTCCGAACTCATTCGCTATCGCCTGACGCCGGTCCTCTACGATCTCAAGACGGCACGCCTTCTCAATCGATTTCTGAAAAAAAAGGGCCGGTCGATGGATGTCCATCTGAAGGTCGATACCGGAATGACCCGTCTGGGGATCCTTCCGGGAGAGGCCGATCGGTTTTTCTCGGGGCTCCGTCGATTGCAAGAAATTCGACCGACCGGTCTCCTCAGTCACCTGGCCGATGCCGATCGGGATCGTGTCACGGCACGACAGGAGGCCGCCTTTAAAAAAGTCCAGGAGGTTTTTCTAACATATTTTCCGGCGGCCCGACACCCACGGCACATACGATACTTTCATCTCGACAATAGCCTTGCTGCCATCGATCGGAGACGGCTCGGTATCGTCAGAGGTGGGGGAGGCGTGCGCGGCGGCAACGATGGTGGTGGCGTCGTCGAGATGGTTCGACTGGGAATCGCCCTCTACGGCGCGTACCCCGTCATGAGTCAATCACGGGTCGTTTGCCTCTCTCCGGTCCTTACCTGGAAGACCGAATTGGTCTCCATAAAAAAGGTTCCTTCAGGGACACGCGTCAGCTATGGGGGGACATTTTTGACAAGACGGCCGAGTCGAATAGGAGTAATTCCCGTGGGCTACGCGGACGGCTATCCGCGGCAGCATTCGAATCGGGCGAGTCGAGCGAATCGTGCGGAAATTCTTGTGCGCGGCCGACGGGTACCGGTTGCCGGAACCGTCTGCATGGATATGATGATGACCGATTTGACCGGGTGTCCGGGTGCACGGGTTGGGGATGAAGTGGTCTTGATCGGTCGCCAGGGTCGTGAGGAGATTCGCGCGGAGGAATTGGCGGCGGCGGCCGGGACGATCTCTTATGAAATCTTTTGCCGGATCTCGGAGCGAAATCGGAGGATCTTTCATGGGTAGGGCATGGATAGGGTGATGGCCCCTGTCGGTCAATTTTTCTTGAATGGACTTCATGAGCTGGGCGAATTCCTCGTCTTCGTCCGGTCCTTTTTCACCTGGATCCCGCGACCTCCCTTTCGACGGCGACTTCTTTTGGCGCAGATGGAGTTCATTGGTGTCCAGTCGATTTCGATCGTCGTCTTAACAGCCCTCTTCACCGGAATGGTTTTCGCGCTCCAGACCGGAAATGCCTTCCGTCTCTTCAATGCGGAGGCCCTTGTCGGATCGGCGGTGGGGCTCTCGCTGTCACGTGAGATCGCGCCGGTCTTCACGGCGCTGATGGTCGTGGCACGGGCCGGATCGGCGATGGCGGCTGAGATAGGAACGATGCGGGTCACCGAGCAGGTCGATGCCCTGTCGGCGATGGCAGTCAATCCGGTCCAGTATCTGGTGGTGCCGCGCGTCATCGCGAGCGCCGTCGTTGTTCCCTTTCTGACAGGACTCTTCAATCTTGTCGGGACGATCGGCGCCTATGGTGTGG
>CAZHRJ010000289.1:0-1583 GCA_964534765.1 uncultured bacterium
GTGGGGACCACCCTGACAGGTAAATTGATCCAGCCCAAGACGCGGAACCAAAAAAAATATGTCGAGGCCATCCGGACGAGCGATCTCACCCTCGCGATCGGCCCGGCCGGCACGGGGAAGACTTACCTGGCAGTGGCGACGGCGCTGGAGTTTTTGCGGGACAACCGCGTGAATCGCGTCATTCTGACGCGCCCGGTGGTGGAAGCGGGAGAGCGGTTGGGCTACCTGCCGGGCGGGTACCAGGAGAAGATCAACCCGTATCTTCGGCCGCTTTTTGACGCGATGTTTGATCAATTGACCCCTGAAAAATTCATGTCGCTGATGGACAAGCAGATTATCGAACTGGCGCCCCTGGCCTACATGCGAGGGCGCACGTTCAATGACGCCTTCGTGATTCTGGACGAAGCTCAGAACACGACGCCGCCGCAAATGCTGATGTTTCTGACCCGGATGGGTAACGGCGCGCGGATGGTGATCACCGGCGACGTGACCCAGGTTGATCTCCCCGCCGGGTCCGTCTCCGGTCTGGTGGACGCGGGCCGGCGGCTTCGCGGCGTCAGCGGCATATCGATTTGCGGATTTGACCGCGGCGATGTCGTCCGCCACCGTCTGGTCGGCCGGATTTTGACCGCCTACGGCGCCGCCACGCGCCGGCGGGGCCGGCATGGTTGATCTGAGTGTGCGGCCGGTGACGATTCGGCGCCGGATTTTATTCGGTATGGCGGCGGTTGTGTTTGTTCTGATTTCGACCCTGCTGGTCACGCCCTTATTTGATTTGACCCGGTTTCAGTTGACCGTGGGACAGCCGTCTCCGCGAAACATCTCGGCGCGGCATCCCTTCAAGATCGAGGACCGCGAGAGGCAGGGGGAAGTTCTCACAGCGAGCATCCTGTCGATTCCGCCGCGGTTTATCCGAGATCCGGAAGTGGAGAAAGTTTCGCGCGATGAGGCGATCGAGCTGATTGACGCGGTTCGAAAAATATCCCGGAGCGCCGGCGCGGCAGAGCCTCAGCCGTTCCCGGACTGGGTGGACCCGGTCGCGGCGCAGGAAGCTCAGAAGCTCAGCGACCGCGGCTGGTCGGACCTTGAGAAATCGGCATTGGCCCTGATCCGGGAATTCATGGCCGAAAAGGGGATCCTGAGCGACGCCCAGGACGCCGGCCGGTTCGACCTTCACCGCCACACAGCTCACGAAATTCAGTATGACCGCCCCCGCTCCGACACCCGGGTGATTCGGCTGGTTCGCGGCCCGCCGGTTTTGATTGACAGCCGGGGCCTGCCGGCCTACGTGGAGAGTTCCGTCCGGGAGATGCCGGCGCCGCGCCTGTTGAGTGCCATCCTGCTGCGGACGATCCGTCCGAACCAGATTTTCGACCGGGAGCATTTCCGGCTGAAATCGGAGAAAGCGCGGTCAGAGGTCCAGCCGATCTTCCGGGAATACAACCGGCACGACGTCATCGTCCGGGAAAATCACGTCGTAACGGCGCTTGCCGAGGGTGATCCAGTGAAATAGCTCCTCATTGCTCGTGTAAACGTCCCACTTGATGTCCACGTTGTATCCATAGTTGCTGGCGATGTAATCC
>CAZHRJ010000290.1:0-1577 GCA_964534765.1 uncultured bacterium
CTCTCGTTTTTTTCTTACGCCCCCCATTATCGTCCCGCGTCCGTGATTTGTCTAATTCATAATTACGTGATAACTGATTACATAAATAAATCATCGTCCCGTCTCCGACTTTTTCAAAAAATATGGTATATCCGGTCTTGTCCATGAACGAAGAAATGAAGATAACCCGATGCACGGAGCGGGCCATCGCCGAAGTCACCCGGATATCCGCCGATCTGGGCAAGGGCGGGGCATCGGGAAAAAACTGATTCGTCATCTGATCGAGCATGCAAAGAAGAGGAAACTGCCGGAGGTTTATTGCGAAGTCAAGGAAAAGAACGCGGCCTCTTTGAAATTATTTCTCGGGCTTGGCTTTCAAGAGCGCCTGCATATCGCTCTGGGCGCCGACGCGTTTTATGGCCTATATCTGCCGTTGGACGCATAAATGCGATCAGGCCGCGTTGAGAAGAGCGAGAACCGGGTTTGGATTTCGCCAGAGCATTTCCATATGATCGCCGAAATTGCGGGAAGCGCCCTGGGATTCAATCGCCCGGATCGTTTCCATTCTGGCGTCTTTGGCCGGTTCGTAATCGCCGTTCGATTCGGGGGCGACGGCGTACATTTCTGCGGCGTAGGCATGGTCGATCGACTGGCGCATGAGGACCTCCGGTTTTTTGCCGCTTCGTCTTGAGGCGTAAATTTCGACGACCACCGCGTCAAGACCGTTTTCCGGCACCGAGAACACATTTTCATGGAGCCGTTCGGCGTACGGCAGTTTCGTACCCGCGGGGATGAGCCGTTCCGGCCTACCGCCGTAGACCCTTGGACCAATGTCGGCGCCGAGGATGGGTGTAACCAGAGATTTGCCTGAGGCGGCCAGCCGGTGGGCATGGATGGCGGCGCCGCGCTGAACCGCCTGATCCAGATCGGCATGGACGATCCGCTCGGCATTTAATCCTTTGCTTCTGCAATATTCTCCCAGCACGTATGGAACAAACGGCGCGCGACAGGCGGCGCCGGAGAGGATAAGGATGTCGAGGTCGGAGACGATCAGGTTGGCCTTGCCCAGAGTGAAGTGCAGAGGCTCCAAAATCGACCCCACCCACCGGCCTTCTACCAGGTTACCCTCTTCGGGATCCATACTCAAAAACGGCCGGAGGGCGTCTAGAAAATCCCGCGTGGTCAGTCGTACGGCCTGCGCCGGGATGACAAGGTCATGCATGCGCACCTCGAATGTCCGGCCTGTCACCTCCATATTGGGATAGTCGGCGGGATGGGCCGAAGCGGGCGGTTGGCCGCTGCGCTCCAGATTTCCGGCAATTGCGCCGCAAAGCCGCTCTTTGAACCGCCGGGCGGCAATCATGTTTTTGCGGACAAAAAAGAGTTCTGTGAGTGGCGGCGGCGACGCGGACAGACACGCCGGCAGAAGCACGCGTTGAGCGATGGCCAGATCGAAGTTATCGCCGCCGAGCATGCCGTAGTCGCCGAACTCACGACCGATGCCGCAGTGCTTGTACCCGCCGAACGGAGCCCACGGGCTCGCGCCGCCGCCACCACCGTTGATCGTCACCGTGCCCGCCTGCACCTTCTTGGCCAGC
>CAZHRJ010000291.1:0-343 GCA_964534765.1 uncultured bacterium
GACGGGCGAGCACTTCGGCGGTCTCAGTGAACAGCGCCGGGGTGGCCGGTCAGCCCGGCGGACACGGGAACCCGCAGTACACCATTGTCGGTGATGCTGGCGGGCGGACTTCGGCCTATGCCGGGTATTTTAAGGGGGATGTAGCGGTGGGTCCACGCGACGGCGCAGCTCACCGTGATTTGATTATTTCCAATGCGCCTTTGATTCCCCTGAATCCAAATCTCGCCGAGGCCCGCATCTGTTTCGGGACCGCCTCCCCGGATTGCCGCAGCGTCTGGCCAACCGGGGTGGGCACCGGGCTATGGAACGACTTCGCCGATATTTATAGCCCGAAGGACCTGAC
>CAZHRJ010000291.1:353-1577 GCA_964534765.1 uncultured bacterium
CTGGGCCATCGCCAACTCCACTTTCGGCCCGGGACTGCAAGTGACCTATAAATCGGCCACCGTTGCCGATCTCAACGTTCCGGGGGCAGTCCAGTTTGATGCCTACGTCGTCGGAACGCCGACGGCCAATATCCCGGTCTCGGCCACGTGCGGGGACGGCCTCTGTACGTTTCCGGAAAACGATACCCCCAGCTCCGTTTCGTATTGCCCGCGGGACTGCGATATTACTCCGCCCGGAAATGTCCGCAACTTGCGGGTCACGTCTACCACCGTCTGTTTTGAGCATCCACCCCGAATTTACTTTGCTTGGGACTGGCCGGCAGATCTTGATTATGCCGGAGTAGAGGTAAAACGCACGACGGAGAGCCCGCCGACCGGGCCGACCTTTCCGACCATTAAGGTTGCAGCTGATGGCCCGAACTGCGATCAGGCGTCGCGAAGCTGTACCTGGGGCCGGACGATGGACCCGGATTCGTCCAGCAATTATTTCGGTTTTTACAGCTATGACCGCGTGCCCCAGCACTCGCCCGGAATTATCTTGGGGCCGTTCAATGGAGGCTGCAACTAATGGCGATCTCACGACATACCCGCTCACGGTTTTTGGCGGCCGCCTTCGTCGTCGTTTTAGCCTTGGCTGCCGTTCGCGTCCGGGGTGCGTGGAACGACGCGCCGGCCGGGTTCAATATTCCCAATATCCCAGTCAGCCAAATCGTTCCCCTGAACACCTCGAGCACTGATCAAACGAAGGCCGGTCCGCTCACCCTCGAAGGCTCACTGACCATCCAGGGGGGGCCGGGAAGCCGGTTGGAAGTCGGGACCGGAACGAGTCAAATCTGCTGGAACAATGTCTGTCTGGACGATTGGGTGCATGCCGGCGGGGCGAACTTCGTGAAACTGAACACCAACTCCGGCGCTCCGGTTGACCTGGGATTCGCTTACAGTCAACCCGTCAACGCGGGGACAAACGGCTATGTCCTACAGGCCCGGGCCGACAGCGGAAATAACCACTACGGGCTGGAAGGGTGGTCGTCGAGCGCGACCTCCGGAGAATCGGCCGGCGTCGTCGGTGAAGCCGTTGTCAGCAGCTCCAATCATTATGGAATACTTAGTTCGGCACCGGCGTCAAACGCCTGGGCTGGCTTTTTTTCCGGCCATGTCCGGCTGGTGGAAAACAGCTGTCTCTTATACACATCTCCGAGCCCACGAGACTAGGCATGATCTCGT
>CAZHRJ010000292.1:0-1558 GCA_964534765.1 uncultured bacterium
TCCGAAAGAGCATGCGCCAGGCGGATGGTTCGTGGCGTGAAGCGCAAGGCTTGGGCGACGGGACATTGATTTTCAAGCGTCTGATTCGTCAACAGGATTCGAAAGCTCATACTCGCCGAGCGGCCGTCTACGCGGGGCGAACCATCGCGTTCGGGCGGGATCGGGCGACCGATGCCATCGGCCGGCTGCCGCAGACGATTCAGCCCGCCTCCGGCGCCGTGGACTGGATCGGCGGATGGGTGTGGACGGATCAGAGCCTCGATCGAGAATGGGACCTGGAAGCGGCCTACAAATTTCGAGGCTCCGCAAACGATTTCGAGTTCGGCGACGTCCTGACGTACAATATTTCTTATCAAAAAAGGATTTCCCCGGCGGTCATTCCCGACGCCGGAGTCTACACCCAGCTCAACGCGGTACTGGAATTCAGCGGCTCGATCTCCGAGTGGAATCGCAACGGCGGCGCCGGCGACGCGGACAGCGGCGGCCATCTGCTCTTTGCGTCTCCGGGTGTTCAGTGGGTGTCGGAAACCGTCGTCTGGGAAACATCTGCGCAAATCCCCGTCATCCGCCGTCTGAATGGGCGGCAGATCGAGCCGAAATGGAATTTCGGGATTTCCGTAAGGCAAACGTGGTGAGCCGGTTGGACGGAAATCGCACAAATTCGGCCCCAGGGGGGCTTGACATCCCCCCTAGGGGGATGTAGACTCGGGGCATGAAACGCAAGAATAAGGCCGATGCGGCCTGCGCGGATGGAGACTATTTGACGGCGGAGTCCCAAAAGGAGTTGACCGATCTTTTATCTCGAATCGAAGGCCATGTCGGATCGATCCGGACCATGGTCGCGGGGCGCCGGCCGGCGGATGAAATCCTTTTGCAGGTGGCGGCGGTGAAAGCCGCCATCAACCGCGTGTCGGCCCGTCTCCTCAGTCACGAACTGGTTGCCTGCATGACCCGGTGCATGCCGGGCAACCGCAAGGATCGGCTGGAAAAGACCACCAAAGTCCTCGCGACGCTTCTGAAACAAACCTGAAGGAGGTTGATTGGAAATGACAAAAGAGGCATCTGTCTTCACCCCCATATCCCCTACCCGAGGTGGGGGTTTAGCGGCGGCCGGGGCGACCCGCGCGGGATGGGCGGCGGGGCTGTCGGCGGTTCTGGCGTCGTCCTGCTGCGTCGTGCCGCTGGTTCTTGGAATTTTTGCCGTCTCCGGTTCGGCCGTCGGATTTTTCGGCCGGTATCATTGGTATTTCTGGCTGGCCGGAGTCGCCGCGCTCGCCTATGCATGGCGGGTATTCCTGCTGGAACGCCGAAAACTTCGCGGGTTGGCAATGGAAATCAAAAATGAAAAGTTCATCCTGTCGTTTCTCTCCGTGGCCGGCCTTGTCGTCATGTTTTACGGCGCCGGCAAAGTCCCGGCGTTGATTTCGACCTCCGCCGCAAATTCTCCGGCGGCCGCAACTCTCGACCTCGACGCTCCCTGCACCCTGCGGATGAAGATCGACGGCATGTCGTGCGCCGCTTGTGAAGATCACGTCATGCAAGCCGCCCTGACCGTCGA
>CAZHRJ010000293.1:0-1553 GCA_964534765.1 uncultured bacterium
AAACGACTGGCAAAAGAGAGTTTCGGTTATCGGCTTCGACAAAAGCGCATGGCCGCCGGTCTTTCCCAAGCCGAGCTTGGGAGGCGGGTGGGTTTGTCCATGCGGATGGTCTCCTACTACGAAGCGGAAACGGACCAGCCGCCGCCGGGCGAGACGATAGCGAGATTTTCCAAGGCGCTTCGAACGTCATCGGACGAATTGCTAGGGATCAAACCGTTTAAGGAAGCGGTGACGATGGGGTCTGTGCGGCTGTTGAAGCGATTACAGCGAATTCAAAAATTACCGCGACACGATCAGCGTACGGTACTCAAAGTCCTCGACGGATTGCTTGCGAAACGCAACGGCGCGGGTGACAATAACGGCAGAGGGAGAAAGGAGGCCGTAGCGTGACGACGTTCAAGGTGGTGTTGGAGAAATGCACGGAGGGCGGGTTTGTCGCGTTTTGTCCGGTGATTCCGGGCTGTCACAGTCAGGGAGAGACGCGGGACGAGACGCTGGCGAACATCAAAGAGGCGATTCAAGGCTGTCTTGAGGAATTGTACGAGAGCATTCCCACCAAAAATTGTGAGATCGTAGAGCTGGCGGTATGACGCGCCTGGCCGGGATATCCGGTCAGGAGGCCCGAAACGCTTTTGAGCGGGATGGATGGGTCTTTCGCCGGCAACGGGGTTCTCACATGATCCTGCAAAAAAAATTGTCAGGTCGATGCTTTCGATTCCGGATCATCGCGAGTTGAAAATTCCTTTGGTCCGAAGATTCATCCGGGACGCAGAAATCACCGAAGAGGAATTCCGGAATTGCTCGGAAGATAAAACAAACCGAAGTCATCGAGCCGCCGCACGTGGTTGCCGATGAAGCCGTACGCATAATGCGCATTATGCGTACGGCCGTCCGTGCCTCATGCCGCGCGTGGGATGGGGCGTGGGTGCGGGAAATGGGATTTCCCGGCGCGGTCACATTCGTGACCGCTCACCCGCGCCAAACCCGGCCCCGCCCGTAACAGATTCCCCGCGTACGAGCGCCCGCCCTGTGGCAAACGGCGCGCCGTCGCACCCTCCGGAATTCGGTGCATCCAGCACCGCTCCAGGTACGATGTCATCCTTCGCATCGAAAAATCCTCCGTCACGCCGTTTGCTGAATCGACCCCCGACAAGACAACCCGGCAAATTTTTCAACCGTCCTCGATCCCAAGGGGAGGCCGGTTGAAAAATTTGTATTTCTTCTCCCGGCGGGTCACGATGTCCCGCCGCCGACGGCGGAGCGGCAGGCTGTCAGCGCAGCCACCCCACGGATGGGTCTCCGACAGCTTCCGCCGACAAAATCGTACCAAAATGCGATATCTTGTAATGCGTCAATTACATCATGGGTCCCCCAATGATTATTATCTGGAGAATCACATCCCGCAGGCCCATCTGGTCCGTGATGCTGGCATGTCCCACCGATCTTCACATAATCATCCGGGTCGGTCGCATCCGGCAGAAGTTCGAGGTCCGGCACCTTAACCTCGATCTCGACGGAGCCCAATTGGCAAACTTGGGGGAAAGAAGGTGGGT
>CAZHRJ010000294.1:0-1549 GCA_964534765.1 uncultured bacterium
TTAGAGTACCTCCTTGACATGGAGGGGGTCAGAGGTTCAAGTCCTCTAGCGCCCATTATTTTGCCCCGCCTCTTGACAATGTTAGAAATGTTAGTATAATTCAAAACAGTAGAATAGCGAGTAACAGGGGGTGAGGGGCATCCAATCGGAATCCGCGGCGGATCTGCTTTCGACCGGCGATCTGTGCCGCATGTTCAAGGTCAATCGTGTGACGGTGGCCGAGTGGGTCAATTCCGGCCGGATGCCGGCGATCAAAACGCTTGGCGGGCATTCGCGGTTTCGCCGCGGGGATATTCTGGAGTTCCTCACGGCCAACCGCCTGCCGATTCCCAGGGAGCTACAGCCTGAAAGTCCCCTCATTCTGGTCGTCGACGACGAGCCCTCCATATTAAAAACGCTTCCCCGGCGCATCCTTGCCCGCTACCCCTCCGTCAGGGTCGACACGGCCGACAACGGCGTCGAGGCGCTTCTCAAGATCGGCCGGGAAATTCCCGGCCTGGTCATCCTGGATCTCCTCATGCCCAAGATGGATGGCGTCGAGGTGATCCACAGGCTCAAGTCGGAACCCACCTACGCCGGCATCAAGATTCTTGCGGTCTCGGGGTACGTGAAGGACGAGAAGGCGGTCCTCAAGGCCGGCGCGGACGCGTTTTTTCAAAAAGGATCCAATCTGAGGGAACTGATCGATGGTCTGCCTGAATATTTGCCGTTGTTGAAGGCGTCAGGCATGGCGATATAAAACAGGAGGCCCCATGAAAGCGAAGAGGGAATGGGGCGCGGGGGTTGGGTTGGCGCGGGTGTGGGTAGTACGGGCGGGGATGGGAATCATTCTGTCATTCGGACTGGCGGCGTTGCCGGTCTGTCCGGCGGCCGCTCTGTCCGGTCCATCCGCGAACATTCAGTATTATTTCGACAGCCGCGATTTCAATACATTCGCCGTCACCGTCGGCACAGACCGGCTTCCCCTCGGCTGGACATTCTGGGGATTCACCGATCTTCACGGCGCGGAAAAGGACGCCCATCACGCATCGGATGCGGCCCGGTCCTTCTCCGAATACCGCCTGTCTCACACGGCCCCGGAGCGCTGGTTTGGCATCAAGGGTCTTGGATTTCAAGCCGAATACAACGACGCCACGCCGGGCAGTTCGGATTTGATCCGCGCGGGTCTGACCTTCAAACATGCCGTGACGGCGCCATGGCTAAAGAAGGCCGACAGCACATCCGGATGGCTTCAGTGGCGGGCGTTCCCCTATGAGACGGACGGGAGCGGGGGACAGGCCAGTGTGGTGATGATGGTTCCGATTCACGATCGTGTGGTCTTATCCGGGTTTGCCGATTTCAACTGGATTGAAAAGGGAACGGACCGCTGGGTGGTGGAGCCGCAGATCAACCTCAAATTGGATGAGCGGATATGGGCGATTCTGGAATTTCGATATAACGGATTTGAAGATGCAAACCCGGCCCTCCGGGGCAAGGGCTGGGCGTCCGGCCTGCGGTTTGATTTTTGATCATGAAATCTCAACTCCCTGATCCACAAGTAGTTGGGGGG
>CAZHRJ010000295.1:0-1547 GCA_964534765.1 uncultured bacterium
GAGAGGCTGATTTTCACCCAGGGTCCCTTGACGTCCCGCATGTGAGGCGACGACGATGTCGACAGCCGGGCGATTGCCTTGCCGCCCGGATCGGCTTTGACCTCCGCGCCTTCTTGCACAACCTTCAGGGACTTATTTCGGGCCAGCAGAGACGGTACTTTTTCAAACGCCGATTTATGAGTCCATCCTTCGACCGAAATCAGAGTCTGGTCGTCCTGACTTCGGCCCTGCTCAACTTTTGCGCCCGGCAAAATTTTTCCGACGGACTTCCCTTTCGGGCTGTCCAGCATTGACGATGCGGACGTCAGCGATCGCGGCTCCGCGGAACCGGGGGAGACGAATAACGCGACCCCCAGAATCGCGAGGACAGTCCAGATGGCAATCGGGCAGGAACCGTTCATGTCCCCGCCGGCGCGCAGGCGGCCGATTCCAGCCAAACCGGCGCGGCGGTCGATGGGATGGATCGGCTCATATCCAACATTCGTTCCAAGGGTCTCAGGGCGCGCAGGCGGAGGTCATCCGGCATTTCGATGGCCGGGGACTCATCCCGCAGGCAGAGATACACTTTTTCCATTGTATTTTTCGCCATGTGGGGACAGAGGTTGCAGTTGCAGTCCACCACGGACGGAGCGGGAATGAATTCCTTATCCGGGCAAGCCTTATTCATTTGATGGATGATATTCGACTCCGTCGCGATGATGAAGGAACGCTCGGTATGTTCCTGGACGTATCGCAGGATGCCGGAGGTGGAACCGATGTAGTCGGCCATGGCGAGGACCGGTTCCTCACATTCGGGATGGGCCAGGAGTAAGGCGCCGGGATGGGCGCGTTTGGCATCGAGGATTTTATTCTGGGAAAAGGTTTCATGGACGATGCAGGAGGACTGCCAGAGAAGCATTTCGCGGCCGGTTTTTCGGATGAGGAAGCGCCCGAGATTTTTGTCCGGAGAAAACAGAATCGGCCGGTTGGGTGGGATCTGCCGGATAATGGCCTCGGCGTTGGAGGAGGTGCAGATAATATCCGACAGGGCTTTGACCTCGGCGGAGCAGTTAATGTAGGTCACCGCGACATGGTCGGGATGATCGCGACGAAAAGCCTCAAACGCAGGCGCGGGACACCCTTCGGCCAGCGAGCATCCGGCGGACAGATCCGGAATGAGGACCATTTTGCCGGGATTCAAAATTTTGGCGGTTTCGGCCATGAAGTGGACGCCGCAGAAAACGATCACGGAGGCATCGGTTTTCTGCGCCGATCGAGCCAGCGCGAGGCTGTCTCCCAGAACATCCGCCACATCCTGGATGTCGGGATCCTGATAGTAATGAGCCAAGATCACCGCGTTCTTCTTCCGCTTGAGCTCGTCTATCGCTTCAAACAAATCCAACGGACCGTCGGCGCTCGACCGGCGGGTGAACACACTTCCCAGCGCCATACCGAAGCCTCCTTTCAAACCCACGATATTATAGAGCCATCAGGCCAGGGAAAGCAAGAGAGGGTCAGAACTTCCCGCTTCCTCGGAGGAAATTTGAGTTCTGTAAATGGGGATGGAC
>CAZHRJ010000296.1:0-1539 GCA_964534765.1 uncultured bacterium
ATGGTTCCTTTTTCGATCTAAACGGGAACGCAGTAGGGACGGCCGCTGACTTCATCGCCGGCGGCGGGACTTATTCAATACCTGAAACGCCGAAATTCATCACCGTGAATCCTCCTGCCAATTCCTCCAATCCTGCGCCGATCCAAGCGGCGGCGACCATTACCTATAACGGCCAGAAGTACTTTGCCGATGTCAATGGAAACATCTATGACTCTAACGGCAAAAAGGTGGCGGCCTTCAAAGACGGTCAATTTTTCGATCTGGCCGGGAACGCGGTGGGGACGGTGAATGACTTCCTCGCCGGCGGCGGGACTTATTCGGTTTATTCCGCGCCGATCCAAATGGCGGCGGCCATTGCCTATAACGGCCAGATATACATGGCCGACGTCAATGGAAACATCTATGACGCCGGCGGCAACAAGGTGGCGGCCTACAAAGACGGTCAATTTTTCGACCTGACCGGGAAGGCGGTGGGGACGGTGGATGACTTCACCACCGGCGGCGGGACTTATTCGGTATGGACGGAAGCGGATATCGGCGGCTCGGAACCGGCGCCGATTCAGGCGGCGGCGCTCATTGCCTATCAAGGCCGGTTATACATTGCCGATGCAGACGGGCACATCTATGATTCTAAGGGCAACTTGGTGGCGGCCTACAGAGATGGCACCTTTTTCGATCTGGCCGGGAACGCGGTGGGGACGGTGGATGATTTCATCGCCGGTGGCGGGACCTATTCGACGATGGAAAAAACGGGCTGGATTTACTCGAATGGGAATTTGTACCGATACGACGGGAACGGGAACATTTTTGACGAAAGCGGAAAACTGGTGATGACATACGACGGCGGCGGCAGAATTTACGATCTGAAAGGCAATGAAATAGGCGGGTGGGCTTCGAACGGAAGGGTGGTGATTGACGGCCGGGATGGGGCTTATTTTGCGTACGGCATCGAACAGACGGCGATAGTGACCATCGATCAGGTGGTGACCGGCCCGATGGCCTCGGTCCTGTTAATGTTTATGGAGATGGCCAAATCCCGGCCTTCTCAACAGGATGTGACGATCAAGGTTGACAAGCTCGGAAACATCACGATCGAGACGACGGAACAGGGTGACGGCAGATCGTTGACCCTGACGACGGAAACGAGATCCAGTACGCATAATTCAAATGGGACCGTGCGGAATGTAGTGCAAACGATCACCTTCACCAGGCCGGATGAGTACAGCCCCTGGTCTTCCGCCAAGGGAGAAACAACGGTCACGGACGGGAGCGGCAAAATCATTAACCATTACGCGTTTGCGGACGGGCAGATCGTCCAGCTTGCCGACGGGACCTGGGGAACGGTGGACGGGAAAACATTGACGAACATACAGGCCTCAACCATGAATGCCGCGCTGAGAAGAGAAGGGGCCGAAGCGTCAAGCGTCCTCTATCTTTCCAGGACCGGCAACAGCATCGTGGCCGTGAGCGCCGGTGAAATAACCGTGACCGCAGGGGCCGACAGCCATGGAAATTTGACCTATTTGTACAAAAGCGCGA
>CAZHRJ010000297.1:0-1538 GCA_964534765.1 uncultured bacterium
TTTGAAGAATACGGTAGCTGTCGCCAGATTGGACATCCGGCTGACCAAATTGACGCTGGGCAATTTCGGCAAGTGGCGGTCGGTGGGCGAGGGAGTTATTGAACTCAAGGAAGATTTTGGACCCGGGTATAGAATCTACGTCGGTGAGGACGGTCCTGTGATCGTGGTGATTCTGTGCGCCGGTGACAAGAGAACTCAGACGGCAGACATTCACAGAGCCAAAGAATATTGGAAAAAATACAAATCCAGAAAGCGAGGTAAGCGATATGCCCAAACTGACATTCAAGGAAGATCTGATTGAGCGGCTCAAGGAGCCGAAAGCGGCGCAGGCCTACATGGACGCAGCATTGGCGGACGGCGATCCGGACCTGTTTCTGGAGGCCCTGAAAAACGTGGCGGAGGCTCATGGCGGTATGAGCCATGTGGCGAAAAAAGTGCGTCTGGACAGGGCCGGCCTGTACCGGATGTTCTCTTCGAATGGAAATCCAACTTACAGGAATTTGAGGAATGTGTTGGGAGCGCTGGGATATCGGTTCAAAATAGAAAAGATCGCCGCCTGACCGCTATCGTCCCGTCGTTCGCCCCGCGATCCCTGTTGGCGCGGCGCTATCGGCCGCCCCCAACCCCATCCGCGCCGCAAGCTGGTCCTGATTGATCAGCCCCGCCTCGCGCATTTCGACGCCTGTCTCCAACGTCAGTTTCTCCGCCTGCGCCTGTTTCAGCGACTCCTGCAGATTCGTCCGGTGAAATTGCACTTCCGTCCGGTACTCCGGGTATCCCCATAATTTCAGCGCGAGGTCGTACACGCGTTCGATCATCCGCTTGATCCCAATGCGGAACTTCGTACGGCTTCCGGAAATTCTGTGGACATGCATACCACCGCGATCGAGGAATAACGTGGTCGCAGTCCAATTCCTCCATTCGGCCCTGCTTGCCGCACCATGCGCAAGTCATGTCATCCCGGTAGATCACCTTCAATCGGGACCACGCCGGATTGGACGGGATCCCGTTGAAGTGCAAGAGCCGGACAACTCGGGGCAACGGGATGGACAATCTCTGCGAACGGATCTGCTCCGCCTCATCGCCGTCGATCAGGTCGGCCTTGGACGTGACGAACAGACAGATCGCCACCATTGCGCGGACGACCGAGATAGGCAGAAAACTCGAATTCAGAACCAACGTTGGTTGAACCAGTACACCCGTCACATCATTCCTCCTGAATATAATTGATCAAGCCCGCACTCGGTTTCGATCCGAGGCCTCCGCCTTACCACAGCCGTTCGCGACATCCCTGTCGCTCGGCGGCACTTCCCCCGTCCATGGGGGTCGGCGATATGCTGCCATTCACACCATGCGGGCGCGTGAATACGGCGTTGTTTTTCTGCCCGCCACCGGCCCCAAGGAGGGGGCCAGCGCTACGATTTCATCTGGCCCCCTCCGCCGCTTTGAAACTCGTCTGACTTCAACATCTCACCTCCCTTTCTGATTTTTGATTTCGCCTTTCTCGATATGTGTTGAAATAAGGCCGTCAGGAGACG
>CAZHRJ010000298.1:0-838 GCA_964534765.1 uncultured bacterium
TAAAGCGCCGTCACCCTGGCCTTCATCACTTTCAAGTCGACGGGTTTGGTGATGTAATCGTCGGCGCCGCCTTGAAACGCCGCCGCCAGGTTGTCCGAATCGTGCGAGGCTGTGAACATGCAGATCGGCAGGGTCTCCATTCCCGGCATCATCCGGATGAGCCGGCAAATTTCAATGCCGGAAATATCAGGCATCTGAAGATCCAGCATCAATAGATCTGGCCGGGATGTTTTCAGTATTTCCAGCAGGCCGTGCGAGGACGGGACCGCCGTTACGTCGTACCCCATGGCGGACAGCAAATCGGTTGTGATCAGGATCATGTCCGGTTCATCGTCCACCAGAAAAATGTGTTTTCGCCGGGCGTCCGATTGGCCCTGTTTCTCCAGAATGTCCAGAAAAATATTATCCGGCTCGACCGGTTTTAAATATATTTTTTCCGCGCCGGCCCGGACCGCCTCCACGCGGTTTTCCAGGTCATCGACGTTGGCGCTGACAAAATAGATTGGCATGACCGCCTTCCCAAAGGCTTGCCGAAACGACGCCGCCAGATCGAATCCGCTCACGACGCCCGGAAAAAGAACGTCCAGGATGATGGCTGACGGACGGGCCAGCCCATACGAAATAGTCGCCAGCGCCGATCGAGGCTCTGAAAAGCAGATCAGGTTGACCGGAAATTTCTTTGCCGCTTCATTCATGAGTTTAAGATAATCCGCATCGTCATCGACTATCAGGATGGCGGTGGTCTCGGCATCCTGTTCTTCCAACGAGACGGCGGGCAGTTCTACACCTTCAGGCCTCTCAAATGCGCGTGTGATTTTTTGGTGGAGACCGCGGAGGG
>CAZHRJ010000298.1:848-1537 GCA_964534765.1 uncultured bacterium
CGACTTGTCGCCGAAGCCGTAGGCCTTGTGGGCGGCCTTGTCGGCGTCGACCAGGAGTTGTTCGATCGCCCGGGCCGTATCTCCGGCCTCCCGATATCCGAAATTGGCCGCCGTTCCGGCGATTTTATGGGACGCCATCCGGAGCGCAGACCGGGGGATGGAATTGGCCGGATCGCCCGCAACGGCCCCGATTTGGCTTTCGAGACAGGCCAATTTATCGGGTATGGTTTTTTGATATTCCTCGACAAGTCTGTTCGGACTGCCCACACCGGTATTAGACCACATCCCGCAGGTGTGGAGCCGGTTCGGCACCGGGTGTTCGCCGAGCTGCGCCACATCCGGTCCATGTGGTTCGCGGTGATGTCGCTGACGATCTCGGCGTTCCTGTCTGGCGCACTGCAGGTATGGGGCATCGACTTCTTCAAGACGGCCTTCGACCTCTCGGCCACGAAGGCCGGCGCCTTCGTGCCGGTGATCGGCGCAGGCGCTGCGATCGGCCTGATGGCCGGTGGCGAGGTGGCCGACAGACTGCTCAGGCGCGGAGTCGCCAACGCGCGGGTCTACGTCACCGCTGTCTCGTCGGTTCTGGCCACCGTGTTCTTCTTGCCCGGCTTCCTCACCTCGTCGCTGCCGCTCTCCGCGACCCTGCTGTTCTTCGTCCACCAGGGGGGCGGGACGCTGAACAGCAG
>CAZHRJ010000299.1:0-1536 GCA_964534765.1 uncultured bacterium
GCGACGCGCTCAGTCGATCAACCATCCTTCTCTCCTTTCTTTATTCTCCATGGGGTTAGGCCAAAGGGGTCTATTCCAAACGCGGCGACCAGGACGGATTTGTATCATCTCCCCCCGAACCTGTCAATCTTTGCTGATTTTCTCCGGTCGCCTGCATGACATAGATACGGTATCGGCCCTGCCTACTGGAAGCAAATACGAGGAACCTGCCGTCCGGCGACCACGAGGCATCCTCGTTGTCGCCGGCGCTGGAAGTGAGCTGCTGCGGATCGCCCCCTTGGACCGGAATCGTAAAGATCTGAAAACGGCCGTTCACCCTGCCCGTGTAGGCTATCTTGTCGCCGCTGGGAGACCAACTGGGAGAAGTATTGTATCCCCCCGAGTAAGTCAGGCGCCGCGCCTTGCCGCCGGCGAGCTCCAGAATATAAATCTGCGGGCTCCCGCTGCGGTTGGAAATGAAAGCCAGACGATCCCCTTCCGGCGACCAGGTCGGGGAGACATCGATGGCCGCATCATCGGTTAAGCGGCGCACGATCTTCCCCGCGGGGTCCAGCAGAAAGATGTTGACGTTGCCCTGTCGTTCCAGCGGTATGGCGACGAATTTTCCATCCGGAGACCATTTGCCCCCGAGATTCAGGCCGCCGCCGGTCAAGAACCGCGCATCTCTGCCGGTGAAGAGATTGAAAAGATACAGTCCCGGCGCGCGCTCCAGGTAGCCGTAGGTCGAGTAGAATATCGATTGGCCGTCCGGGCTCCAGGAGGGAAAGAGGTGGATCGTCGGATCCTTGGTGACCTGGACCTTTTCGGTTCCGTCCAGGTGCGAGACATAAACCTGTTTGAACCGCCCGCCGGCAGTGGAGACATAGGCGATCCTGGTATTGAAGACGCCGGGCACGCCGGTGAATTGAAAAATGATCTCGTCGGCGAATTTATGGGCGATGCGGCGGAAGTCCCTGACCTTTCCGGTATATTTTTTTCCGACCATTTGGTTCGCCTGATACACATCGAAGAGGCGCAGTTCGACGGTGATCTCGTCGCCTTGCAGGTGAAATCCTCCTTTGACCAGCGCCTGAGCGCCGATCACGGACCAATCCCGGAAATCGAAATCCCCTAGAGTGATCCCGGTTTTTTGCGGGTCCTCTATGTAGGCCGACCGGTCCAGTATCCGGAACCAACCGGAAAGTTCCAGGTCGCGAATGATGACATCCGCAATCCCCACCGATAGCTTCGCCCCATCCTCGCCTGTTCCCAGGTTTTTCAGGGGCGATATAGCCATCGGATAGCGCTCCGCGGGATTTACGATGGTCCCCTTTACCTGGGAATAGAGGGGCTGCGAGGACAACCCAAAAAAACACAGAAAAACCGCCAGCACCCTGAAAATCATCATCTAACCACCCAAATCCTTCGGACGAAACATCAGCTCTACGTCCGTAAACTCCTTGCGGTGGCTCTCCGGAGGGGCCGGCAATGGATTGGATCCGCGCACCGCCCGCACCACCGAATCGTCATACGAAGGGTCCACCGAGCGCAGGAGAA
>CAZHRJ010000300.1:0-1535 GCA_964534765.1 uncultured bacterium
ACCTCCTGTTTTTGTGGGTTTTTCGCGCCATGCGCGATTTGTGGAAACGAGTGGTCGATCTATGTCGAGGGATTTCAGTGTGTTAGTTGGGACTTGCCGCACGCCCCCCTGTTGGAATAAAAAACCGGCGGTGGGAGGGATCACCGCCGGGATAAGGGATATGAGGCAGTTGCCCCGCGCCTGTGAGGCGCGCCAATTTGGTGAAGTGCAGGCGCGGGGATGTAAATGTTCCGGAGGGCCGCACGGGTGGGATGTGTGCGGAGTGCCCACTCTCCGGGTTGAGGCATTTGCGAGGGGATTTTGCCCCCGTGTTCGGCGGCTACGCCATCCATGGCTTCACCGAATTCCCGAACACAGGGACAAGCATCCATGCTTAGAGCGAGGGCTCGCTCGGAAAGGTATGTGTTCGAGGTTACGCCCCCATCACACGACGTGGACTTTCGACCACGCTCACCGCTCGGCCGGGCCAAGCAAGCCTCAACCGTCACCGCAGTGTTTTTACAAGTCCTGTCCGTCGGACTGTGTTATTTGCACGACCCGTGTGGGGATGAAGCACAGTAATCAACGCCGGCGAGTCACGCCTTGTTGCCGCGATCTTCCGGGGTCGCCGTCCTTGGTAGGACGTTTTTGACCTGCTTGTTTTTGAATTGAATGTTTGCCGCGAATGAAAAGCGGCTGATCACAACGTGACAGCCGCTTTCGCGGCGATGTTTTCACATCGCCGGTGGGTCAGGTGTGGTTCGCCGGGAGGTTTCGGCGGTCACGATGACCGCCGCCAGACGTTGCCATGGATGGCAATGATGCGATTCTGACGAGCCGCCGACCGACGAACGGACACCGCCAGCGACCGGACGACGGACATGAGGACGAACGGACGTCGCCGTGAGACTTCAGGCTGTCCGTCGAACGGACGACGCCGAGAGGCCGAATGCCGTCGCCGGGAGCGGGACGGTGCCGTGAGGACGCGGTGGCGATGTCGCTCCGCCGGCAGGCTTTCCGCGTGCGCGCGCACGCGGCCAGTTCCCCTCGCCCTGGGGCGAGGGGCGTAGGGGAGTGGGGATCGGGGTCCGGTTTTTTCGTTTCTTTCGTTTATTTCGTTGTGGGTTCGGACCGCTCCGCGATGGACTATGCGGCGAGCCACTCCATGTAACGACGTTGGCGAAGAAAGCGCACGACCGGAGTCAGATCGAATTGGCCATATTTCAGTTCACGGGCTGGATCCGGGTCGACCTGAAACTCGTGGGGGTCTATACTCTCCCCTCGAGTAACCGCAGGGAAAGGCGAAGGCTCACCAGCGCCGGGCATCAAGTCCGGATATGGCTCGCAGATTTCGTCCGACGTCAAAGCCCCGACCGTGCCGTCGGCGAATTTTTTCAGCGAGTGGTCGGGCATGTCCGCCGGATCTAGGAACATTGACGCGGTGGCGCGGCAATGCGGCGGGATGTAATGGCTGAACGGGTCGTAATGCCACTGCATCCTCGCGGCGCGAGCTCTGTCCTCGGGCGTCTCGTGTTTGGGGTCGGCGTTTTTTCGGC
>CAZHRJ010000301.1:0-1533 GCA_964534765.1 uncultured bacterium
TTGTTGTTATTGTCATAGGCGATACATCGCCATTTTGTGAGCGCGGGCTGCCGGCCGTTCGATTCTATGGCGTTGACGTAACGGAAATTCTGGGAAAGGCCCTCCCAGTCATTGCTGTCAAACTTCCCCCATCTGACCCGGGTGTCCGGAGAAACGTTTTTCTCAATGAGTTCTCCGAGCGTGAACGGACCGATGACCTGGTCAAGATAGTTCACGAAGTAGAGCGACATCCGGCGGGCCTTTTCAGCCCCGTTTGGCGTCCGGCGTTTTGATTGCCGGCCCGCCGGTATTTTTTCGGGATTGCCCCGTATTGGCCCCGCCGGCCAGAACCGCGTCCGCCGCCTGGATGCCGCTTCGCACGGCGCTCTCAATCGTCCCCGGCCAACCGGTCTCCACGTAGTCGCCGGCTAAAAACAGGTCCGGTTGGCCCGTCACCGTTGCGTGGGGCCGAATCACGTCCGGCCGCGGCGGGAAGGTCGCTTCCTTCTCGATGAACACGACGCCCTTTTCCAATTTCGCCCCGGCGCCGCCATTGCCGGCCCCCGCGCCGATCGACCGGACCTCACTGTCGACCACCATGACCAGTTCGGTCTGCGATTGCTTGGCCGCTTCGTCCGCGGCGCTGATGATCGCCTGGAGGTGCTGGCGACCGTCGTGCCGACCCTTGTTAAAAATCCAGTGGATCATCCGGCCCTGTACCTGGCAGAAGGGGACCTCCGGCGGCAGGATCGGCCGGTCATACAGAAGATGGACCGAGATAATCGGCGCCCCGCCCAGCGCCGGCCGGATGGTCGTCGCGATGGCCTCCACACCCGTCGATTCCTCCAGAATCTGTTTTGCCGCGCCCGGCCCCGTCGCCAGAATAACCTTTCGGCCCGCGCGTGCGCTCTGGTCGTGCAAATGGACCATGAACCCGTCCGGCGCCGCCGGCGGCATCAGCCGCCAGCTCATTCTCAGCACGCGTTTCATCCGCTCAATACGCACGCCCGCCTTTTCCAGCGCCGGCTGAATTCGATTGCTGAAGAGCCCGACGAGTGGTTCGCGCGGAACGCCGATCTCCATGCCGTCGCTGCCCTTGAAAAAAGCATCCACGACGACATGCCGGACATGCTCGGTCGCGGTCCGGGCCGGATCGTAATTGAGGGCACTAACCAGAAACGGGTTCCAGAAGTGGCGCTGAATCGATTCCGTCTGATTGAGGCGTCTTGCCGTGTCGGCCCAGAATCCGTTTTTTTCCCGGCCAATCGCGAGACGCACGATTCCGGCCATGAGCCGCCAACGTTGTGCGGTCGTAAGACCCGGGAATTGGCGCAAAAACGGGATCAGATGAAACGGCCCGCCCACCGGCCATGGCGTCAAGAGGTGAATCCGGCCGTCGTCATCCGCCACCGGAATCTTCCGGTGCCATTCGACCGCGTCATCGGCGAGTATTTCCCGCAGGAATCGGCGGGTTTCGACGCAGCATCCCAGAAGAACATGCTGGCCGTTGTCGAGAGGCTGGGGCCAGTCCTTGACCTTATAGGATGTCGTCCG
>CAZHRJ010000302.1:0-1529 GCA_964534765.1 uncultured bacterium
TCCACGTTCGTGGCGCTGGTGCGGGTGGCGTCGAACGATAAAATTGCAAGTTTGAACGCCGTCTCGAGGTCCAGCTCGAGAGAAAAAGCCCTGTCCAAAAGCGGCTTGCCGTAACCGCTCTGGCCGATGATGAAATAGGGCGTGGACAGGCTGGCCTCCACCCAGTTGCCCTCGGGATAAATCAGATACAATTTATGCTCGGCGTCATGCTCCAGCTGGCCGCCGACACGCGCGTGTATGTCGAAGAGATGCCCGCCTTTTTTCAGCCACCGCGCGTCCTCCTTCTGCGCCCGGCGGACCTGTTTGGCGAACGCGTCCGCCGCGTGAAACGTCTTCGTCATCGTCCCCTCTTTTTCCGCCATGAGTTCCTCGTAAAACGCAATGGATTTGTCCCGCACGGACCGAAGACCCGACGTCATGATGAATAGCGAATGGCGGGCGTATTGGTGGACCGTGATCTTCCCGGACGTGGACGATTCATTCCCGGCGGTGATCCGGGTGTCCGCAAGCGCGATCAGGCCTTCGTTGCAGCGCATTCCCAGGCAAAAAGTCATGGCGCGTCCTCCATGCTCTTGCCGGACGAATCCGCAACATCCACGTTGATCTCCGTCCGCGTTGTTTGATCGATGCCGAGGCCGATGAACCGCCCCACGGTCGGCGCCGCATCGGCGTACCAGCGGCCCTGCGCCACGCGCACATGGGTGTGGCACGTCAGAATCCCGTTCAACGGGTCAAACCCGCGCCAGCCGATGTCCGGGAAATATACCTCCGCCCAGCCGTG
Source organism: uncultured bacterium (assembly GCA_964534765.1). Taxonomy (GTDB): domain Bacteria; phylum Lindowbacteria; class 2-12-FULL-62-27; order 2-12-FULL-62-27; family 2-12-FULL-62-27; genus CAZHRJ01. The sequence goes on from CAZHRJ010000302.1 coordinate 782, forward strand.
TCCGACCGGCGCCGTCTCCCTTCGCCTGGCCTTTGGGCCTTCGTAGATGTAACCGCTCACGTATCTTGCCGGAAGACCCATCGACCGGGCCGCGGCGATGAGAAGTGTCGCAAAATCCTGGCAGACGCCGAGCTTGAGGCGTAATATCTCTCCCGGCGGCGTTTTGACGTCCGTCTGGCCTTTGCAGAACTTGAATTCCTGATGGATGCGATGCATCAGCGTTTGTATTTTCAGGAATGCCCCGTCCACAGCGCCGGATTCCCGCACCACCCAGTTTTCTATTGCCGGATCGTTGTCCCACGGATCGTACTCCCATCGCAAATATCCCCGCACGTCAGCCGGCCACTCCGTCAGGCCGGCCGTCACAGACCGGCGGGCGGCGGCCGGCGGAAAATTAAACGGATTAGTCATCAATGTCTCGACATGGATGTCGACCATCAGACTCCAGCCGGCAATGCTTTCCCATTCCGCCTTCCGGTAGACATTCCCCCACGCGTCCGTGGCGTCGGACCATGGACAGGGCGGGTCTATGGACACGTCGAGTCTGAGCACGTTCTGCTCCTGCGTGGTCACCGGGAACACGCGGTATTCAATCCGGGCGAATTGGACGGCGCGGCTGTACCGGCATTCCGTCTTGTGGCTGATTTTTAAAAACACTTCGCGATCACCTCAGTGTGGACTGTCTCAAATTTGTGTTTAATCTTCAATGCGCTTGACACATTTCCGCCTCCGTAGTAGACGCAATGCT
>CAZHRJ010000303.1:0-1507 GCA_964534765.1 uncultured bacterium
TCAGAAAGGAAACCATATCCGGGATGAATCGCGTCCACATTGGTCACTTCTGCTGCGCTGATGACACTGGGGATGTTCAGATAGCTGTCGGCGCTCTTCGCCGGGCCAATGCACACGGCCTCATCCGCGAACCGGACGTGCAACGCATTGCGGTCCGCCTCGGAGAACACCGCAACTGTTTTGATACCAAGCTCTTTGCACGCAAAGATGATCCGGAGGGCGATTTCTCCCCGGTTGGCAATGAGGATCTTTCGAAACATGCGCGAATCTATTCAGCGGTGGCGGACGGCGAACAACCGCTCGCCATATTCGACAGGCCGGCCGTTTTCCACAAAAATCGCAGTGACCTCGCCGGCGACCTCGGATTCGATCTCGTTCATCAGCTTCATGGCCTCGATGATGCAGAGGACTGAGCCTTTCTCGACGCGGTCTCCCACATTCACAAAAGGTTCGGATGTCGGGCTCGACGCACGATAGAACGTGCCCACAATCGGCGACGTCACGTAATGGAGGCCGCCTTCCTGTCCAGGAAGCGAAGCCCCGGCCGGAGCCGCCGCGATTGCGGGTAGCGCTGTCTCTGGTAATACGGCCTCGGAAACCACCGATGCCGGGTAATGATTAGCTGATCTCTTGATCCGCAGTCGAACGCCGGCCCGTTCGATCTCAAACTCGCCGATGGCTTCCTTGGAGGAGATCAGTTCGATTAGCTCTTTGATCTCTTTCTGGTTCATAACAAAGGCGGAGTATAGCACGGGGAAATTTCGGATTTTGGATTTCGGATTTAACTCAGATCCCCAGGGCCACGCGTCTCAGTTCGTATCGGGCACGTCCGACTTGATCGGATTCTGTGACAACCAGGAGGATGGAATCCGAGGCGATCCGCCTCGCGACGATGGTGAAGCGGTCGGAACCCACGATGTGTTCGACAGCTTCGCCGGTGCCGGCATCTTCTGAGGTCCGAGTGGCAATGCGGAACAGGGTCGCGTATTCGGACGCGAGAATATGAGAATCAATGCTGCTGCTGGCGATGACCTCGTCCAGGACGGAGCCGTCGAGGCTAATGAAAACGACCGCCCGAGTCCCGGGTATCTTTCGTAACAGTCCCTTACAAAGATCGCGGTACTGGACGGTCGCCATTTTTCGGTGAGGGGCCCACCGGCCAACCCCCGGGATACGCCGCCTTCGGCGGCCTCATTGAGCAGGCCGGTCTCCCCTCATTTCATTGCTGGGGTGGGCGGGCCGGATTCAGATTCATCGGGCTGTCGGCCTTGATCCGCGCGGTGACAAAGAACAACAGCTCGGACGTACTCTTGACCACCTGGGTTCGTTTGAACAAGTAGCCGACAACGGGAATGCTTCCCAGCCCTGGCACTTGGCCCACAGTCACCGAGTCGTTATCCAGCAGAATGCCGCCGATCACAGCGGTGCCTCCATCGGGAATCAAGACCTGCGTTGAGGCTCTCTGCGTCGCCACAGAGGGAATACCGCCGACGGCGCGGCCAAAGTC